>DATJIU010000262.1:0-22069 GCA_035492855.1 Dongiaceae bacterium | reverse complement strand
CAATTCCGGAATCAATGGGTTGTTTGCGCGCAAGACATCAATGCCCGTGCGCAAGGTCTGGGTTTGTTCGAGATGGGACAGCGCCAGGCGCAGCCACATCAATTCGCGTGCTTGGCGCTTGCGGGGCGGCGTCTGGCCCGTGCCGGGAAGCGGGCGGGTCCAAAATGTTGTCCCGGGAAGGCGGGCGTATCCCATCGAAAAAATGCAGATACCGGGAGCACCAGGCATTTCATTTAAAGTCAGACCTCCGACCCGCTCCCACGGTACGGTTATCTGATTTGGTCCCAGCGTCTTGATTCCCGCCGCATCCAATTCCACTTGCTGGCGGGAAACCCTGCGGCGAAACGTGCTGCTGGCGATCAAGGCAAACGGCAAGCTGGGGATGCCGATTATAACGAGCGTCGGCAGAATTGCGTCGGACCAGGGCCGGCCGAATCTCCAGGCGATCAAAGCGAGCTGTTCCACCCAGAAAAGTACGGCGAGAATCCAAAGCGGCAGCAAGAAACGGCTCCGGCCCCAAAATACCCGCCACGCGGCCGCATTGTGAATGTCCGTGTACTGGTCGATTTCTGCTGTATCCTCAACGATCATTATCGTTCCCCATGAGCTGGTTGAGTCGAATAAGATATAGCATAACTCTGATGGCGGATTGAATTACAATCGGCCAATCCCTTTGGATCGGGATTCAATCCAGCAGTGCCCGTTGCGTCCTTGGCGTGGGGCTTGGTTCTCTGCCCGGTCTGGATTAGGAGCGCAGAGTTTGGCGGTGGGGTTGGGGATGATTATGAGTACGATTAAGAGAATGAGTATGAATGGCATGGGCGCGGAAAGTCAGGGCGACGCGCCAGCGCCGGCTCTACCCCATTCTCGGGAGGGCTGAAGGCCGGCCAGATGATAGCCTAGGGCAACGCCCTAGGGTAATGGTTCGCCAAAGGTCGAGCCCTGAAGGGGCGACCCATTTTTTGAGCAATCCATGCCTCGGGAATGCGGCTGGGTGTTGGAGATTTGAAGCGTTGCGGCGGAAAAAGGTCGCCCCTTACAGGGCTTGAATGGACGGTGGCCTGGTTCCCGGGCCTTCAGCCCGGGCTCTCGTATTTTGGGCTTTTTCAGCCCAACTGCATTGGTTCTGACTGCGGAGACTCGGCCGGTTTGAATTTGCATGGGGTGGCGTGCTGCCGGGGGAGAACTGATTTCACCGCTTTTTGGGGATAATTTCGCGCGCGCCCGCAAAAACCTCCGGTGATTGCCGGATTCAAACTTGAAACGGGGGGCCGCGCCCCCTAGCATGACCCGGTTTGGTTACCTGAAATGAAAGCGATTCTGGCCCTCGAAGACGGTTCGGTGTTTCATGGCAGAGGTTTTGGCTCCCGCGCCTCGGCCTGCGGGGAGGTTTGTTTCAATACCTCCATGACCGGTTACCAGGAGATTCTCACCGACCCGTCCTACAAGGGGCAGATTGTGACGATGACGTATCCGCTCATCGGCAATTACGGGGTGAATTTGCAGGACGTGGAATCGTGGCGGCCGCATGTGGCGGGTTTTGTGGTGCGCGAACTCTCCCCGGTGGTCAGCAACTGGCGCTCGGATGCCACGCTGGCGCAGTATCTGGAGCAGAACGGCATCCCGGGCATTCAGGGCATTGATACGCGCGCGCTGACGAAGAAGCTGCGGGTGCGGGGCGCGTTGAACGGGTTCATCACCACGGAGGATATTTCAGCCGAGGAAGCCATCCGCCGGGCCAAGGAATGGCCGGGGCTGGAGGGCGTGGATTATGTGAAGGAGGTCACGCATCCGAAAGCGTTCCGCTGGGATGAGAAGGATGAGCAAAGCGCGGCGTTTGACCTGGTGCGGGGGATCAAGAGCGATTTTCCCCGCGAAATCCGCAAGCCGTTGCCCCCGGCGGATATTCCCATCGTGGCGTTTGATTACGGGATGAAGTACAACATTTTGCGCCGGTTGCGGCAGCATGGTTTTGCGGTGCAGGTGTTGCCGGCCACGGCCACCGCGGCGGACGCGCTGGCGTACAAACCCGCCGGCATTTTTCTTTCCAACGGTCCGGGCGATCCTTCGGCGCTGGGTTATGCGGTGGGCGCGGTGAAGGATTTGATCCAGACCGGGCTGCCGATTTTTGGGATTTGCCTGGGTCATCAGATTCTCGGTCAGGCGCTGGGTGGAAAAACGTTCAAGCTCAAGTTTGGCCATCGCGGCGGCAACCAGCCGGTGAAGGATTTGGAGTCGGGCAAGGTGGAAATTACGTCGCAAAATCACGGTTTTGCGGTGGATCCGGCGTCATTGCCGGCGGAAGTGGCGGTGAACCGCCTCAACCTGAACGACCAGACGGTGGAAGGGCTGCGGCACAAGACGAAGCCGATCTTTTGCGTGCAGTATCATCCGGAGGCGTCGCCGGGGCCGCATGATTCGACGCCGTTGTTTGCGGAGTTTCGCGAGTTGATTTCGCGGCGGGGCTGATGTGGCATCGCCCGGCGGATTGGCACTTTATGTGGATTTCCGTTTGACTTGAACCGGCTCACGGAGATAATCGGACCAGTCAACAAAGCATTATGGTAAAACTTGTCTTACTCAGTGAAGGTTTAACCGGTCGTTCACATGAGTTAATCGCCGAGAAGACCACAATTGGTCGCGTCGATGACAATACGTTTCCCATTGCTGAATCTTCAGTTTCCAGCCATCACTGCGAGGTTTTGCTGCGGGGCAGCGAGGTGGTGATCAAGGATCTCAATTCCACCAACGGCACGTTCATTGAGGGCAATCAGATTTCCGGCGAAGCGGTGTTGAAACCCGGCCAGGTGCTGCGGTTGGGCCAGGTGCAGATGCGGCTCGAATCCGGCGATACCAGCGCCAGCAAGAAACCGGTGGACCAGACCATGGTCATGCCGCGCGGCGCCGGCGGGGTGAAGTTGAACGAACTGGAGCAGGGCCCGCGTGCCGTGGATACCAAGGTCTTTTCCAAAAAGACCAACAAGGTCAATACCTACTTTCTCATTGGTGGGATTATCCTGGCGGTCGTCATCATCGGCGGCCTGATCTACGCCTTCAAGCAGGCCAAGTAATTTTAACCTTTTTTAAGGGGTCGGTCCGGCGCCCGGCGGCTGGCTTTTAACACTCTTAAGGCTTTTACGGCGTTTTCAGCCATCCGGCCACTTCCACGGCGGCGTAGGTAATCAGAATGTCCGCACCCGCCCGGCGCATGGCGAGCAGGCTTTCCAAGGTGACGGCCCGTTCATCAATCCAACCATTGGCCGCCGCTGCCTTGATCATGGCGTGCTCGCCGCTGACGGCATAGGCTGCGGTGGGCAGGCCAAACTCGGTCTTCACCCGGCGGATGATGTCCAGGTAAGCCAGCGCGGGCTTGACCATCACCATGTCCGCGCCTTCCTGGATGTCCAGGGCCACTTCACGCAGGGCTTCGTTGCCGTTGGCGGCATCCATCTGGTAGCTGCGCCGGTCGCCGTACTTGGGCGCGGACTCGGCGGCCTCGCGGAATGGCCCGTAAAAGGCGGAGGCAAACTTGGCGGCATATGACAAGATGGGCGTGTCGGTGAAGCCTTTTTGGTCCAAGGCACTGCGGATGGCGCGCACGCGGCCATCCATCATGTCGCTCGGCGCCACGATATCCGCCCCGGCCTCGGCATGGCTGACCGCGCTGCGGGCCAGCAATTCGAGCGTGGGGTCGTTCAGGATTTTGGTGCCGGCCTTGCCGTGCTCTACAATGCCGCAATGGCCATGGGCCATGTATTCGCACAGGCAGACATCGGTGATGACCAACAGCCCGGGGAGTTCCTTTTTCAGCAGGCGCACGGCCTGTTGGACGATGCCGTTCTTGGCATAGGCCCCGGAGGCGCGGTTGTCCTTCTTGTCGGGAATGCCGAAGAGCAATACCGCCGGGACGCCGGCTTCCTGGGCGCGGGTGGCCTCGCGCAGCAATTCATCGGGCGAAAGCTGGAACACCCCGGGCATGGCGGAGACGGGGGTGCGGAGTTTGCGACCACTGCGGACAAACAGCGGCAGGACGAGCTGCCCGGCCGCAAGTTGGGTCTCACAAACGAGCCGGCGGAGCGCGGCGGATTGCCGCAACCGGCGGGGACGGACGACGGGAAACTGGCCAATGGATTGCAAGTTCACGGGCTGATTCTAGTTTCAAAGCCCAAAACGCAAAGCGGAAAGTGGCGGCAGGCTTGGTGGAAATTTCCGCCAACACTGGCCTTTTCTTCACGGAGAAAAAGGTTACTGTGCAGGTGTGAAACGGCTGCGGATAATCCTGATCTTATTCTTCCTGCTGGCGGTTTTCCTGCTGGGATTCTGGTTGGGTTGGCAAATGCCGCGGGGAGGGGCACATTCCAAAACTTATCCCACAGCCATACTGCTACAACAGGTGCAGACCCTGTCCGAACTGGTAACGGTCAAGTATGTCCTGGAGAAGACTGAGGTCTTGGAGGATGTGAAATGGTCCGAATGGCTGGGCACCAGCCGGGTGCTTTTGCTCGCGCATGGCGTGGTGAAGGCGGGGGTGGACCTCAAACGCATGCAGCCGAATGACATTCGTATCTCAGGCAAGAAGGTGGTGATTGTGCTGCCGCCAGCCCAAATCATTGATGCCTATTTGGATGAAAAGCAGACCCAGGTAATCGAACGTACTACCGGCATCATCCGGTCCTTTGACAAGACTTTGGAAACCACTGCCCGCCAGGAGGCATTGGCGGATATTGAACGCGCCGCCCGGCACAACGGCATCCTCAAAGACGCGGATGATCGGGCCAAAACCCAATTGGCCGGGCTGTTCCATCAATTGGGGTACGATTCCGTGGTGTTTGAGTCGTCCATGCCGGTGCTATTGCCGCCGGAAGCGCCGGCGCAGCCATAAAAAAATCGGGCCGGAACCAACAGCAATAGATTCCGGCCCGAACCGCAGCAAAGATGTATGAAAGCTCAGAGGTGCGTGATTTTCACCGGCTCTGCGTGAAATTTTTCCCCACCCTTGAAGGTCACAGGGATGGACTGGCGACGGGAAAGACCCGGTCGGTCGGTCAGTTGTGCCCGCAGCCGCATCAAATAAAGGGCGCTGGGCTTGGTTAAAATCGCGCGCTGGGGGAAATAGTTCCACTCCCGGACGTCCTGGAGGAGTTTGTTGGTTTTGGTTTTCATATCCGGTTTTTTTGGCTGCACCAGAATGAACGCAGTTCATGTGCCAACTCCAAAACGATTTCCTGAAACGAGCAAATCTCACTTGGCAGGCACGCTTTGAATGGATTAGCCTCCGCACTACGAATGCGACACCCGGCCATCATCACCGGTTTCCTCCTGCTCCTGCTTGGCGCGGCCACGGTTCCGGCCCAGGAACAAAAATGGGTTATCAAATCCCTCTCCGGTGGCGAGGACTTCGCTTACGACCTCAACACCGGCACCCTGGTCGGGACCAACGGCGTGTATATTTCATTTGAGGGCACGGAATTGACGGCGGACTCCGTTACCTTCAACCAGAAGCAGGGCCAAGCCCAGGCGGACGGGCATGTGCGGATCCAAAGGGACGATCAATTATGGGTGGGGGAGCATATTGATTATAACTTCTTCACCAAGCAAATGCAGGCCGAGCAGTATCGTTCCGGCAAGCCCCCGGTCTTTGTGGGCGGGGCCGGCTTGAGCGGCAATTTCAGCGTCAGCAACCGGCTCTATTCCGCCACCAATGCCATCATTACCACGGACGACGTGGCCGACCCCGCGTTCCTGATTCGCGCCCGGGAAATCACCGTTGTCCCCGGCAAATATGTGGAAGCCCATGGCGCCACGTTGATTTTGGATGGCGTGCCGGTCTTTTATTTCCCCTATTACAAGCGCAACCTCGGCGAGCACGCCAACAACTTTAACTTCAAACCCGGCTATCGCAGCCGTTTTGGCGCGTTCCTGCTGACCCGCTACGACTGGTATTGGAACGATTACCTGGACGGCACGCTGCATTTTGATGCGCGTTCCCGGCGGGGCGTGGCCTTGGGGCCGGATTTCAATTATCACCTCGGCCCTTGGGGCGATGGCACGTTGCGTTACTATTATCTGTACGACCAGACCCCGGAGAAGAATGCGAACGGCGTGAAGGTGCCGCATAACCGGGAACGGGTGGCTTTTTCCTATTGGGCCAACCCCGCCACCAACCTCACCATCCGTTCGCAGGTCCGCTATCAGAGCGACCCCCTTTTGCTGCGCGATTTCTTTGAAGGCGAATACAATGAAAACGTCCAGCCTTCCACCTACGTGGAAGTGAACAAATTCTGGTCCAACTTCAGCCTCGATGCCGTGGCCCAGCCCCGCTTGGATAATTTTCTGGAAACGGTGGAGCGGTTGCCGGAGGTGCGGCTCACCGGTTACCGCCAGCAACTCGGCAATACCCCGGTGTATTATGAGAGCGAGAGTTCCGTGGCTTACCTGCAACGGCTGTTCGCCGTGAGCAACAGCATCCCCCTGGGCAACGATTATGCCGCCCTGCGGGCCGACACTTATCATCAGTTGCTGCTGCCCTACACGTTCTTCAACTGGCTCAATGTCACGCCGCACGCGGGCGGCCGGTTCACCTATTACAGCGAAGCCTCCGGTCCGGGCGCCACCAATGCCGAAGCCTATCGGGGCGTGTTCGATACCGGCCTGCGGGTTTCCTTCAAGGCGGCGCAGACCTGGGCCGGCGTACGCAATCATTTGCTGGAACTGAACGGCGTCCGCCACATCCTCGAACCCTCGCTGGATTACCTCTTCGTTCCCGCGCCCAATCATTTGCCTTCGTACGTGCCGCAATTTGATTCCACCCTGCCGAGCTTGCGGATGCTGCCCAATGATTTCCCCGAGATGAATTCGGTGGACTCCATCGACAGCCAGAATGTCCTGCGCTTCGGCCTGCGGAACCAACTCCAGACCAAACGCGACGGCCAGATCGTGAATTTCCTGGACTGGTCCGTCTTCACCGACTGGCGCCTGCACCGTTCCTCCGACCAGCCCGGGCTGACCTCGTTTTCCGATATTTATTCCGACCTCATATTCACCCCGCGGTCGTGGCTGCAGTTTGAATCGCAAACGCGCTACAATCTGGCCGATAATAATTTCCGGTTGGCCTACCACACCGTCACTCTCCAGCCCAACAACGTGTGGAGTTGGAGTCTCGGGCATTTTTACGTGCATGACGACCCGCTGCTCGGCACGGGAAACAATCTCATCACCAGCCGCTTCTTCTTCCGCCTGAATGAAAACTGGGGCGTGCAGTTCGGGCACAACTTTGAGGCCCGCAACGGCCAGTTGCAGGAACAATATTACAGCCTCTACCGCGACCTGCGGAGCTGGACCACCGCCCTCACCTTCCGGGTCTCGGAAAATACCGGGCAGCCCACCGATTACACCGTGGCCGTTACCTTCTCGCTCAAGGCGCTGCCCCGGTTTGGCCTGGGCGGCGATGCCGTACGGCCCTACTCGTTGTTCGGCGGTTAGCCGCCCATGATCGAATCCCGACTGATCAGCCTCCTGGGGCTGGTGGTGTTTCTCGCCACGGCCTGGGGGCTGTCGTCCCACCGCAAACTTTTCCCCTGGCGTACCGTGCTTTGGGGCCTGGTGCTGCAATTTTCCTTTGCCCTGTTGATTCTTAAAACGGCCCCCGGCCGCGTCGTGTTCGACCTCACGGGTGCCGGCATCCGCAAGCTGGCGGACTTCGCCATGGAAGGCTGCCAGTTTGTCTTTGGCCCGCTCGCCAGCAAGGCCGCGCTCGGCCAGGCCTTCGGCGCGCAGAACAGCCTGGTGCTGGGCATAATGATTCTCGGCACCATCATCGTGGTGGCCATGCTGTCCTCGCTGTTCTATCACTGGGGACTGCTCCAGCGTGTGGTGCATGCCATGGCGTGGGTGATGCGCCGCGCCATGCGTACCAGTGGCGCGGAAACTTTGTCTGCCGCTGCCAATATTTTCATGGGCCAGACCGAGGCGCCCCTGCTCATCAAACCCTACATCCCGCGCATGACCCGCAGCGAACTGCTGTGCATGATGGTCGGCGGCATGGCCACCATTGCCGGCGGGGTGGCGGCCGTCTATTCCGCGTTTGGCGCGCAGGCCGGGCATCCCGAGGTGGCGGGACATCTGCTCACCGCATCCGTGCTGAATGCGCCTGCCGCACTGCTCATCTCCAAAATTCTGCTGCCCGAAACCGAAGTCAGCGAAACTGCCGGCAGCGGCGTGAAAGACCCACCGCGCACCACGGTGAACAGTGTGGATGCGCTTTGCCGCGGTGCGAGCGACGGCATGATGCTTTCGATCAACGTCATTGCCATGCTCATCGCCTTCATTGCTCTGGTAGCGCTGCTCAACTTTGTTTTGAGCTGGCCGCAGCAGCGTCTGGGCGTGGCCACGCCGGTGACCTTGCAGGCAATCCTGGGCTGGCTCAACGCGCCGTTCGCGTGGCTCATGGGCGTACCCGCGCACGATTGCGCGAGCATCGGCAGCGTGCTGGGCCAGCGGATTGTGCTGAGCGAATTCATCGGCTACACCGCGCTCAATCACGCCACCGTGGATGCGCGCAGCTACACCATCGCCACCTACGCGCTGTGCGGCTTTGCCAACGTGGCCAGCGTGGCCATCCAGGTGGGCGGCATCGGGTCGCTCGCGCCCGAGCGCCGGGCCGACATGGCCCGTCTGGGCGTACGCGCCATGATCGGCGGCCTGCTCGCCACCTACCTGACGGCATGCATTGCCGGGATATTGCTTTAGCACGCCCGTGCCACGTCCGGCATTATTGGACCTTGATTCACAAGTTCATTTATCCAGCCCACCTTGCGCTCCGTCTTGATTGGCCGGCGGCTTTCCGCTAGGTTCTGCCGACTATGGCATTGCTGAATGATAATTTTTTGAAACTGAAGGCCGGTTACCTGTTCCCCGAAATTGGCCGGCGGGTGAAGGCCTTTTGCGAGGCCAATCCCGCCGCCGCCGCCCGACTCATCCGCTGCGGCATCGGCGATGTCACCGAACCGTTGCCGCCCGCCGTCGTCGCCGCCATGCACCGGGCGGTGGACGAGATGGCCACCCGCGAATCTTTCAAGGGCTATGGGCCGGAGCAGGGTTACGAATGGCTCCGCGCCGCCATCGCCCAGAATGATTTCCGCAACCGGGGACTGGACGTGGCCGACGACGAAATTTTTGTCAGCGACGGCTCCAAATGCGATTGCGGCAACATTCTCGATATCTTCGGCGCGAAGAACAAAATCGCCATCAGCGATCCCGTGTATCCCGTTTATGTGGACACCAACGTGATGGCTGGCCACACCGGCCCCGCCAACGAAGCGGGCGCCTACGGCAAGCTGGTTTACTTGCCCTGCCGCCCGGGCAATGGATTCATCCCCGAACCGCCCAAGAAGCATGTGGATTTGATTTACCTGTGCTCGCCCAACAACCCCACCGGCGCGGCCGCCACGCGCGAACAGTTGGAGGCTTGGGTGAAGTACGCGTTGGAACACAAGGCGGTGATCCTGTTTGACGCCGCGTACGAGGCGTACATCACCGACCCCACGCTGCCGCATTCCATTTACGAAATTCCCGGGGCGCGGGAATGCGCCATCGAGTTCCGCAGTTTCTCCAAGAATGGCGGGTTCACCGGCACACGGTGTGCGTTTACCGTAGTGCCCAAGACGCTGCTGGCCCAGGCGGCGGACGGCGAATTCAAGCCGCTGCATCCGCTCTGGCTGCGGCGCATGACCACCAAATTCAATGGCGTGAGCTATGTGGTGCAGCGCGGAGCGGAGGCCGTTTATTCCCCTGAGGGCAAAACCCAGGTGGCGGCGCTCATCGCGCATTATCTCGGCAATGCCGAGGTGCTCCGGAAGGGCGCCAAGAAGGCCGGGCTGAAAGTATTCGGCGGCGTCAACGCCCCGTACATCTGGGTGCGCACACCCCAAGGCGTGACGAGCTGGCAGGCGTTTGACAAGATTTTGAATGGCGCCAACGTGGTCATCACGCCCGGCAGCGGTTTCGGCTCCAAGGGCGAAGGCTTTTTCCGGATCAGCGCCTTCAACAGCCGCGCCAATGCCGAAGAGGTCGCGCGGCGCTTGACCGAGCTACAGTGGTAAGTCGGTCGAAAAGTCAGTCCGCCCTTCCCTGAGCTGGAAACAAACAACACCTGGCTTTCACCCGGTCGTCAGGCCGGGTGATTTTCATTTCGGGGTCGGCTTGCAGTTAATTTGGGCTAGGCGGGACGCCTGACCGGCGCGGTCAGGCGGCTTGGGCCACTTCGCAGACGCAGTTCTGGACGCCAAACCGGTTCCAATTGCGGTGGGAACAGTTGGGGTCGTCGTGCCACTGGCCGTCCACGAGGAAACGGTATTCATAGTGGCCGGGATCCAGCGAAACGGTGCCCTTCCACAGGCCGCTTTTGAGGCGTTTGAGAGCGACCGGGGCCGCGTCCCAGTTGGTGAATTCCGCCGCCACCGCCACGGATTTGGCCGTGGGAGCGAGCAGACTAAAAGTAACTTTCTGTTTGGTTGATTTCTGTGCCATTGCAATTCTTCCTCCTCTCCAAAAGCAACGTGCGCCGCCCTCCCGGAGGTGTCAAGCGGGAAGCCGGGGGCGAATGTGAAATGCCGGAAACATTCCGTGCGCCGCGCGGAGCCAAGCTTCCTTCGCCTTGCGGGGCAGGGCAAATCGCTGATTCCGGCCCGATTTGAAGGCCATCAGCCTGAGACACTCAATCAGTCGTTGCGCTGAAACGGACATTACAGTTGGGGCGAATGAAAATGGAAGGAGAGAAAATTTCCGGAAAAAATGGCGGGAGCGGCGGGGCTCGAACCCGTAACCTCTGCCGTGACAGGGCAGCGCTCTAACCAATTGAGCTACGCCCCCGCACATGGGGCGGCAACACTAGAGAAACCTGCCGGGGACGTCAATGTTGAAGTCAAAAAATTCGGGTGGCAGACGCCACGGAGGTGGGGGTGGGGAACCCCGCTGAAGAAACGTGCTGCCGCCCGAATGATTAAACATTATTACTGCCCAGCCCTTTGTCAATAGCTTATCTGATAAGCCAAAATCACCTAAAAGGTTACCAGCATTTATTGCGTTAATTGCCGGGCGAGCCGGACCGCGGAAACCATGCTGGAGGGGTTGGCAAGGCCTTTGCCGGCAATGTCATAGGCGGTGCCGTGATCGGGCGAGGTGCGGACGAACGGCAGGCCGAGGGTCCAGTTGACCCCGTTTTCGAAGCCAATCATTTTTAACGGGGCCAGGCCCTGATCGTGGTACATGGCCACCACAGCGTCGTATTCGCCGTGGTGGTACACCTGATAAAACAGGGCGTCGGCGGGCACCGGGCCATGGGCGTCAATCTTCAGGCGTTGCGCGGCCTGGATGGCGGGGGTGATGATCTTGATTTCTTCATCGCCGATCTTGCCGCCTTCGCCGGCGTGGGGGTTCAGGCCGCAAACGCCAATGCGGGCGCGGGACAGGCGCAGGTCGCGGCAGGCCTGCGCGGCCAGTTCGATCACCTGGGTGATGGCTTCCGCGCGCAGATGGTCGGCTACCTGCCGCAGTGGCACGTGGATGGTGGCCAGGGCCACGCGCAACCAGCGGCCGCGGTCGTCGTGTCCCAGCAACATCATGGCGGTGCGCTGGGTGCCGGCGATTTCCGAGAGCAATTCTGTCTGGCCCACGAAGCTGGTGTAGCCGGCGCGGATGATGGCCTCCTTGTTCACGGGGGCGGTGACCAGGGCGTCAATTTCGCCGCGCAAGCAGCGCTGGGCGCCATCCTGCAGCCAGGCCATGGCGGCATGGGCGGTGGCGGGCGCGCCGGCGGGGAGACCGGGCGGCAGCGCTTCCTTCAAGGGATTGACCACGAAGAAGCGGTCTGTGCCCAGGTCGGGGGTGTAGTCCTTCAGGGGCAGGTACAGGCCGAGGTATTGGTTGAGCTGCCGCAGCCGGGCAATGTCGCCGATAATGAGGTAGCGGGTGGAGTCGGGCGCGACGGCTTCCTCGGCCAGCATCTTGAGCGTGACTTCCGGGCCAATGCCGGACACGTCACCCAGGGAAATACCAATCAAACCTTTCATTGCTTTGACAGGTCAGGGGCGGCGCCGGCAAACGGGCATGCCCGCCGGTGTTCCGCTCCGGTTAAAAGTAGCGCACGAAGATTTTTTTCTTCAGGCTGGCAATCCATTCCTCGCCCACGCGTTGGCTTTCCTGGCCGAGGAGGGTGTTCTCAATATCGTCGCGGACATCCGCCAGCGGTTTCACGTGGGCGGGCCGGGTTTCCACCACCTGCATCACATAGCAAACCTCGCCGACGGTGATGACATCGCTGTATTCACCGGCCTTGAGGGCGAAAGCCACATCGGCCAGTTCCTTGCGGAGGACGGAGCGTTCCACCCAGCCCCAGTCACCGCCCTGTTTGCGCTGGGAACCGGTGGAGTAAATGGAGGCGAGTTCGTCAAATTTGGCGCCTTCCTTGAGCTTGCCCAACAGTTCCGTGCCCAGTTTTTGGCGGGCTTCCAGCGTGTCGGCGGCGGTGCTGTCCAGCACGATCATGCGCAGGTGAATTTGGTCCTCCACCTTGAAATCATCCTGATGGGCCTTGTAGTAGGCTTCGATCTTGTAGGGCGACATGATGACGGCGGAGTTCACGTACTTGTGCATCATGGCTTCATAGATGTACTGCTCCTTGATCTGCTGCCGCCAGGCTTCGAAGGTGGTGTGTTCTTCCTGAAGGCTTTTGGTGAGGGTGACGCGGTCGCCAAATTGTTGGCGGATCCGATCCTGCACCGCCTGATCCAGGAGATTTTCCGGCAGGGTGAAGCCGGAGGCCTTGAATTCCTGCAACACCAACTGCCGCCGCACCAGGCCTTCCAAGGCATCACTCAGGACATCCATGGCCTTCTTCTGGTAAACGTCGGGTTGGCTGGCATAACGCTGCTGGAGCAGCACCAATGAGTGTTTGGCCGCCTGTTCCACCTCCTGGTAGGTGATAACTTTATCGCCGACAATGGCTTTGACTCCGTTCGCGAGTTCGGCGTGGACCGTAAGGGCCAGCAGGGTCAGTACCCCGGCGAGGAGGGCGGTCATGCGATGAATTCTCATGCGAATCAAGGGGATGGTATGCCACCGTGCGGGGGGCGGTCAAGCGCGACGCCCGGGTAACAGGGCAAGATTGCTTTTTGGCCCGCCCCCCGCCAAACTAGCCGGACGATTATGATTATCGTTCTGAAACCGAAAATCTCGAAGAAAGCCGAAACGGAGGTCATCCAGGAAATCCGCCGCTTGGGTTACCGCCCGCACATCATGCGGGGTGTGGCCCGGACCGTGATTGGGGCCATCGGCGATGAACTGACGCACACGTCCCTGGAAACGCTGGCCAACACGTTTCCCAAGAGCGTTGAAAGCGTGCTGCCGATTCAGAAGAAGTACAAGCTCGTCAGCCGCGAGGCCCACCCGGCCAATTCCACCGTAAAGGTGGGCAAACACGTTGTTATTGGCGGCAACAAGTTTCATGTCATGGCCGGACCGTGCTCGGTGGAAGGGGAGAAGCAACTGCTCACCACCGCCGTGGCCGTGGCCAAGGCCGGCGCCACGATGTTGCGCGGCGGAGCGTTCAAACCGCGCACTTCGCCCTATGAATTTCAAGGACTGGGTGAAAAAGGGCTGAAATTGCTGGCCAAGGCCCGCAAGGAAACCGGCCTGCCCGTCATCACCGAGCTGCTGTCTGAGAATCACGCCGACCTGGTGGCCGAATATGCGGACATCCTGCAAATCGGCGCCCGCAACGCGCAGAACTTCCAGTTGCTCATTGCCGCCGCCAAGACCGGCAAGCCGGTGCTGCTCAAGCGCGGCCTTTCCATGCGCATCCAGGAATGGCTGCTCGCCGGCGAATATGTGCTCGCCAACGAGAATCCCAACCTCCTGTTTTGCGAACGCGGCATCCGCACCTTCGAAACCTACACCCGCAACACGCTGGACCTGTCCACCATTCCCATCATCAAGCAGGAGGCGCACTCGCCCATCGTGATTGATCCCAGTCAGGGCGCAGGTCGGGCGGATTTGGTGATGTCCATGTGCAAGGGCGCGGTGGCCATGGGCTGCGACGCCCTGCTCATTGAGGTGCATCCCAATCCCGCCGAGGCGTGGAGCGACGGGGCGCAGCAGCTTTCGCTCAACCATTTTGCCACGCTGATGCAGGAATTGAAGCCGTTCATCGCCGCCGCCGGCCGCGAATAATTCAACCCCGAATTCTCCAGCCGGAGCCGTCAGTGCGGCTCCGGTTTTTTTTGTTGTGCCCCCCAAAAAAGAAACCGGCTGGTTTAGGCAAACCAGCCGGTCAACGAATGATAGAATCCGGGATTACTTGCCCAACAGCTTGTTGACGACGTCCGTGGTGTTGGTGCCCAGGCTGGACATGGCCTTTTGGATTTTGTCCTGCAAGTCCGCCACGGCCTGTTTCTGCGAGTCGGTCAACTGGGTGTTGGCCAGGGCTTTCAGGGCGGTGAGGGCGTCCTGGTACTTGCCGTCGTTGACGAGGCTGGTGGCCTTGTCGATGATTTCCTGGGCCTTGGAGCTGGCGGCGGTCACGGCATCACTGGCCTTGGCCTTGGCGTCAGCAGCGACCTTATCCGCCTCCGCTTTGGCATCGGCGGCAGCTTTTTCGGCGGCAGCCTTGACATCGGCAGCCGTCTTTTCCGCCGTGGCCTTGGCGTCCACCACCGCATTGCTCACCGTATCCATGGCGGTCGTGGTGGTGGTCGTGGTGGTTTCAGTGGAGGTCGTTTCCGAAGTTTCTTTTTTGCAGCCGGAAGCGGCCACGAGGGATGCAATGAGGGCGGTGCTCAGCAGCACGCCGGGAATCAGGTTTTTGGTTTTCATGGTTTTGATTTGGGTTCTGATGGGTCTGGCAGATTCATAATCTGCCGGAACTGTTGAGGTTTGGTTTGATTCACTGCCTGTTTGGGGCAAAGGTCAATCGGAAAAAGCGGCCCGCAAGGCTCAGTTCCCCGTCGCGGCCGGAGATTCGGGCTCGTCCAGGAACACAATTTTGGTCTGGGCCGGCTTGGGGCCGGAAAAACTGTCCAGTAAAGTCGTAGCGGCCGGAGCATTGGCCGTGGCGGGAGTGGGCGTCGAAGCGGCGGCCTCCGGGGTCAAGGCCGAACGCAAGGCGCCCTCGACGAGCTGGGCACAATGAATTTTCATGGGCGGCAGCGGGCCGAGTTCCCCGGCGAGCTCCTCCGACTTAAGCGCCAGTGCTTCAGCAGCGGTCTTGCCGCGGATGAGTTCCGTGGCCAGGCTTGCCACGGCAATGGCGGTTTCGCAGCCAAACGACTGGAAGGTGGCGCGGTCAATGACCTTCTTGCCGTTCTGCTCCTTGAATTTCACCCACAACCGCAGCATTTCGCCGCAATCGGAATTGCCCACGGTGCCCACGGCGTCGGCGTTGGCCAGTTCACCCATGTTTTGGGGATTGGCCAGGGCGGCGCGAATGCGTTGTTCCAGATCAGAATTCATGTTTAACCCAGTTTGTAACGGCGCACCTTGGGGTCCACTTCCTGCGACCAGGCGTCAATGCCCCCGCGCAGGCAGCGCACGTTTTGCAGGCCGTGGCCCAGATAATAGGCCGCCGCGTCCAGCGCGGTCCGGCCCTGGTGATCCACGATCACCAGCGGGCGCGTGTTGGTGCCGTCGCCCAAAATGGCGCGCATGGTGTCCTGCGACATCAGCACCGCGCCGTCAATGTGCACCGCCTCAAATTCCTCCCGCGACCGGATGTCCAGCAGGCGCACCGCGGGATCCTGGCGGCGCCAGTCGGCCAGTTCCTTGGGGCTGATGAGCAGCTTGGCATCCTGTTCGTGGCTCGATTCAATGTGCGCCAGCACTTCGGCCACGTTCAGGCCGCCGTTGCGTTCGCACACCTGGGCGAGCGTCTCATCCGGACGAAAACTGCAACTGCTGCAGCCGCCGATATGGTACCGGCGGAACAGCGCCCGTTGCGCGCCGGGAAATGCCTCCAGCACGGCGCTCATGGGAGAATGCGCATTGATGCTCATCATTAGAAGCATAACCCAACCGCCGGGGCGTGTCGAAAGCAAAGTCGGAAGGGGCCGGTCAAAGACTTGCCTCCAAAAAATAAACCGGACGCCCCAGTTTGGCGTCCGGTTTTGCCAAATAACAGACTATTAGGCCTTGGCGGGAGCCGGGGCTGGCTTTTGCGGCGGCGGATGGAAGAACAACGCCAGGGCTATGGCCGAGACGGCGGCGATAATGAGGGGCACCAGGAATAGGCTGTGGAAGTCCGTGCCCGATCCATCGGCTTTCATAAAGGTCTTTTGGGCCAGTTCGGGACAGAGACTGTTGGCGGCCAGCACGCCAATGCCGAGGATCATGACATTGAACAGGCCCTGGGCGCTCGCCCGGACATCCTTGGGGAAATATTCCTCGGCGAAGATGTACACCGACACAAAGAAGAAGGCGTAGCAAATACCGTGGAGAATTTGCACCAGGATAATCAGGGTCTGGTTATGCGGGAAGAAGGACCACACCGCAAACCGAACCGGATAGGCGATAATGCCGAGGATCATCGTAGCCCGATAGCCCAGGCGCTTGAGCGTGGCGCCGAGGACGAGCATGGTGAGGATTTCCGCAATCTGACCGACACTCATGATGGGCATGATCCAGTTGCCGGGGATACCGACGCCGCCCTGTTCGGCCGAGGCGCCGAGGAAGGAGCCGGCCCAGTTGAAATAGCAGTTATGCACGAAGGCATCCACCCCGGTAACGAGCCAGAGGATGAGCACGTAGGGGTGGAGGAGGAGCTTGAACGCCTCGGCCCAGGCCAGTTTTTCCGCGCCCCCCGAGCCGGATTTTTTGGGCGGAGTGTGTGGCAGCACCATGCTCAAGGCGGCGAGCAACAGGGAAGCCACTCCCGCCACGATGTATGTCCATACGGTGGCTTTTTGCAGGGCATCACCGGTCAGGCCGGAGCCCAGCACCGTGCCAATCCAAGCCACGATGCCCTGGGGGTTGGCGGCATGGACTTTCGCCCAGTCCACCAAGATGAAAGTGAAGGGCCAAGCTGCCAGAATCCAGCCCAGGGTGCCGCCCATGCGGACGAGCCCAAAATCCTTGGAATCCTTGATGTGTGCAAAGGCAATCTGGTTGGTAATGGAAATAGTGGGCACATACAGCAGGCAGTGTACGTACATCAGGATGCAGAACGGCCAGAATTCCCGGGTGAACCCCAGTCCCAACATGGCCAGGCCGCCGATCAGATGGCTGAAGGCGAGGAATTTTTCCGCCGCAAAAGTACGGTCGGCAAACTGGTTGCTGAAGAAGATGCCCGCGATGGCAGCAATGGGAAAGGCGTTCAGGATCCAGGACTGCTGGCTCGGCGTAAAGCCGAGGCTGGGCAGGTAGCTGAAAATCAGCGGCAACCACGCGCCCCAGATGAAAAATTCCAGAACCATCATGAGGAAGAGTTTGAAGCGGATTGAATTTTTCATGGGTAATCGCGAGTTCGGGCAAAATTAGAGAAAGTGTCCCGCCTTGGCAAGAGCCTTGTCGTTGATTAATGACGTCCGGAACTATTCCGCCGCCGCACCGTTCTCGGGACGGCGTTCCCAGCGGCGTTGCTGGCGCTCGGGCAGGGTGGTGTCCACCTTCACATAATAGGTCTGCGCCCCGAAACGCTCATCCACCGCCTGCTGCAGTTCCCGCGAGGGCAGCACGAAGTAACGGTCGTGCGCTTCCACAAAAATCACCTCCCCGGTGGGGCGGGTGAAGCACAGAAACAGGGGACACCGGCCGCGGTGGGCGGTGGTGAGTTCCGCCAGGGAGTCCAGGTCGCCCGGTTGCAGATGGGCGGTGTTCAGCCGGAAATGCACCTGCTTGGTGAATTTCTTCGGCGCATCCTCCAGCGGCATGATTTCCTGCGGAAATATTTTCGGCCGGTCTTCACCGGTGTTCACCTCGCCGATAACGAGCAGGGCGCGGTTTTGCACCAGCAGTTCGCGGTATTTGTCGTAATTCTCATTTACGCACAGCACCTGCACCGAGCCTTCCAGGTCTTCCAGGGTCACCAAGGCGTAGGCCTTGCCGCTCTTCTTGGAGATGCCGCTTTGGATCGCGGCAATCATGCCGCCGATGCGCGTGAGGCTGCGGTTGGGCAGGGCCATGAGCTGGGAAGTGCTGGCGAGCGAATACTTTTCCAGGATGGGCGCAAACGGTGTCAGCGGATGGCCGGTGACGTAGAACCCGAGCAGTTCCTTTTCGTGGGCGAGCAATTCGTGCTGCGGCCATTCAGGCAGGCCGCTGACACTCTCCGGCATGGCGGGGGCTTTTTCCTCCAGCGTCCCAAACAGGGAGCTCTGCCCGCTCTGCCGGTCGGCGATGATGCTGGCGGCGCGGGCCAGGGTGCGGTCAATTTGCGCAAACAGGGTGGCGCGGGTTTCCCCAAAGCAGTCGCAGGCGCCGGATTTGATGAGCGCTTCCAGCGTCTTGCGGTTGACCGTGCGGCTGTCCACGCGTTCGCACAGGTCGGCCAGCGTGCTGAATGGGGCGCCTTCGCCGCGGGCCTTGAGAATGTTCTGCACCGCGATTTCGCCCACGCCCTTGATGGCCGCCATGCCGAAGCGAATGACCTGTTTTTCCGCGGCCCCGTCCTTTTTGGTGCGGGCCCGGGTGCGCGCCGGCGCAAAGAACACCTGGCTTTCGTTGACATCCGGCGCGAGCACCTCAATGCCCATGGTCCGCGCCTCGGCGATGTATTCGCTGAGCTTGGCCGTGTCGCCCATGTCGTTGGTCATCATGGCGCACAGGAACTCCACCGGGTAATTCGCCTTCAGGTAGGCCGTCTGGTAGGCCACCACTGCATAGGCGGCGGCGTGCGACTTGTTGAAGCCGTACCCCGCGAATTTTTCCAACAGGTCGAAAATCTGGTTCGCCTTGGCTTTGGGGATGCTGTTCTTCTCGTGGCAGCCCTTGACGAAGATGTCGCGATGCTTCTGCATCTCCTCGACCTTCTTCTTGCCCATCGCGCGCCGCAGCAAATCCGCGCCGCCCAGCGTGTAGCCGCCCAGCAACTGCGCCGCCTGCATCACCTGTTCCTGGTAGATGAGAATGCCGTAAGTCTCCTTGGCAATCGGCTCCAGCAACGGATGCTCGTATTCCACCTTCACCTCGCCGTGCCGGCGTTTGATGAATTCCGGAATCAGGTCCATCGGACCGGGCCGGTACAGGGCCACCAGCGCCGTAATATGTTCCACCGAGGCGATCTGGAATTTCTTGCACAAATCGCGCATGCCCCCGGATTCCAATTGGAACACGCCCAGCGTGTTCGCCTTGTTGAGCAGGTCGTAGGTCTTGGCGTCGTCCAGGGGAATGGTATCCACATCCACCGTGATGCCCTGGGTCTGCTTGACCATCTCGCAGGTGTTGCGGATGACCGTGAGCGTTTTCAGCCCCAGAAAATCCATTTTCAACAGCCCCAGATCACCCACCGGGCCCATGGGGTATTGTGTCACCAGCGCGCCGTCTTCGTCCGTCTTAAGCGGCAGCAGGTTGACCAGCGGTTCCGGTCCAATCACCACGCCAGCCGCATGCACGCTGGAATTGCGCGCCAGATCCTCCAGCACAAACGCGGTGTCAATCAGTTCCCGGGTGGCCTCCTCGGTTTCGTACGCCTCCTTGAGTTCAGGCGATTGCTTGAGCGCCTTTTCGAGCGACATCTTCAGTTCGGCGGGCACCATCTTTGCCAGCCGGTCGCACTCGCCATAGCTCAGGCCCATGACGCGGCCCACGTCGCGCACCACGGATTTCGCGCCCATGGTGCCAAAGGTAATGATCTGCGCCACTGCATCCTTGCCGTACTTCTGCCTGGTGTACTCAATGACGTCCGCGCGGCGGTCATCGGCGAAATCAATGTCAATATCCGGCGGGTTGACGCGCTCGGGATTCAGGAAGCGTTCGAACAGCAGCCCATAGCGGATGGGATCCACGTTCGCAATCTCCAGCAGGTAGGTGACAATGGAACCGGCGGCGCTGCCGCGCGCCACGCAGGATACGCCCTTGCTGCGGCCGTATTGCACGAAGTCCGCCACGATGAGGAAGTAGCTGATGAAGCCGGTTTTTTCGATGACCTTGAGTTCAAGCTGCAACCGGTCAATCACCGCCTTGATAGCTTCATCGGGATTCGGGTTTTTGGGGTCAAAGGTCGGCAGGCGTTTGGGGTCATCAATGCCCTCCACCACGTATTCCGAGCCTTCAGCCCGCGCGCGCAGGGTGTAGCGGCGATACAATCCATCGGCGAGCAGCTTGCGCAGGTAACCTTCGCGCGTGTAATGCTCCGGCGGGCTGAACACCGGGTAGTGCAGCGTTTTGAAATCAAATTCCACGTTGCACTTTTCGGCGACTTCCAGCGTATTGGTCACCGCTTCGGGAATTTCCGCAAAGCGCGCCTTCATCTCCTCGGAGCTGCGCAGGTAAAACTGTTCCGGGGCGTAACCCGCGCCCATGCGGTTGGGATTGCTCAGCAAATCCTGCGTGCCAATGCACACCAGGCAGTCATGCGCGTGGGAATGCCCCTTCTCGATGTAATGCACATCGTTGGTGGCCACGCATTTCAGGCCAAACTCCTTCGCCCACTGGATGAGGTGCTTGTTGACCTTGGCCTGCTCGGGAATGCCATGGTTCTGGAGTTCGAGGTAAAAATTTTCCGGCCCGAGCGTCTGCTTGAACCAGTCCATGGCATCGCGGGCCTTGGCGAGCTGTTCGGTAAAGATGGCCTGCGGAATTTCGCTGGCCAGGCAGCCCGACAGGGCAATCAGTCCCGCGCGGCATTCCGCCAGGATCTCCTTATCAATGCGCGGCTTGTAATAATAGCCGTCCAGATGCGCGGCGGTGGTGAGTTTGACGAGGTTCTTGTACCCCACCTCGTCCTTGGCCAGCAACACCAGGTGGTTGTAAACATCCTTGCCGCCGGTGGAGGATTTCTTTTCCAGCCGCGAACCGGGCGCCACATAGACCTCGCATCCAATGATGGGCTTGATGCCCTTGTCGCGGGCTTCCCGGTAAAAATCCACCGCGCCGTGCATGGCGCCGTGGTCGGTGATGGCCATCGCGGGGAACTTCAGGTCGTGGGCGCGCTCCATCAGCCGGTCCAGCCGGCAGGCCCCATCGAGCAGCGAGTACTCGGTGTGCAGATGAAGATGAACGAAGTCCGCATGCGACATGGCAACAGATTACTCTCCGGCAGGACACCCCCGCAAGCAGCGGATTTGCCCGGGCAAAATTTTGCCGCAAATCCGGCCCAATCCGGCAAAAAAAATCGCCGCCCGGGGCCCGCAAGCGCATCCGGACGGCGAAATAATGTTAATCTGCAGTCGCTTACAGCGCCGGCTCGATTTTGACCGTATAAGTGACTGGCTTTACCGCGTCGGCCACGGCCTGGGCCAGCGGAGCGCGTTCGGCTTCGGTTTCCGCCACGGCCTTTTCCATGTCCGCCTGGCCGCGGGGCCCGTGGAAGATGTCCTTGATTTGCTTGGTTTCGTACGCCTGCTTGGCGGCGACGGCCTGATCCACCCGGTCAAACGCCTCCGAGAACGGGTTCACGGCAAAATCCGCGGCCAGGTTGACCCCGGCAGCCAACTGTTCGGCGGAATAGGTCTTCGTTTCCGTGCCCCAGGTCACATTGTAATTTGTGGCGGTGCCGTTTTTCACCACCAGCAGGAAGCGGTTCAATTCCTGGTTGAAGGGCACCAGTTCCATGCCGGAACGGATGGAGCTGTCCACATTGGTTTCGCCAGTCGCACAGAACGGATAGCGCGTGCTGGTGACCGTCAGGATTCCGCCGGCAAAGCTGTCCACCTGATGGCCGGCGCTGGCCTCGGCCTTTTGCGCGGCGAGGTCCACGGTCAGCGTGCCGATGTTGCCATCCAGCCCGAGCGTGTGCAGGAAGGCATAAGCCATGATGACGTGCCCGGCCCAGTCAGGATGCACTCCGTCCGGCCCGGAGACATGGTACGGATGCTCTGCCGTGCCAAAGCGGGCTTGCGCCTCCACGCCGGCCTTGAGCATGGGC
>DATJIU010000261.1:0-13363 GCA_035492855.1 Dongiaceae bacterium | reverse complement strand
GATGCAGGGCCAGGGCCGGGCCGTGAAGCACCGTTACTCCGCCCAGCAAATCGGCGCGATATTCGGCCGTCAACGGCGCATCGGGCGGAATGACCAGGTTGCGCACCGCGCCGCCATTGTCATCACCCTCCAGACAATAAACGATGGGCCCGCGTTGTAGGGCCACGCGCCCCGAGTCGGCCTGCACCCGCGGGTCGGCGTGAAGGCGCTGCACTGGCATGGGCAGGGTGAGCTCCACCACGTCGCCCGTTTGCCAGGAGCGCTCAATGCGGGCATAGCCGTTAACCTTGCTGATTTGAACCGGCTGGCCGTTCACGCGAATCTCCGGCGCCGCGCACCAGCCGGGCAGGCGCAGATTCATGGCAAAGGTCGCAGGTTGTTCCGGGGTGACGTCCAGCTTCACCGCGCCATCCCAAGGGTAACGGGTGGTCTGTTGCAGGGTCATGGGAACGCCCTTCACCGTCACCTTGGCGCGGTCGCCAATGAAAAGATTGACGTAGATTCCATCGGTGTCCTGGGCATAGATGTAGCCCGGCAGGGCGCCCATGATTTTGAGGAACATGGGCGGGCAGCAGGGGCAGGAGTTCCAGTCCCAGCGCACCCGGCTTTTTTCCGCCTCCAACGGGTTCTCGTAAAAGTAGGAATCCCCCTTCAGGGACACGCCGCAGAGCACCCCGTTGTACAGCACGCGTTCCAGTTCATCCGCGTAGCGCGCCGCGCCGAACGCTAGGTTCATGTTGTGATGAAAGAAACCCGCGCCCACTGAGGCGCAGGTTTCCAGGTAGCCGTTGTTCGGCAGAAAATAATTGTCGCCAAACTTCTCGTCATCGTGGACCGCGCCCACGCCGCCGGTCACATACATGCGGCAGGTCACCATGTTGTCCCAGAGCGTTTCGGAGGTGGCCAGGTAATCCGGCCGGTGATCGGCCAGCCCGGCGGTGATCAATCCGGAACACAGGAGCGTGGCCCGCACCGCGTGGCCCTCGATGGTTTTCTGCTGCAACACGGGAATATCATCCTGGTCGTAGGCGCCAAAATCGGTCCGGCCCTTATGATGCCCGCGCGCTTCAATCCAAAACTCCGCCAAGGCTAGGTAGCGAGGTTCATCCACCGGCACCGCGATTTGCGCCTTGAGCTGCGGCTGTTCCTGAAACAACTGATACAAACTCACCAAAGCCATCTCACCCAGCGCATGGCCTGGAATGACATTCTGCTTCGGCGGCGGCCCCATGAGGTCGGCCATGTGGTTGGCCAGTTTGCAGGCCACCTGGAGCAGCTTGGTTTTTCCGGTGGCCCGGTAGTAATGCACCCCCGCTTCCACGAGTGCGCCGGCGTTGTAGAGATCATGCTGCCAGCGGTCGTTGCCGCCGTTCATGCCCCAGCGGTGCGTTGGTTCCTTCATCTCCGTGTAGGTGTTCAAATAACCGTCCGGATCGGTGGCTGCCGCGGCGGCGATGCGGTCAATGTAACCATCCAGCCGGGCTTCCAGTTGCGGGTCGCGCTGGGCGGCCAGAAAATCGGCCGAGGCGGTGATCATCTCGTAAATCAGGCCGTCAAACCACGGCGCGCCGCCATGCTCGCTGTTGGTGTTACCGTCGCGGATTTTGTCAAAGTTGGCGAGCGCGCCGTCCTTTTCAAACTTGGCAAAGCAATCGGCAAGGGTCACCTCACGCCAGACCTTGAGCTTCGGCGACCAAAAAGGGTCATCAATTTGAACCTGCTGAATCGGTACCGCCTGCAGCGGCTGCGGTTGGGGCGACCCGGCCCAAACGGTGGAGGGTTGCCCGGACAAGCCCATGACGGTCAGAAAAAGAACTCCGGCGGCCCGGCGTCCGATCAAATGTTTCCAATTCATAATGTGTATCTGCTGCCGCCGGTTTCACGGGCGCCAAGATTTCGTTGCCTCAGTCGTTTCCGACGCCCCAAGAGACGATGCCATCGTCGGGGATATTCGCGGAATGATTTTTCCGGCATGCCGGGGCGATGTCTATGATTTTGCGCCGCTGCGATATTGAGAATGGTTGTCGGCAGGTTTTGTCCCGGAACCGTAGAGGGACTGAAGAAGCCTACGGACCGGTCGCCCAGATTTGGGGCGAGGTTCCGGGACGGGATTGGGGCTGGCGGGGCGGGATGGCAGGTTGATTATAACTTTGAGCGGCTTGCACCAGTTCCGGAAACCGGCAACCCGCGCACGTGGCGGGAACGTGGTCGCAGAAATCCCGCGTGATTTGCAGCAACCCTTGCTGCCGGGCGGAGGTATTTAATTTTGGCGCGGCGGGGCCGCCCCAGAGCCGTTGCCGGGCCAGACGCAGCCGCGAATTGTCCTCGCCCGCCGGCCAGCGGTGATAGGCCTGTTCCAATTCCCGGCGCAGTTTGTCGTTGAATCCGGCGGCGGCCCGCGCCCAGAGCCATGGCAGGATGACGTTGACCGCCAGGTCGGTCACGCGCGCGCGGCCCAACAACGGTTTGGGCTGGGCCAGACGGGCGGAGCGCAGGGTCCAATGCCACGACCAGTAATCGTCCGGCGGGGTTCGCAAAATGTTTTCCAGGGAATCCGCCAATGCCTCGGGCGCGGCGGGCAGTGGCGCGGCGACCCAGTCTTCCAGCCGGGTCGGCAGGGATTCCGTGGCCAGCCAGTGCGCCGCCAGCGCCAGCCGCCGCTGAGGATGATTGGCCGGGCGCAGTCCGCTGAATTTCCAGACCGGCTTGGGCAGGATGTGTTCTTGAAACCGGTCGCGCTCGCGCCACCACACCTGCCACACGGCGCGCAAATAATTATCGCCCCCGCCATTGTCCCGGTTCATTTCCGCCGGCAGCAGCCCGGCCAGGCCCAGCAGGCGCGCCTGCAATACCAGCGGGTCGGGCGCGGCGGCCTCGCGCCATAGCGGGCGCAATTCCGCCAGCCGCAGCATGGGCCAGACATTTTGCTTGTAGCCCAGGGCGCGAAAGAGTCCCTCCCACAACGCCTGTTCCCAGCCGGTCTGCCGGGCGCGGGCTTCCAGGGCGGTGGCCTTGGTTTGCAACCGCACCTGTGCCGCCTGGTGCAGCAGCTCCGCTTGCAGTTCCCCGGCCAGTTCGCCCAGCGGGCCGGCGCACTTTCCCCGCTGATCCTCCGGCAACACTCCCTCCGGCCCGGGCTCCAGTTCCCGCAACGGGCGTTCGAGTACGGATTGCAGGAGCAGGGTGGGCAGGTAGCTGTCGGCTTTGCCGGCCCAGATCACGTGCAGAATTACTGACTGGAAATTCGGGTTGCAATCGTGGCCGTGCGCGCGCCAGCCGGAGGCATGCACGTCAATCTCCACGTCGCCGGTCTGCGGGGCGCCCGCGCCGAACTGGATGACCGCCCCGCGAAAATCCGGTCCGGCTTCGTGGTTGTGAAAGCCGGGATGCAATACCCGCACCGGTTCGCCCGTGGCGGTGACCAGTTGCTCCCGCAACAGTCGTTGTTCGCGCCATACGGAGGCCAGCAGCCGCTCCGGGGGAGGCTCCGGCGCATCCTCCCGCAGAGCATTCGCGGCATGGATGCGCTGACGCCAATCGGAATAGAAGTTGGGCGGCAGCATGAAGGGCGGAAGCTGTTATTGCGCGACCGGGGCGCAAAGTCAAGTTACGGTGTGCGCCCCGGGACGATTGTCCGGCCCCATACCGGGGAGTGAGCCAACAACCGGACGCTCAGGGCAGGGAAGCCAGGGCGGAATCGTACATGGTGGCGGCCTCCGCCAGATTGGTGACGGTGCTGTTCAGGTCATGCAACCGCCCGTCTTCCAGGCTGTAAACCCAGCCATGGACTGTCAGGTCCTGGCCGCGTTCCCAGGCGTCGCGGGCAATGGTGGTGTTGCACACATTGGCCACCTGTTCAATGACATTCAGTTCGCACAGGCGGTTGGTGGCCTCTGTTTCCGAGGCCGCCTGCGCCAGCCGGGCCGCGTGCTTCTGGCTCACGTCCTGGATATGCCGCAGCCAGTTGTCGCTCAGTCCCACGCGGTCGCGGCGCAGCGCCGCCCGCACGCCGCTGCAACCATAATGGCCGCATACGATGACGTGCCGCACCTTCAAGACATCCACGGCGAACTGCATCACCGACAGGCAGTTAAGGTCCGTATGCACCACCAGGTTGGCAATGTTCCGGTGTACGAACAGGTCGCCGGGCAGCAGGTCCACAATCTGGTTGGCTGGCACCCGGCTGTCGGAACAGCCGATCCACAGGTAATCGGGCGACTGCTGCCGGGAAAGTTTTTTGAAGAAGTCCGGGTCCTGCTGGCGGATGCGTTCGGACCAGGCCTGGTTGTTATCGAAAAGTTGTCTTAAGGTGCGCATGAAAAAAACTTTAACTCGTCCGGTTAAACTGGGCCAGTCCAGACCAAATGGCAAGCTCGCGTTGCCTCCGGCGCTGCGCCTCCCTGGCGGGTTGGCGAAAATGGGCGGCAGCCGCGGCTCCGGCCGGCCGGAAGGTTGCTTTTCGCTCGGGATTCAACTTGCCGGAAGAGGGCTGATTTCTTAATTTTGCGGGCATGAATGTGTCGCAGTTTTCGCAGTACTGGCCGGTGATGATTTTGTTTGCCCTGGCGATCGCGACCACGGGGGGGATGATCACCCTGTCCGTGTTGCTGGGCAAGCGCGCCAAACGCTCCAAGATCAAGGACACGGCCTACGAATGCGGCATGTTGCCGACCGGCGAAGGCAGCTCCCGGCTGTCGGTCAAATTCTACCTGGTGGCCATGCTGTTCATCCTGTTCGATATTGAAACGGTGTTCCTCTACCCGTGGGCGGTGGTGTACAAGGACATGTTGCACACGCATGCCAATCTGATTTTCGGCTCCATGGTCAGCTTCCTCGCCATCCTGTTTGTCGGCTATCTCTACGCCGTCAAGAAGGGGGCGTTTGACTGGAAAGGTTGAGCGGTCTGCCCCGGGCGGATCAGCCGCCGGGCGCGGGTGGCATTTCGGATTTAATGGGGCACGCTTCGGGCAATTTTTATGAGCATTAAGTTTGGTACTTCGGGTTGGCGGGGCATCATTGCCCGCGATTTCACCTTCGACAATCTCCGGCTTGCCACCCAGGGCGTCGCTGAATACCTGAAAGCGGAACTCGCGAACCCGCAATCGCCCATTTATGGTCGCAAACCCGTGGTTATTCTGGGCCATGACACCCGGTTTCTGGGGCGCGAATTTTCGCTGGCTGCCGCCGAGGTGCTCGCCGCCAACGGCCTGGCGCCGTTACTCTGCGACCGCGACACCCCCACGCCGGTGATCTCCCACACCATCCGCCACCGGCGGGCCATTGGCGGCATTAACATGACCGCCAGCCACAACCCGGCGGAATATCAGGGCCTGAAATTTTCCACGTACAATGGCGCGCCCGCCACGCCGGAGGTGACCCGGCAGATCGAGGCGGCCATCGCGCAGTTGCAGGAACAGCAATGGAGTTTCAAGGCGGCGGTGATCGGTACCTTCAAGTGCAAGACCTTCAATCCGCTGCGGGATTACTTCAAGCAGGTGCGCAAGCTGGTGAATTTTGCCGCCATCAACAAGGCCAAATTGAAGGTGGCGGTGGAACTGCGCTACGGCACCGGCCACGGTTATCTGGATGAATTGCTGAAATCCGCCGGGGCCAAAATCACGGTCTTTCACAACGAGCTGAACCCGTTGTTCGGCGGGCATCATCCCGAGCCCAATGCCGCCGGCATGGCGGAGGTGAGCCAGTTTGTCCGCAGCGGCAAGGCCCGCATCGGGCTGGGATTGGATGGCGACGCCGACCGCTTTGGCATTGTGGATCAGGACGGCACTTGGCTTACGCCCAACCAGGTGCTCGCGCTGACGTTGTATCATCTCAAGAAGAATCGCGGCTGGACCGGCGCCGTGGTGCGTACCGTGCCCACCAGCCATCAGGTGGATGCCATCGCGGCATTGCTTGGCGTGAAAGTGCACGAGACGCCCGTAGGCTTCAAATACATCGGCGCGTTGATGGAAAGCGAGCCGATCATCGTCGGCGGCGAGGAATCCGGCGGCCTGAGTGTCAAGGGCCACGTGCCCGAAAAGGACGGCATCCTGGCGTGCCTGCTCATGGCCGAACTGGTGGCCACGGAGCGGAAATCGCTGGGGCAGATTTTGCGGGCGCTGGAGAAAAAGACTGGCGAGTTTCACACCGACCGCATCAACATTCCCATCCAGCCCGAGAGCAAGGACGCCATCATGGCCAAGCTCGGCGCGGGCCTGGAAAAGATTGGCCCGTTCAAGGTCGAGAAATTTGTCACCACCGATGGCTTCAAGTTTTTGTTGCCGGACTCGGAATGGGTGGCGTTCCGCGCCAGCGGCACCGAGCCGTTGTTCCGCTGCTACCTCGAAGCCAAGTCGGCGGCACACCTCAAGAAACTGCGCACCGCCTGCCAGAAGCTGCTGGCGGCTTAGAGGTGGAAGAGCAAGGGATTTACACTGCCGCCTGAGTCACCTTGCGGACGCGGGTGGCGAAGTCGTCCACTTCTTCGAGGCTTTCGCAGCCGACAATCATGACGTCCACGCAATCCAGCGTGAGGGCGTATTTGATGGAGGCGTCCCGTTTGTCAGGGTCGTTGCGCAACCGGCCTTCGCCGATGATTTTCATGCCCACCACGCCTTTGCCGGCGGCGCAGATTTTGCGGAGGATGGGCACCACCACATTGGGGCGGTCGTCCATGGACATGCCGTAGGGATTGATACGGGTATGGACAGAATCCACCCACGGCTCGTTGGCCGCCGCCTCCAGCGCGCCCACGGAATGGCAGGACACCCCCACCGCCCGCAGCACCCCCTTGGATTTTAATTCGGCCATGAGGTCCATTTGCCGGCGCAGTTCGGTGGGCCAGTTTGGCGAAATAACGCAATGCAGCAGTAGCAGGTCAATGTAATCGGTTTTTAATTCCTTCAGGAAGCGCGCCACCACCACATCCGCACCGGGGCGCTCGGATTCGGGAATGCCGCCGTCATGAAACCAGATTTTGCTGACGATCCGGTACTGGTCGCGTGGCTGGCCCTTGATGGCGTCCGCAAAATAGCCGTGGGTGCCGTACAAATCCGCCATGTCAAAGAGGCGTACGCCGCGGTCGTAGGCGCCGCGGATGAGGGCTTCAAATTTGGGTTTGCCCAGCCGTTTCTGGTTGGATTCGCGGTTACCGCCGCGCATGCCGGTGCCGAGTGCAAAGCGGGAGGCCTTGAGCGGCGTCTTGCCCAGCGGCACGAGTTCGTAGGGGTCGAAACTGCGGGCGGGGTTGGTATCGGCCCGGGCCAGCAGGGGCGCCCCCACGAGGGCGCCGCCCACTCCCAGCGCGGTTTGGTGGAGGAAACTGCGGCGGTTGATTTTCATAGCTGGATCCGGAGGGCAATGTCCACCCGAATGCCGGGCGCGTCAAGCCGGCGAAACGGATGGCTCGCGCGGCGGCCGTAAAAAAAATTATCGCGCGCCCGGATGAAGGATTGAGTTTGCCGGCAATTCGGGATTAAATGCCCGGCACATGAAATCCCTCTTTGGAAAGAACCGCTTTGGTGGAGCGTTGCTGGCTTTTATGACCATGGTCCTGGTAGGCGGTGCAACCGTGCCGGTCCGGGCGGAAGTGCGGCTGTCCCAGGTCTTCGGAAGTCACATGGTGTTGCAGCGCGAAAAACCGCTGCCGGTGTGGGGTTGGGCCGATCCGGGCGAAAAGGTGACGGTGCAACTCGGCACGGCAACCGCCACGGCCACGGCCAATGACCAGGGGGAATGGAAGGTCGTGCTGCCTGCCATGCCGGCCGGCGGGCCCTACACCTTGACTGTCACCGGCTCCAACACCGTGCAGTGCGAGGACGTGATGCTGGGCGAAGTCTGGCTTTGCTCGGGGCAGTCGAACATGGAGCTCGGCGTGGGCATGGCTGACCATGCTAAGGAGGAGATCGCCGCCGCCGATCATCCCATGATCCGGCTGCTGATGGTGTCCAACCGCTGGTCGCCGCGGCCGGAAACCAACATTACCGACCATTGGAAAATCTGTTCGCCGCAAACCATCGCCGAAGGCGGCTGGAACGGTTTCTCCGCGGTGGCCTATTATTTCGGCCGGGACCTGCAACAGAAACTGGGCGTGGCCGTCGGTTTGATTGACGCCGACTGGGGCGGGACGCGCATTGAATCCTGGACGCCGCCGGAGGGATTTGCCGCCGTACCGGGTTTGAGCAAGGAATATCAGCAGGTGCAACTGGCGGACCCGAAGTCATCATTGCATCAGGAACGGCTGGCCGGCGTGTTGGATGATACGGAAAAATGGGTGGCCGCCGCGCGCCAGGCCATGCAGGACCGGCAGTCGGTGCCACCCATGCCGACGTATCCGGAGGAGTTGCTGCCGCCGCATGACGTGCAAAACCGCACGGCGTTGTTCAACGGGATGATTTATCCGCTTTGTCCCTTCGCCCTGCGCGGCGCCATCTGGTATCAGGGCGAATCCAACAACGGCGAGGGCATGTATTATTTCGAGCGCATGAAAGGGTTGATCGGCGGCTGGCGGCAGATTTGGGGCGAAGGCGATTTCCCGTTCTACTTTGTGCAAATCGCGCCATACAACTACGGCAATGACACCAAGGCCCAGGCCGAGGCGGAGATTTGGGAAGCGCAGGCGCGGTCCGCGCAGGATATTCCCAACACCGGCATGGCGGTCATCAACGACATCGGCAACCTGCGCGACATCCATCCGCGGGACAAACAGGATGTGGGGCATCGCCTGGCCTTGCTGGCCTTCGCCGGCACATACGGCGAGACGAACCTGGTTTGCTCCGGCCCCACATTCAAGAGCCTGACCGTGGAAGGCGATCACCTCCGCCTCAATTTCACCAATGTGGGTGGCGGGCTGGCCAGCCGCGACGGCAAACCGCTGACCTGGTTTGAGGTGATTGACGCTGACACCGGCGGTTTTGTGCCGGCGACGGCCACGATTGACGGGGCGTCTGTGGTCGTTTCGGCACCCGGCGTGAAACATCCGGTCGCGGTGCGGTTTGCCTGGAGCATGATGGCCGAGCCCAACTTGATGAATGCCGAAGGACTGCCCGCTAGCGCCTTCCGGGCCGGGGAGATGCCCCAGCGCGACCCGCTGGCTCAGATCCCCGAAGTGAAAGATTACCAGTTGGTGTATGACCTGGACCTTTCCCAGTTGGGGCCCAACTTCAAATATTCGGTGGATCACCACGACAAGATCAACGGCCCGCTGGCTCGGGTGGCCTACCTGATGGAGTTGCGCGGCGACGATGGTGACACCCACTACGTTTATGCTTCCATGGATGCGTTCACGGATGATGCCGGAAAAATCGGCGTGCCCACCGTGGCTTCCGGGGCGCAGTTCCAGCAACTGGTCAAGCACCTCAATGTCTATTCCAACGTGAAAGACGTGGTGACCGGCACCAACCTGGACGGCAACATTGAATTCTGGCCCAACAATTTTGCCGCGGAAAATACCGCCAATGTGCCCAATGCCTCTTCCGATACGTTTGACTTTGGCGACCACCCCAGCGACCCAGCCGATGGCTACGGCTGCCTGCAGATCCATAATTACCAAGCCCGGCAGACATTGCTGGCGCTCAATCACTGGCGCGAAGGACAAAAAGCGGACCTGGGGTTGGGCAACCAGCCGCAGGGCAACCCCGACTGGACCTTTGCCAACAACGCGGGGAGCTACGCCGGCGGGCGGTTGCGGGTGTTTGTGCTTCCTCGCTAAGGCAACGGCGCGTTTTGGTTTGGCGGAGGCAGCTCGCTGTTTAGCGCCTTCCGCCGAGCAACCTGGCGGGTAGAAACAACACTGCGCGAATGAAAGCCAGCGCCGCTTCAACGGTCATGACCGCCAGCCGCACTGGCAGCGACAACAACCAGACGACTGGTAGTAAAACTGCCACCAGCAACGCCACGGGCCAGCAGAGCACCAGCAGAACGCCCCAACCTACGAAGAGAATCAGGAGTTTCATGGCGGCTCCATCCTTGCACCCGGTGGCAGTTTGTCAATCCCGCTAAGTCATTTGTGGTGCAAGTGGTCAGTTGAAGCTGGATGACCTTTCGGGATAAGGGCTTGTCACCTTTTGCGAATGGCAGTAAAACGTCGGAAACAGCGCTGCTTCACTGCAATCAGCCATAAGCCATGGATTACTACGTCAACATCGCCGGACAGACCAAGGGGCCTTACACCATTCACCAATTGCGCCAGATGTGGAATGCGGGCACGGTCACCCGGCAGACGCTGTACAGCCAGGAAGGCATGTCCGAATGGCTTCCGCTGGGACACCTGCAATACCACTTGGAAACGGAGCCAGAGACCGCCGCCCCGGTTGCCTCCGGGACGCCGCAAACCCCGGCCGCACCAGCAAAGCGCAAATCTTTCGGCCTGGGCCGCATCGTGGGCCTGGGTTGCCTGGGCATATTTATTTTAATCCTTTTGCTGATTTTTATTGGGGCACTGGCCGGCAATTCCGGCAAAACTGCGAGCGACAACAAATTTGACGCCTATTACACGGCCAAGACCTCGTTTGTCCCGGCGCAACTCAAAGCCCCCAGCACCGCGAAGTTTGCCGATTTCAGCGACTGCACCGTCACCGTCGAAGGAGATGTTTACACGGTCTCAGGCTGGGTGGATGCCCAAAACTCCTTCGGGGCCATGATTCGCCAGAACTTTGTTTGCAAGCTGCGGTTGGACGCATCGCGAGGGAAATGGGTGCAAATTGATACCAGCATTTTCTGAGGCGGGCCCGCAAGCGACCGGGAAGAGCGGATTCGGTGCGGGAAATTTGGAAGCGATTCGGTGCGCGCAATGCCTTCGTTTTGTTGGTATGGTGACGAGGAAAGCTGGCGACCCTACCGGGAATCGAACCCGGGCTACCTCCGTGAAAGGGAGGTGTCCTAACCGCTAGACCATAGGGTCGTCACAAGGAGCGCGCAATATACGCATCCGCGCGAAAATGTCACGAAAAAATCGGGGAGATTTTTTGTCCGCCGGGCCCACCCGGAGCCTTGTTTTTTCGGCCTGCGAAGTTAAAGTTCTGTCATGAAGAATGATGTGGTATCCGTCAAAATTCGCGGCATTCTCCCGGCGAACAGCGGGTACGCCATCTTTGTGGGCAATGACGAGAAGGTCTTCGTCATCAACGTTGAACCCCAGATGGGCGAGGTGATCCGGATGTTTCTCCAGAGCGTCCCCAAGGAACGGCCATTGACCCACGACCTCATGGCTAGCGTGTTTAAGGGCTTCAACATCACCGTGGAACGCGTCGTCATCACGGATCTGAAGAATTCCACCTATTTCGCCCGGCTCATCCTGCAGCAGCAGAACGAACTGCAAACCGCCCGCAAGATTGTGGAAATTGACGCCCGCCCCAGCGATTGCCTGGCGCTGGCCGTGGCCCAGAAACGCCCCATCTACGTCACCACCGCGCTGCTCGAACAGGTGGAGGACATGAGCGAGGTGCTCGACCGCATCAACGAAGGCGAAACCGGCGAGCCGGAATAAACCTCATGGCCGCGTCTGCCGCCCAGCCCTCCGGCCCGGTATTGCTCATCCACGGGGAGGATGATTTCGCCGTCAAGCAGCGCGCCCGCGAGGTGTACCAGCAGTGGTGCGTCGACCTCGGCGGCATGGACCACGAAACCATTGACGCCGCCGCCGGCAACAGCGGCGATTCCCTCAAGGCCCTGGCCCGCCTCCGCGAAGCCCTGCAAACCCTCCCGTTCTTTGGTGGGGGAAAGGCCATCTGGCTGCGCGACTGCAATTTTCTGAGCGACGACCGCATCCTTGCCGCTGCGGCCGTCACCGAAACCCTCGGGGAAATCGCCCAGGAACTGAAGACATTTCCCTGGCAAAACGTCCGGCTGCTCATCAGCGCCGGCAAGGTGGACAAACGCAAGGTCTTCTACAAAACCATCGAGAAACTCGGGGCCGTGGAAACCTTTGCCGGCCTCTCCGCCGAGGATCGCGACTGGGCCGAACAAGCCGAACGCATGGCCTTGCAGGCATTGCGGGCGTTGGGCAAGCAGATTTCCGACGAGGCCCTGGCCGAACTCGTGGCCCGTGTTGGCCCCAATGCCCGGCTGCTCAATAACGAGGCGGAAAAGCTCGCCCTGTCCGTCGGCGAGCGGGCCGACCTCGATCTCGCCGATGTGCAGAATGTCTGCATCCAGAACAAGACCGCCCGCGCCTTTGCCCTCGGCGATGCCTTCGGCGACCGCAACCTCGCCGAGCTGTTGCGCCGGCTGGACGAGGAGCTGTGGGAAATGCAGTTCGACAAGGAAAGGTCCGGCATCGGATTGCTCTACGGCCTCATCTCCAAGACCCGGGCGCTGCTCTTCCTCAAGGAAATGATCAACGAAGGCTGGCTCAAGCCCACGGGCGATTACAACGGATTCAAAGCCCAGTTGCAGCGCGTGCCCAAGGAACGCCTGCCCGAAGACCGGCGGTTCAATCCGCTCGCGCTGAATCCCTATGTGCTGTTCAAGGCGCTGCCCCAAGCCCGCCAGTACACCTCGGGTGAACTGGTCCGCGCCATGGAACTGCTGCTGCAATGCAACCGCAAGCTGGTTTCCAGCGGACTCGACAGCACCATGGTCCTGCAGCAAACCCTCATCCAGATTGTCAGCCGTCCGGTGGCGGAGCGGCGCTGAGCCGTAAACCGCAGCTTTTGGGCGGCGCGAATGCCAAATCCGGCGCCGTTACTTTCTTTTGCATTGAACCGTGGGGTAATGGACTTACGATGCTGACGTGCCTGCGCCTTCACAACTTGCGGCGTGCGACTCATTCTGGGCCACTCCCAAGGGGAGCAAGGCGCCAAATCCCATTTCACTTATGCAGAAATTGCCCCGGCTGTTGATCGGAAGTTTGGTGGTGACAATGTTTGTAGCGGTGGCATCCGGCGCACCGTTACGGACTTTATCCGGCCATGTCCAGCCCCAGGCAGCCCGACTGCCAGCGGTTGGACGCGTTGACGTTTCCCAACGGCTCAACCTGGCAATCGGTTTGCCATTGCGCAACCAGGCCCAGCTAACCCAGGCTTTGAACCAAATCTACGATCCCGCCAGTCCCAATTGGCACCATTACCTGAGCGTTGAGCAGTTTACCGAGCAGTTTGGGCCCACCACGAATGACTATGAACTGGTGGCCGATTTTGCCCGAAAAAGTGGCTTCACCATTACGGGCAGGCCTTCCAACCGGATGATATTGCAGGTCAATGCGACCGTCGGTCAGATCGAAGCCGCGTTTCACCTCCGTTTGAACCAATACCAACACCCCACGGAGAACCGCATTTTTTTTGCGCCGGACACCGAACCTTCGGTGGATGCCGCGTTGCCCATATTGCATATCAGCGGGCTTGATAATTATCGTTTGCCCCGGCCCGGC
>DATJIU010000260.1:0-5639 GCA_035492855.1 Dongiaceae bacterium | reverse complement strand
CATTCCTGCCAACACCACCATTTTCAAATCCGTGGGCTGCCGCGAATGCCGCAACACCGGATTCTTTGGCCGGCATGCCATTTTCGAGTGGATGGATACCGACAGCGAAATCCGGCAAATGATTTTGAAAAGCGCCTCCAGCGACCAAATCCGCGATGCCGCCCGCCGCGCCGGCATGCGCACCCTGGCCGAAGACGGCTGGCGGTTGGTGCGGCAGGGCATTACCACGGTGGAAGAAGTATTGAGTGTCACCACGGCCAAAGAGGTGGCCCAGGCCACCCACACAACCGGCGGAACGGCGGAGGCCGCCTCGCTGGCGGAAACCGCCCTGGGCCGGCGCGGATAATCTTTTCCCATGCCTGTTTTCTCATATCGCGCGTTGCAAGCGGACGGCACCCTGGCCGAAGGCCGGCTGGATGCCCCCGGACGGCCTGACGCCCTGAAGCAGATCGAGGCGCTGGGGTTGCGCCCGGTCCGGGTGGCGGAACAGGCCGGAAAAAATGGCGCCGCAAAAAACGGGGCCACCAAGAATGGCGCCGCGGCGCCGGCGGCGGGTGGCTTTTCCTTCAAATTTGAATCGCGCCGGATTTCCCCCAAGGCCCTGGAGAATTTTACCCGGTTGCTGTCCAGTCTGCTGGCGGCGGGCGTGCCGTTGAGCCGGGCGCTGACCATTTTGTACAAGGAAGCCAGCACGCCGGTGGTTTCCGCCAAATGGAAGGAAGTGTACGACCTGGTGGTGGATGGCTCCTCGCTCGCCGGGGCCATGGCGAAATCGCCGGACACCTTTCCGCGCGTGTACACCGCCATGGTGGAAGCGGGCGAAGTTGGCGGCTTCCTGGACGTGGTGCTGGCCCAGATCGCGGAATTTCAATCCAAGGAAAAGGATCTGCGCTCCAAGGTGCTCACCGCGATGCTGTATCCCTGCATTCTGTTTGCCCTGGCCACGATCGTGTTGACGGTGATGCTCATTTTCTTCGTCCCCAAATTTCAGGTCGTCTTCAACAGCATTCACGGGGCGCTGCCTCTCATCACCCAGCTCATCATTTCCGCCAGCCATGCCGTCCGTTCCTATGGCTTGTTCATCCTGGTTGTCCTGGTGGCGGCGGTGCTTTCGCTGCGGACGTGGTTTGTCTCCGAGAAAGGCCGGCGCATCTGGGAAATGATGCTGTTGCGCTCGCCGCTCACGGGCACGCTCACGGCGCAATTTGCCATGGCCCGGTTTTGCCGGATGCTGGGCACGTTGTTGAATGCCGGCGTGCCGCTGGTGCAGGGCCTGAACGTGGCGCGGAAATCTATTGGCAACCAAATCCTGGTGGACGCCGTTTCGCAAGCCATCGAGCGCGTGCAACAGGGGGGGCGGTTAGGACAGAGCCTGGCGGATTGCAAGAATCTGTTTCCCTCGTCAGTACTGGAAATGATTTCGGTGGGCGAAGAAACCGGCCGGCTGGACGTCGAACTGGTACGGATCGCCGCGGTCACCGAGTCGGACCTGGACCGGCATTTGAAAACGGCGGTGGCGCTGGCCGAGCCGTTGATGCTTTTTATCATTGCGGCCTTTATCGGGCTAATTTTCATCGGCATGCTGTTGCCGGTACTCACCATGAGTCAATACATCAAGTAGAATTCAAAAAACTATGAAGCTCATCATTCCCAATAACCGGGTTCATCGAAATCAACGACGCGGCGCCTTCACGCTTGTGGAAATCCTGCTCGTCGTGGTCATCATCGGCATTCTGGCGGCCTTGGTCATCCCCAAGATCGCCGGCACCAGCGAGCGCGCCCGCCAGACGGCGGCGCAGGCGGACATCAATGGCGGCATCAAGACTGCCCTCGGCCAGTACGAAGTGGATTGCGGGTTCTACCCCAAATCCCTGCAGGATTTGATCCAGCAGCCCAGCAATGCCAACAACTGGCACGGGCCTTACTTCGACCCGCCCAAGCTCCCTGTGGATCCGTGGGGCAACAATTACGTTTACGCTTATCCCGGCCGGCACAACGCGAGTTCCTATGACCTGTATTCCGTAGGGCCGGACGGGAAGGAAGGCACGGACGATGATGTGGTCAACTGGACCAAATAAACGGACATGCCGGCGCGCTTTCACGCTGATCGAGCTGGTACTCGTGCTGGCGCTGCTGGTGGTCATCACGTCGCTGGCGCTGCCGGCGATGTCCGGCTTCGTGCGTGGCCAGGCGCTGAACGCGGAGGCGCGGCGGTTGGTGGCGCTCACGCACGCGGGGCAGGGGCGCGCGGTCTCGGAAGGCATGCCCATGATGTTGTGGATTGACGAGAAACAGGGCGCCTACGGGCTGGAGGCGGAAACCCCGCCTCAAACCGGGGATCCGAAGGCGGAGAAGTTGACCCTGCACGAGAGTTTGCAAATTGCGGTGGAGCAAACGGGAAGCGCAACAATGACGACCTTTCACAACCTGCCCGCCATCCGGTTCCTGGCGGATGGCTCGATTGATGAAAATAGTCCGCAGAAACTGCGGGTGATGAATGCGGACACGACGCGGTGGCTGCTTTGGTCCGCCGCGCATGGCAGTTATGAAATTAACGACACCGACAAATAAATCCGGGACGGCGGCGTTCACGCTGGCTGAGGTGCTGGCGGCGCTGGTGTTGTTGGCCATTGTGGTGCCGGTGGCGGTGGAGGCGTTGCGCGTGGCGAGCCTGTCCGGCGAGGTGGCGGCGCGCAAGAGCGAGGCGGCCCGGGTCGCCAGCCGGGTGTTGAATGAGAGCATCGTGTTGACGAATTGGAGCAACGGCACGCAGTCGGGAACGGTGACCGAAGGCGCACGGGAATTCCGCTGGTCGCTGAGTCACCAGACCTGGTCGCAGGATGCCATGCAGGAACTGACGGCAGAGGTGAAGTACTCCGCTCAAAATCATGATTATTCGGTAAAACTGACAACGCTGGCCGTGTCGCCCACGCTGGTTACCGGCGCCAGCCTGAAACAATGAACCGCAAATTTGCCCATCAGGACGCGTTCACGCTGATCGAGATGATTCTCGCCATCGGCGTGGCGGCGATCGTGCTGGTGGCGGTCAATGCGGTGTTCTTTGCCGGCATGCACCTGCAGGCGGCCACCCAGGAGGCGGTGGATGCGGCTGCCCCGCTGGCCCGGACCGAGTCGGTTTTGGAGCGTGATTTGCAATGCGCAGTGACGCCCAAGACCAACGCCCTCATCTCCGGCGATTTTCGGGTGGGCACGATCACCAGCCCGGGGGTGGACCAGCCGGTGGCCATTGAATTATGCACCGCCACCGGAGCGCTCAGCGAAAGTCAGCCCTGGGGTGATGTTCAGCGGGTCACCTATGGATTGCAAACCGCCACGGAACGCAACTCCCGGGGCCGCGATTTGATCCGCACCATCACCCGCAATTTGTTGAGCGATACCACGCCCGAGGTGACCGAGCAATGGCTGTTGGGCGGGGTAGAGTCCCTGCAAGTCTCCTGCTACGACGGTTCGCAATGGCAGGACACTTGGGATACCTCCGACACCACCGGAGTGACCACCAACCTGCCACTGGCCATTCGAATCCGGATTCAGATGGCCGCGGACACAGCGGGGGCGGTGCGACTCCAACCTTTGGAATTTTTGGTGCCCATTGATTCGCAGTCCCGTTCCAACGTGACCAGTCTCAACTGAACCCGTAATGAAAATGGATTTTTACCGCCTGCCTTATGAGGTCCGAGCCGAAACCGGTTCGGTGCTCATTATTGTGCTGTGGGTCATTATCGGGCTGGTGGGCATGGCATTGTATTTTGCCAATTCCATGACGTACGAATTGCGCGCCGCCGACAACCGCACCTCCGGGCAGGCGGCGGAACAGGCCATCGAAGGCGCGGCTCGTTACGTGGGCTACATCCTGTCCACCTATTCCACCAACGGCGTGATGCCCGACAGCACTGAGTTTGCCTGTGCCGCCGTGCCAGTGGGGCAGGCGCATTTCTGGCTCATCGGGCGCGACCCCGAGGAGAACAGTTCCACCGACCCGTATTTCGGCCTCGTGGACGAGGGGGGCAAGCTGAATCTGAACACCATCAGCTCCAACATCCTGCAATACCTGCCCAACATGACCCCTGATTTTTCCGGGGCCATTGTGGACTGGCGCAGCACCAACACCTCTGGCGAATACAGCCTCAACTATTCGCAACAGGGCTATGAGGACAAGAATGACCAGTTTGAGACTGTGGATGAACTGCGGCTGGTTTATGGCGCTACGGTGGACCTGTTGGCCGGGGAAGATATCAACCGCAATGGCATCCTGGACGCCAATGAAACCGATGCCAATGGCAATGGCGTGGCCGATGCCGGCCTGCTGGATTACACCACGGTTTACACCCGGGAACCGAATTTTCACTGGGACACCACCACGCTGGCGCCCACCGCCCTGACCAACGTGAATACGGCCACGCAGGAACAGTTGCGCGAGCTGTTCCAGAATGACGGCGTCAGCAGTGCGGAAAGTCTGGCCGGCCAGCTCTACAGCGCGATCCACCCGGTGCCCAATGGCAATGGCACCCTAGCCGGCATGCTGGATTTTTGCAACCGGTGTAAACAGGCCGGCATGGCTTCCACTGATTTTGATAAGATTGCCAGTGATATCACCACCAGCACGAACATCTACATTCGCAACCGCGTGAACCTCAACACCGCCAGCTCCACGGTGCTCACGGCCCTGTTCACCGGCCTGGGCGTGGATGAGGGCACGGCCCAGGGCGCGGCCACGACGCTGGTCAATTACCGCGCGCAGAATCCCTACAACGTCAATTCCCTAGCCTGGGTGCTGGATGCGCTGGGCAATACCAGCACCGTGGTGACCACGCTCACCCGCGGGGATTACGTCACCACGCGCAGTTTTCAGTTCATCGCCGACATTGCCGCCATTGGGCCGTTTGGCCGCGGTTACCGCCGGGTGAAATTCGTTTTCGACACCAGCGACGGCACCCCGAAGATCATCTATCGGCAGGACCTCAGCCGGCTCGGCTGGGCGCTCGGGGAAAACGTCCGCCAGACCTGGGTTACCAATCCAACGCCATGAACAACGTCTTGAAAGTACAATTTGCCAAGCGGCGGCCACGGTCCACCCTGTTGGGGCTGACCCTTGACGGCTCCCGGCTGGAAGGCGTGGTGTTGCGCCGCACCAACGGTTCGGTGCACGTCCAGCAGGTTTTTTCCGCCGCCCTGACTTTGGACCCATTGACCGGGGCACCGGAACTCGTGGGCCGGGAAATTCGCAATCATTTGAACACCGCCGGCGTGCGGGAACGCTATTGTGTGGTGGGCCTGCCGCTCAAATGGGCGCTGACGGCCCATATTACCATGCCGGAATTGGCGGAGGCTGATGCCGCGAGCTTTGTGGAACTGGAGGCCGAAAAGGGCTTCCCCTGCGATGTGACCACGCTGTTGCAGGCCAGCTCGACCTGCCAGTTGGCCGGCAAGGAGAAGTATCTCACGTTGATCGGGGTGCCGCACGCGCAGGTCAGCGCTTTGGAACGGGTGTTGCAGGCGGCGCAACTGAAGCCCGTCAGTCTTTCCCTGGGACTTACCGCCTTGCAGCGGGCCGACCGGCCGGCCTCTGATGGGGTGCTGGCCCTGGCCATCGGCGAAACTCACGTGGGCCTGCAAATCAC
>DATJIU010000259.1:0-3438 GCA_035492855.1 Dongiaceae bacterium | reverse complement strand
AGCCAAATCCCGGGCCGAAACATCGAACGAAACCATTTTCGTTTCCCCGGGCAACAACTCCACCCGGGCGAAGCCCTTCAATTCCCGGACCGGTTTGGCCACGGGCGGCTTCGGATCGTGCACATATAATTGCACCACCTCAGCGCCGGCGCGGGAGCCAGTGTTTTTCACCTTCAGGCGGACGGTCACCGTGCCATTCGGGCTCAAGACCGGGTGCGAAATTGTGGGATGGTAATACTCAAAGGTGGTGTAAGAAAGCCCATAGCCAAAGGGGAACAATGGCGCAATGGCTGCCTGATCGAAATGACGGTAACCCACATAGATGCCCTCGGCATAATGCACATGTCCGTTCTTGCCCGGAAAGTTACCATAATCCGGATAATCCTCGCGCCGCGCCGCCAGCGTGACCGGCAATTTCCCGGAAGGATTGCAGTCGCCAAACAAAATCGCCGCCAGGGCATTGCCACCTTCCTGTCCGGGAAACCAGGTCTCAATCAATCCGGGCACTTGCCCCAGCCAGGGCATCAATACGGGAGCGCCGTTATTGAGCACCACAATGGTTTTGGGATTCGCCGCGGCCACCGCCCGAACCAAATCATCTTGATCGCCCGGCAAGGCCATGGAACGCCGGTCGGAACCTTCGCCTTCCGTGCCTTTGGTGGTGACAAATACCAGCGTCACATCGGATTTTTGCGCGGCTTCGATGGCATCCGCATAAGGCGCGGCATTCACCCGGGCCCAATCCAGCCGGGCCACGGCCTGGCCGCCGTGCTGATAATATTCCACCCGCAACTCCCGGGGAGTTCCGGCAACCAGATCCACCGCGGCAGTCTGCGTCGTGGCGCCGCTGTCCACCCAATGATCCACAACCAATTTCCCGTCGAGGTAAAGCCGATAGCCATCATCCGCCGTCATCATGAGCTTGAATTTGCCGGAAACCGGCGTCACCAGACTGCCCGTCCAGCGCACGCTGAAATCGGACTGCGCCAAGGCCGGCGCCGGCGGTTGATCGCTCCAGTCGAACTGAATTTGCGGGTCCTGCCGCGCTACAACTGGTGAACCGGCCAAATTGCGATTGGCGAAATATTCGGCATGCAGGCCGCTCTTGCCGGCGTATTGCAAAGCCGTCTCCGGAATGGGTGCGCCGTCCCGGGCGCCGGAAGAATAGTTGACCTGAATGGCCGGCCCGGCCCGTTTCCGGATGCCCTCCAGGGCGCTGACGGAATAAAACGGCGTCACCTGGGGACTGCCTGCCGCTCCGATTTGCCAATTCACGGCCGGGGTGCCGATGCACGCCAGGGACTGAATTGTGTGCTCATTCAACGGCAAAATTGCGCCACTATTTTTCAAAAGCACGATACCTTCCGCGGCAACTGTGCGGGCCAGCCTCTGATGCTCCGGGGAATTGACCTGCGCTGGGTTGGGTTTAAACGCCGTGCCATCCAGCAATCCCACCCGGATGATCGTGCGCAAAATGCGGCGCACACTGTCATCCACTGCCGCCCAATCCGCCTGACCCTGCTTCAACGCTGCGGCCACCCGGTCATGCGTCAGGTATTCCTGTCCCGGCATTTCCAGGTCGTTCCCCGCATTCAGGGGTCCGACCGTGTCCTGTACTCCGCCCCAATCCGAGAGCAGTACGCCATCAAAGCCCCAGCCGCGTTTCAAGACATCCAGCATCAGATATGGGTTGGCGGTCGCCTTGACCCCGTTGATTTGATTGTACGAAGACATCACCGCCCAAGCATGGCCTTCGGTCACCGCCGCGGCAAAGGCCGGCAGATAAATTTCCCGTAAGGCGCGCTCGGAGACCTCCACGTCCACGGTGTAACGTTCCTGTTCCTCGTTGTAGGCCGCGAAATGTTTGACACATGCCGCACACCCGGAACTTTGCATGCCCTGGATATAACTCACCGCCAGACACCCGGAGATATAGGGGTCTTCACTAAAATACTCGCCATTGCGCCCGCCGAGCGGCGAACGCTGAATATTGACGGCCGGTCCGAGCACCATTTGCGCTCCCGAACCTTTATTCCGCGCTTCTGTACCGATGACCCGACCGACCTCCCAGAGCAAATCTGAATCCCAGGTTGACGCCATGGCGACGGCCGCAGGAAATGCCGTGGCCGGGCCCAAGGTGCTGTCCGCGCCCCCGCGCACCCCCTGCCCGGCATCCACCATGGCCAGCGGTGGCACTCCCAGCCGCGGAATCGGCTGGGTGGTGAAGCCGGTGCCGCTGAGCAGGGAAATTTTCTCGTCCGGAGTCAGCCGCTGGAACAGGTCCTCCACCCGGGCTTCCAACGATGCCGTCCGGTCCAGATAAACCGCCGGGGCGCCCCAAACGTGCGACAGCAAAGCCAGCAGCACCACAGTACCAAATACTCCCAAACGGCGCCGCCTTGCGGTATCCAGCAAGGCCGATAATCCCGAAGCTTCTCCCGGACCTGAAATTAATTTCATTTGGAGTTCCCCCGTCCTGATTGATTTTGCGCTTTGGGCTTAGCCGACCCGGAAGCAGTTAAAGCACACTTTGCTTCGTAATTTCCCGCCGAGTCAAACACCGTCACATGCAATTCCCGGAAAACATCCGGGCCGGAGTATTTTCCCTCCCGTTTCCATTTCAACCGTTTCCGGTGATCATCCCATTGAAAAGTCGTTCGCCGGGTCTCCCCGTGGAGATAGTTCCGGGTCTCCCCGTCATCTTCCACCAGGGTGAACGTGGCATCTTTGCCGGGATAAATTTGCAGTTCCAAGGGGCCGCCCGGCAAGTCGCCAGTGCGTTGAATGACCGGGCCCAGGGGCAAAATCGTACCCGCCCGCACGTAGGCCGGGATTTCATCCAGACCGGCCGTCACTTCCAAGGAATGGCCGCCTGAATAAACGCGATTAGTCCCGAAACCATACCAGACGCCCTGAGGCAGATAAACCGACCGCCGCCCGCCTTCCTGCAACAATGGCGCGGCCAGCAGGGAATCGCCCACGAGCCATTCATCCGAAAGATTGGCCACTTGCGGATCGTCAGGATATTCCAGCACCAGCGGGCGCATCCAGGGAACACCCGTGGCAAAGGTTTTGTGCGCCAGGCTGTAATAATACGGCAGCAAGCGGTACCGCAACTGGATGGCTTGCCGCATGGCGTCGCGGGCGGCATCGCCATACAACCAGGGCAGGTGTGGCGGGTAATGCACCTCGGAATGAGTGCGCATAATGGGGAAGAAAACTCCGGCCTCCAGCCAGCGGGTCATCAATTCCGGCGAGGGGTTTCCAAAGAATCCCCCAATGTCGCAGGTGCAATATGGCATGCCGCTCAGGCTCCAGTTCAAGAGGTTGGCCGGAGTCGCCGCCAGCGTTTCCCAGGAGGAATTGATGTCGCCGGTCCAGGCCGCGGCGCCAAACCGTTGCGTGCCCGGCGAGAAAGCGCGATTTAACGTCCATAGC
>DATJIU010000258.1:0-3945 GCA_035492855.1 Dongiaceae bacterium | reverse complement strand
GCACCGATTTTCTGGCCGCCGTGGACCGCGTCTTGCGCTATATCCACGCTGGCGACATCTACCAGGTGAACCTCGCGCAACGCCTCACCGCACCCTGCCCGTTCTCCGGCCCGGAACTGTTCACGCGCCTGACCTCGGTTTCCCCCGCCCCATTCGCGGCGTATGTGGATTGTGGCGATTTTCAACTGGCTTCGTCCTCGCCGGAATTGTTCCTGCGGTTGAGCGGGGCGCACATCCTCACCCGGCCCATCAAGGGCACGCGGCCACGCGCGAGCGATGCCACCCGCGACGCCCAGCTCGCGTACGAATTGCAAACTAGCCCCAAGGAACTCGCCGAACTGGTGATGATCACCGACCTGTTGCGCAACGATCTCGGGAAAGTCTGCGAATACGGGTCGGTGCAGGTGCCGGAACTGGCCCGACTGGAAAAATTCGCGCAGGTGCAGCATCTGGTTTCCACGGTGGAAGGCCGGTTGCGCCGGGACGTCACGCATTTCGCCGCGTTCGCCTCGGCCTTCCCCGGCGGCAGCATCACCGGCGCGCCCAAGATTCGCGCGATGGAGATCATTGATGAGCTGGAGCCCCTCACGCGCGGGCCCTACACCGGCGCGCTGGGTTACCTGGGATTCAACCGCGAAAGCCAGTTGAGCATCATTATCCGCACGGCCATTTGCAAGGACGGGCAGGCGCATTTTCATGTCGGCGCAGGCATCGTGGCAGACTCGAATCCCGCGGCGGAATACGAGGAAACGCTGGCCAAGGCGGCGGGATTTGCAACGATGTTGCGAACAGGCAGCGTGACAGCATCCACGAATGCCGCGAAGGCCGCGAATTGAATTCGTGAGATGGGCGCAATTCGCAGAATCCACTTGGCAATATTCGCCGGCAATAGTTCGAGGTCGAATTTATTGAGGAGTTACGGCCCCGATAAGCTGAGGCGCTATTTTGCCAGGGTTTCCGCGTCAATACGTCTGAGAGCGGCAGCGGCCTGACGCCGAACATTGACATCTGAGTCTGCCAGCGCTTTCTTGAGTGCTGCAACAGCCGGTTTGGCTTGGCCTCCAAATTTACCCAAGGCAGCGGCAGAGTTTGCGCGGAGATAAGGATCAGCGCTCTGGAGGCTTTGGATGAGTGCGGGCACAGCCAGGTCGGGTTCGCGATGCCAATCCCCCAGCAGGATCAAGGCTTCGTTGGCTTCGGACTCAGGGTCACCCGGAGAACCAGTCAGGCAGGCTACAAGCACCGGCACAAAGTCAATCTTGGCAGAATTCTGCGGATCAACTTTGCTCAAAGCTTTAACCGCCATGATTCGAACCATCGGACTCGGATCTTTTAACGCAGCTACCATCAGCGGCACCACCGTATCGGCCCGGTTGGGATAGAACTGAAGCGCCACCAAAGCATTGTTTCGCACTCCACTGTGAAGGCTCTGCATCGCGTGTAGCAATTCAGGAAAAAGTACGGCTTTGTCCTTTTCATCCATGCTTTGAATGGGCACTGCAAAGTACCCCAGTTCCAATCCGCGCACCGAGTCATCCTTTTCCGCCTTGAGCAGCTGGATAACCTTCGAAGCCGCGCTGGTGTCCTCCTTGTAATCCCCCAACTCGCAAAGCAGCCTGGCGGCGCGCATTCGGGTGTCATGACTGGCGCTGGCCTGGGCTTCATTGAAACCAGTCGGAGGAGGCCTCATGGCTCGCAGCAACATCTGTATGCCTTTGGGCCCAAGGGAATGCCAGAGAGTTCTTTGTTGGTCATCATCATTATAGACAATGCTCCTGATCCATTCACTTTCCGTTTTCCCCTGGACAACCCACTCCTTTTCCATCCGGACCCGCTCAACGACCACAATAGAAACACCGGTCGCCAAAACAAGTCCCGCAACAGCAATAATTGCCGTTTTTACCTTGGTCCATGCCATAAGTTTCAATGCTCCTTTGATGAGAGTTAAGGTGGCACCGCCGGCCACCGCGCCATGGGACAATGCCGCCGTGGTCACTGTAGCGGCCAGCACCGCCGGGGCGGCGGCCACGGAATGGGTGGCCATCATATCCGCCAGACCGCCGATGGTGGAAACCACACCCCGGCCGGCGAAGAATCGGCGCAATTTTTCCAGGCCGTGGGTGACCCGTTTCTTGGCGGCATTTTCCGTGACGCCACATACCACCCCAATTTCTTGGAAGCTTTTGCCCTCAAAAAATCGCAAGACCACCGCATCGCGGTCCTTGTGCCCGAGCCGGCCCAGAGCGTCTTCCAACAGCGGGGCGATTTCCGGCCAGAGTTCGGGTGCGGGTTCCGGGACAAGGGATTGCATGCAGGCCTCCTGTTCACGCCGGCGCCGCCGGGCTTCGGCCCGAAGGAAACTGGCGGCCGTGTAGCGGGTAGTCTGATGCAGCCAGCCGGCCAGGACTGTTCCCGGTCGCAGTTGCGACGCCTTGCGGGCCAGCAGGACAAAGACGGCCTGGGTAATTTCCTCGGCGGCAGCGGCATTGCCGGTTTTCCGCAACGCCGCGCCGTAAACGAGATTCACATGCCGCGTCACCAGGGCGGCAAACGCCGCCTCCGAATGATCCCGGACATAATCCCGCACCAATTCCATGTCGCCCACCGGCTGCATTTACCCATAAATGTCCGCCGGATAGGAAAAGAGCCAATCTATTTTTGGCAATAAATTATGAGCGTATGTGAGAGACATCGAGTTCCCCGATCTCTCCCACGCTTTCCCATCAGCCCTACCCCGACGACTTCGCTGGCACTGAATCCTTGAGCGGGTAGGGTCGCACTAGGGGCTGGTGTGAGAACGGAGCCATTCAGCATACTCCCGATTGCGTTTCGTAGTCCCAGAATTGGCCAGCACCGCCTCCGCAATCCGGTGAATTTCCGCCTCGGGCATACCCTCCAACTGTTTTCTCGTTGATACCATCATGCACAGAGCATTCAGGGCTGCGCTCTGCACCATCTCATCCTTGTCCTGTGCGAGTTCCGCCAGCCGAGGATTCCATCGTGGCAGTTGTTCCGGAAATATCCGAACGCATTCCAACGCCACGATCCGACACCAGGCATTGGTATGGTTTAGTGCCTGTTGGATTCCCGCAATAATTTCATCCCGCCGGTCGGGCAACTCGGAATAAGCAGCTTGAGCCACGTACATCGAAAAGACTCCCACCGGGGTTCCAACAATACTCGTGCCGTAAATGGATTGATGCTTGGGCGCGCGCGCGCAAGCTTCGGCATAACGGACAAAACCGCCATTTTCATTGGTACCAAGCGCCAACAATGCAAATCCCGCAGCCGTTTTGCGCGCTTGTTGCCAATCGGGAAACCGATCCAGTTCCGGCAAGGTAGACGAATTGAGCAACCCGGGATTTCGCCACAGCTTCCACCGCAGCTCGAACCACAACCTGGCTCGCCGAGCGAGACCCACTTGTTGCGACCAACCTGCCCGCTCTTCAATGCACTTCTCCAAAACGGGGACCGCTTTGGGTCCAATCTTCATCAGGGCGCGGAATGCGGGACTGTTTGTCATCTCCTGTGGAGTCGGATAAACAATGCGATAACTCTGGGGTCCGGTCGGCTGTTTTTGGTACACCACCAGCTGATCCAACCATTCAGTTACGGTCCGGCCCTTGTAGGCGGGTTCAGTCCCGAAATGATGCAGCATAACTCCCGTGGTTCCGGTAACAAGCAGCACAACGAGGCCTGCCCCGATTGCTATTTTTACTTTCGTCCAGGCCATAAGTTTCAAGGCTCCTTTGATGAGGGTTAAGGTGGCGCCACTGGTGGCGGCGCCATGGGACAAGGCCGCAGTCGTGACCGTGGCCGCCAGGACCGCCGGAACCGCAGCCACCGAATGCGCGGCCAGCGCTTCGCCCAGCAGTTGCGGGGTGGATGTGACCCCATGCCGGTGAAAATAGCGCTGCAGTTTGTCCAGCGCCCGGCTCACCCGCT
>DATJIU010000257.1:0-26828 GCA_035492855.1 Dongiaceae bacterium | reverse complement strand
GACACCAACGACCGCATTGATTTTGTGCTGGAAACGTTTGGCGTGCCCGCGCCGAAATTCGTGGCCGATGTCGCCCCCACGGTCCGCGACGTCATGCAGGCGCGCATTCTCAGTGTTGCGCCCGATGCCACTGCCGCCGATGCCCTGGGCATGATGGATGAACGCAGCCTGCGCGTGCTGCCGGTGCTGGACAAGGACCACCGTTGTCGCGGATTGGTGTCGCTGTTCAAGCTCAGCAAATTTCTTTTTCCCACCATCAGCCGCCTGGTGGATTCCCGCCGCGTGCTTTCCTCGCTGACCAAGCTGGCGCAAACGCTGCATGGGGAACTGCTGGTCGCGCACAAGGCCGAGCGGGAGGAGGATCTCATCCTCATGATCGGCGCCATGGGCATTGAATCCTTTACGGAACGCCTGGAAAATTTCCCCCGGGAAAAGCTGGCCGTGGTGGTGGGCGACCGCGCCGACGTGCAGGCCCTGGCCATCCAGGAAGGCGTCCGCGTGCTCATTCTCACCGGCGGCCTGCCGGTGAAGCCGGAAATCATCGCCGCCGCGCAGACGCGCCAGGTCAGTGTGTTGACCTCCCCGCACGATACCGCCACCACCGCCGCCCTGTGCCGCGCGGCCGTCTCCGTGCGCCACATTCTGAACGAGGAATTCTTGTGCTTCCGCGAAAATGCGCCGCTCGCCGAGGTGCGCGACGAGGCCACCGCCTCCGGCTTCCAGATTTTCCCGGTGCTTGACCCGGAAGGCAAAACCGTGGGCATCCTGTCCAAGACCGACTTCCTGAAAACCGTCACCCGCCAGTTGATTTTGGTGGATCACAACGAGCTGTCGCAGGCCGTGCAGGGCGCCGACGAGGTGGAAATCATTGAGATCATTGACCACCACCGCATCGGGGCGCTGACCACGCATCAACCCATTTTGTTCCGCAACGAGCCGGTGGGCTCCACCAGCACCATCGTGGCAGACTGCTTTTTCCGCCAAGGCGTGGAAATGACTCCCGCCATCGCCGGCCTGTTGCTGGCGGGCGTGGTGACTGACACGCTCAACCTGAGTTCGCCCACCACCACCGGTCGCGACCAGGAAATTCTCAAGAAGCTGGAGCAACTCTCCGGCGTGAACGCGCGCGCCTTCACGGAAAAGCTGTTCGCCTCCGGCTCGCTGCTGACCCTCAAGCCCGCACCGCAGGCCATCACCACCGACTGCAAGGAATACACCGAGGAAGGCCATATTTTCAGCGTGGCGCAGATCGAAGAAATCGGCTTCGACCAGTTCTGGAAGCGGAAGACGGAATTGCTGGAGGCGCTGGCCGATTACCGGAAGCAGCACAATTACCTGTTTGCGAGCCTGCTGGTCACGGATGTCACCACGCAAAATTCCCTGCTGCTCGTAGCCGGCGACCCGGCCTTTCTGGAACGCATCGGTTACCCGCGCCTGGAACCCGGCATCTATGAATTGCTGGACGTGGTTTCCCGGAAGAAGCAACTGCTCCCCTATCTCAGCCACTGCTTGCAACAGTTCCGTCCGAGCAGCCGGTAAAGCTGCGCCGGCAGCGACCTCACGGCAGCCAGTGGCATGCCTGCGCCAGTTTCACCAGCGCGTAGGCCACCAGCGCACTGGCCGGAATGGTCATGATCCAGGCCCAGATGATGCGCTCCACCACGCCCAGTTTCAACGCGCTGAAACGCTTGGCCACGCCCACACCCATGATGGAGGTGGTGATGACGTGCGTGGTGGATACCGGCATGCCCAACAGCCCGGTGCCAAACAGAACCGCAGCCCCGGCGGTTTCCGCCGCAAACCCATGCACCGGTTGCAGGCGAACCATTTTGTGGCCCAGGGTCTTGATGATGCGCCAGCCCCCGGCAGCGGTGCCAGCCCCCATGGTCAGGGCGCATAGCACTTTGATCCACAAGGCAATATATTGCTCCTTGGGATTGGACGCCTCAGGAGTGCGGAGAAATTCCAGCCAGTGCGGCAAATGATCGAACGTTCCGGCCTTGGTGGCCGCCACCAGAGCGAGCGCGATGATGCCCATGGTTTTTTGGGCGTCGTTCATGCCATGGCTGACCCCCATGCCGGCGGAACTGCCCAATTGCAACAGCCCAAATACCCGGGTGACCGTGCGGGGCCGCCAGTTCCGAAGCACGATGTAGAGGGTGGTCATCACCACGAAGGCGATGAGAAACCCAAATAATGGCGACAGCAGCGTGGGCACAATCACCTTGTACAACACGCCCCCACCCTGCCACCAGTGCTGGCCGGCCTTGGGCATTTCCACCCAAACCACGGCATGCCAGTTGCCCCGCGCCACCGCCAGGGCGGCGCCACACAATCCGCCCACCAGCGCGTGGCTGGAACTGGAAGGCATGCCCACGTACCAGGTGACGAGATTCCAGAAGATGGCGGCCACCAGCGCGCAGATCAACATGCGGGAGGATATATCCGCCGGAACAATGTTGGAATCCACGATGCCGGTCGCAATAAAGCTGGCCACCGCCCCACCGAGCATGGCGCCGATCAGGTTGGTGATGGTGGCCAGCACAATGGCCTGCCGCGGGGACAGCACCTTGGTGGAAACCACGGTGGCAATGGAATTGGCCGTGTCGTGGAAGCCGTTCGTGTACGTGAACACCAGCGCCACGAAGACCACGATGCAGAGGAGAATCATGGCGCGCCGCTCAGGAATTTTTCAGCACGATCTGAATCACCACGTTGCCCACGTCGCGGCAGCGGTCCACCAGTTTCTCGATGAGCTCGTAGAGATCGCGGATGACAATGGCGCGGATGGCGTCGTACTTGCCGCTGTACAGATCGCGCAACAGCTCGTTCATCAGCTTGTCCGCCTCGCCTTCCACGTACTGCAGCTTGTCGTTCAGCCCCTTGATTTTTTCCAGGTCGTCCATGGCGCGCAACTGCCGGACCATGGCCACTGTGGTTTCCGTGGCCTTGAGCACCATCCCGGCCTGCCGGGTCAGATCCACCCCCTCCAGGTGCGGCGCGGCAATGAGAAACCGTTCGGCGAGTTTCTCGGCGGTCTTGGGAATCTTGTAAAGCGTCCGCGCCAGCGACTCGATATCCTCGCGATCCAGGCCGGTGATGAAGGTCTTCACCAGCTCCTCGCTGATCTGCTCGGATATTTTCTTTTCCTTGCGGCGGGCCAGCACCAAATCGTCCAGCTTGGCGGTGTCGCGCGGGGATTGGATCAATTCAATGGTGAGCCGGACACTTTCCTGGGCCTCCTGGGCGGCGGCTTCCAGCAGCTCGTGAAACCGGTCGCCCTTGCCAAACAACTGTTGCAGCGAAAACATAAAGATTGTAACAGCATTGTAACAAACCCGGCAAAAGTCCATTTCAAAAACCCGTTATGCAGGAACTTACATCTGTTTTATGGCGTGGCACAAACCGGCCCTGCCAAAGCGCGTAACCCCAACACCCGGCACAAGCAAAAGTGATGGTTTGGTTGGACAAATCTGCTTTACGTTTGGCCGCCGGCAGCGCATGCTCGCAGCAAATTATGGATACGTTTTGGAATTTCATGGCAATGCCAATTGGTTTAACCATTTGCTTCGGACCGGCAATGGTCATGTGGTGGCTTACCGAAGGCCGGAAATCCTGACGACCCGGCGGACCGGGTTTTACATTTTATGAGTGAACCCGTGGTTTTCCAAAAATTCCCGTTCGTGCAGGATGCCGCTCCGGGAACGTACTACTGGTGCGCCTGCGGGCGTTCCAAAAGCCAGCCGTTCTGCGACGGCTCCCACAAGGGCACCGGCTTGGCGCCGCTGAAGGTGGAGATTCCCGCCGCCAAAAAAGTGGCCTGGTGCGGTTGCAAACATTCCAAGGCTGGCGCCTTCTGCGACGGTTCCCACAAGCACCTGCCGTAAGCTTCAGAACGGTTTTATTCCGCTTTTTTTGGGCGGCGAAATGAGCGCCGTCAGGGATTAAACAGCCGGTAAAACTTCACCTGATTGGTTGCCGGGATTAAAGCGGGATTGACCTCGCCGAGGGGAGAGTCGGACCAAGCGCCGGGGGTGAGGCCTGATGCTTCTTGCAGATACCAGCCCCACGTCGGAGGCTGCCACGAAACGCTGACGTTCCCTGCGGTGTTAGTGGCCAGGCTCAGGACGGGCATGGAGACCAAACTGGTTTCAGCAGCAAACGGGCTGCCCGCATACGCGCCATCCACCGCCTGCACGCTCCAATAAATTGTCTGCCCATTCGTCACGCCCGCCAATGGCATAAACAACCGCCCTTGCGCATTGCCCGCGACGGGTACGGCGCGGAAACCGCTCACGGCATCCGCCTCCGGCGCAAGCAAGTCCACCCCGCCCGGCGTGGTGCCGGCCCGGACCGCATAGGTCAGACCGCTCGCCGGTGTCTGGGCATCCGTGGCGGCATGCCAGGAGAACATGGCCCCCTGGGCCGACAATGTCAGAGCCAGCCCAGTAGGCGCGGTGGGCGGACTGTTGCTGGGAGTCAGCCCGTTTCGCCATATCTTGGAATTATCCAACAGCAGATCCAACCGGCCGTCGAGATCATAGTCCACCCAAGTTGAACTGCCGGCCGTGGGGGTGCCGAGAGCAAAGGCGCTGGACTCGTTGACAAAATTACTGCCGGTGTTATGCCAGATTTGCGGACCGCCTGCGGTCAGTACAAAATCCAGCAGCCCGTCATTGTCATAATCACCCCAGGCAATCGAGATAAATTGTCCTTGGGGCAGGTCCGAAGCGACGGTGGCTGTCACATTGACAAAATTACTGCCGGTGTTGTGCCAGATTTGACAGGCGGAGGTGTTGTTCAGGAGCGCACCCGACAGGATGAAATCCAACCAGCCATCATTGTCGTAATCTCCCCAGGTCACGCTTCCCCAGGCCACTTGGGTCAGATCGGGCGCCACCGTGGCGGTCACCTCCACTAGGTTGCTTCCGGTATTGTGCCAGATTTGCGAAGTGCCGGCGCCGGCATTGAACTGGCCGCCCGTCAGCAGCAAGTCCAAGCGCCCATCATTGTCGTAATCGCCCCAAGCCAGGGCGGGGATATCCACTTGGGGAATGCCCGGGGCGATGGTCGCGGTGACATCCACAAAGTTGCTTCCCGTGTTATGCCAGATCTGAGTATAAGGCCGCTGAAACCCATTGACCGGCACTTCTCCGGCGAGAATAAAATCCAGCCGCCCGTCGTTGTCATAATCTCCCCAGGCTGCGGCCCCAAAGGCGCCCTGCGGCACATCGGGCGCAACGCCGCCTGTTACATCCTCAAAGCCGCTTCCGGTGTTATGCCAAATTTGGGTGACCCGGGTGTACGAGGCCCCCACAACCATATAGTCCAGAAGTCCATCGTTGTCGTAGTCCCCCCAAATTTGGGAGCTGGTATTGACGCCCGGCAAACCGCCGGGAATGGTGCCCCCGTTCGCAAAAAATGCCGTTACAAATCTTTGTCCCACGCCATAAACCGTTCCCAGACTGTTGGACGCCACCGCGCGAAAATAGTATGGGGTTCCGATATTCAAACCATCAATGGAAGCATTGAAGATCTGGTTGGTGGTGCCACCGCTCAGGGCCAGAAGCGGGGTGGCATTGCCATAGCTGGTGGTCAGCCCCCATTCAAACCAGGCCGCAGTTTCCAGACCGTTGGCGTTCAGCTTGCCATGCACCATGACATTCGTGATGTCCGGAGCGTCCGCGTAGTTGGTAAGCAGCGTCGGGGCAGTTGCGGGCGACGTGGTAAAAGTAAAATCATCCCCGTAGCTGGTGCCAGTGGAGTTTGTGGCCACCGCGCGGAAATGGTACTCCGTGGCCACCAACAAACCGCTGACGGTGTTGCTGTAATTCACCACATTCGTGCTGGTATAAGTATTTAGCGACCGTTTTCCGCTCACGCTGCCATAATCAGTGGTCAGGCCATACTCGAACCAAGCCCGCGTTCCTAGGTCATTGTAATTGATCGCGGTGCCATTCAACGTGGCGCCGCCCGGCGTGGGGCTCGTCGCCGCCCGGGTGGTCACCGTCGGTGCGGCCACGAGGACGTTGCCGGAAACCAGGAAGGCGAGACCCAAGGTCCAGACCAGCGAAGCAATAATCGTTCTCATTTTTGACTACCGGTTCCGGTCCCGCTTCCGGCGCAATTCCTTCCGCAGCTTGGCCAGCGGCAGGGTGTTAAGCACATCCGCCTTTTCCAAGCCGGCCTTGCGGGCCACGCCCACGCCCAATCGCAGAAAGTCAGCATGCTCGTTGCGGTGGGAATCCGGGTTGATGACGCACTTCACGCCCTTGCTTTTGGCGTATTGCCACAGCCGCCAGTCGAGGTCAAACCGCCGCGGGTTGCAATTCAGTTCAATCCACGTGCCGGTGGCAGCGCAAGCGTCAATCACCGCCTCCTGGTTCACCGGATACGGCTCGCGCTCCAGCAACAGCCGGCCCGTCAGATGCCCGAGCATGTGGACAAACGGGTTTTCGGCGGCGTGAATCAGGCGCTTGGTGTTCTCCGCCTCGTCGCGGGCGGGCACATGCAGGCTGGCCACCACCACTTCCAGCTCCGCCAACAAATCATCGTCAAAATCCAGCCGGCCCTTGAGCACATCCACTTCCGAGCCGGTGAGCAGCCGGAACTCCTGCCCCTCGCCCGCCAGACGGTCGTTGATGTTTTTGATTTCCTGCAACTGCTGCCGCAGCCGGACGGGATCCAGCCCCTTGGCCTGCACGGAAGATTTGGAGTGGTCGGTGATGGCCCAGTATTCCAGGCCCAGGTCCTCCATGTACGCGGCGATTTCCTCCAGCCGGTTGCGGCCGTCGCTCCAGGTGGAGTGGTTGTGCAGCGCGCCGCGCAGATCGGTCCACTCCAGCGTGCGGGGCAGCTCGTTCTTCTCCGCGACGGCAAATTCGCCGTGGTCTTCGCGCAGTTCCGGTGCGATGTACGGCAGGTCCAGTTTCGCAAAAATATCTTCCTCGGTCTGGCAGTGCACCAGCAGCTTGGGATCGCGGGTTTCCTCCTGCGACCGGAACAGGCCGTATTCATTGAGGCGCAGGCCCCGGGCAATCGCCCGCTGCCGCATCACGATGTTGTGCTCCTTGCTGCCGGTGAAATACGCCAGGGCAAACGGAAATTCCGCGTCGCTCACCACCCGCAGATCGCACTGGATGCCTTCCTCCAAAATCACCGTGGCCTTGGTGTCGCCCTGGGCGATGACCTTGAGGATGCCCGGCAGCTTCACAAAATCCGCAATGACTTCCTTTGGCTTTTTGGAGGACGCCAGCAAGTCGAGGTCCCCGATAACTTCCTTGAACCGGCGCAGGCTGCCGGCCGTGCTGCACCGGATGACTTCCGGATGCTCCCGCAAATTTTCCAGCAACGGCTCCGCCGCCCGCAACGCCTGGTGTAGCAGGTGTTTCGTGGCGTAGGACCGCCGCCGCGCAATGCCCTCCAGCAAATTGGTCTGCGTCTTCTCGCCAAAGCCTTCCAGGTTGGCAATCTGGTTGTTTTTGCAGGCGGCTTCCAGCTTGGCCACGGAATCAATGCCCAGCGTCTCATGCAACGCCTGAATTTTTTTGGGGCCCAGGCCGGGAATCTCCAGCAGTTCCACCAGCCCCGGCGGGATGGATGCCTTGAGATCTTCGTAATACTTGAGCTTCCCGGTGGTGACGAGTTCGGTGATCTTCTGCTGGAGCGCGTCGCCAATGCCTTTCAATTCGCCCAGCCGGCCTTCCGCCACCACTTTGTCCAGCGGCTCTGCCAGCGCCTCCAGGGTGCGGGCGCCGTTGACATACGCGCGGGTCTTGAAAGGATTTTCTCCCTTCAACTCCAGCAACGTGCCGATTTCCGTCAGAATGTCCGCGACCCGGTTTTTGTCCATGCGCGGATTATGCGGGGAGCGGGGCCGGGGGCAAATGCAAAGTTGCCTCCGCTCAAGTCCTACCAGCGGGAACCGTTTCCCCATTGAAAAAATGACCCTTCAAGTCGAAAGCGTTGCCCGGCAACCGCGGCCCAGGAGAGTGATTTTGGAAGGGCTGTAAGCCGAATTTTGTCTGCGCCGTTTGCACGACGGAGAGAACCATTTGTCTTAGCAGCCTTACCCGAAACCGGTCCGCTTTCGCGGCCACGGAGCGGGCCGCTCCTCGGTTTCCTATTTGGCCTTGCACCCGATGGGGTTTTCCGTGCCGCGTTGCTTGCGCTTCGCGCGGTGCGCTCTTACCGCACCTTTTCACCCTTACCGGCAGGCTTGCGCCCGCCGGCGGTTTAATTTTCTGTGGCACTGTCCGTCGCCAAGTCTTCCAACTTGGCGCCTGCGTGTATCTCCGGCGAAACCGGAGTTACGCAGCATCGCGCCCTGGAGTGTTCGGACTTTCCTCCCCGGCTTGCGCCGGAGCGGTTCTCCGCCCTTCCAAAATCAGGAATAGCTTACCGCAGCCGCCGCCATTAAACAAGCCGGGGAAAGACCGGGCCGCCGCGCGGGTTGAAATCGGGAGCCCATCGAAGGCTCCCAAGGCAATCAGGAGGGGGGCCGGCTAGTCCTTGAACGCCAGATCCATGTCGCTCGTGTGGTAAAGAATGCGCCCGCAGTTGGAGCAGGTCACAATCTCCTGCTGGGCCTGGCAGGAAACCACAATCTGGGTCTGCAATTTCATATGGCAGCCGCCACATACCCCGTGGGTTATGCCCACCACCACGGTGCCGCCCTTGTTCCGCATCAACCGTTCGTAGCGGGACCGGGTGCCCTCCTCCACGGCGGCGGCGAGGTTGCCCCGGTCGCTCTGCAACTGGACCAGTTCCTTCTGCAAATTCTGTTCGCGGGCGTCGAGCTCGGCGATCTGCCCGTCCACCAGCTTCTTGGCTTCGTTGGCGGCGACTTGCGCGGCGGCAATGCCCTTGGCGGCGACTTCGGCCTGCTCCATCAGCTCGATTTCCTGGTCTTCAATCTTGGTGATGTCGGCCTTGCAAGTTTCGATTTCGTGGGCCAGGGCGCGATATTCCTCGTTCTTGCGGGTTTGCAACTGCTGGTTGGCGTAGCGCTCGATCTGGCTTTTCTTGGTCTCGACCTCCAGCTCCAGCCGCTTCTTTTCGGATTCAATCTGCTTGCCCTTCTGTTTGGCGGCTTCCAGTCCGGCCTGGGTGCTGGCAGCCTTGTGCTTGAGGGCGGCACGCTCCGGCCCGATCTGCTCGAGCTGGGTCTGAACTTGGGTAATGTGACGGTCGCGATCCTGGAGTATGAGCAGCTTTTCGATGATTTCGAGCATGGCCGGAGTGTTAAACTGGAAGCCAAGTTACCGGGCGCGTCGCAGCAAGTCAACCCGGCGCAATGAGTTTGCCGGAACTTTTTGCAGCCCGGACCCGGCCAATTCTCGCCGGTCTGCCGGGCGCCAAATCGGGGAAAAGACTGGCTCGCACCGCTGCCTCCCGGCAGATTTTTTGAACACCAAGGTTTAAAACGACTCCAAACCGTACATGACATTTATGAAAACAAAGAATTTGAAATCCGCATGGTTGCTTGCCGCCCTGCTGGTCGCGGCGCCGGGCATCCCCGCCGCCCACGCCTCGGCGAGTCTCGACCTGGCCAAGCAGCTCAACCAGGCCTTCATTGAAGTGGCCGACGAAGTTTCCCCCTGCGTGGTGGTGATCAACGTCACCGAAAAATCCGACCCCAACGCGGACGACAACAATGACAACAATCCGCTCGACATGCTGCCGCGGGAATTCCGCCCGTACTTCCACCACCAGATGACGCCCCAGCCCCAGGAAAAAATCCAGGGCCAGGGCTCCGGCATCATCATCCGCAAAAACGGTTACATCCTCACCAACCGCCACGTGGTGGACAACGCGTCCAAAATTGAAGTGCGCCTGAAGGACGGCCGCCGCTTCCCCGCCACCGTGCGCGGCACGGACCCGCAGTCCGACGTGGCGGTCATCAAGATTGATGCCGACGACCTGCCCGTGGCCAAGCTCGCCGATTCCTCCAAGACCCGCGTGGGCGAGTTCGCCATCGCCATCGGCGCCCCCTTCTCCCTGGATTACAGCGTCACCTTCGGCCACGTCAGCGCCAAGGGCCGGTCCAGCGTCATCTACGACCCCAGCATGGACCAGGACTTCATCCAGACCGACGCCAACATCAACCCCGGCAACAGCGGCGGCCCGCTGGTGAACATTGATGGCGAAGTCATCGGCATCAACACACTCATCCAGGGCCTGCACACCGGCATCGGTTTTGCCATCCCCATCAATCTGGCCAAGGAAGTGGCCGACAAGCTCATCACCGACGGCAAGTTTACCCGCGCCTGGCTCGGCATCGGCATTCGCGGCCTGCGTGAGGATCCCGATTTCCAGGGCCTCATCAAGGGGGTGAATGACGGCGTGGTCGTGCAGTCCATCATGCCCGACAGCCCCGCCGCCAAATCCAGCCTCAAGCCCACCGACGTCATCACCGCCGTGGATGGCCATCCCGTCAGTACCGCGCAACAGTTGAAGGATGAAATCCGCACCAAGAAAATTGGCCGGCCCGTCACCCTGGCAGTGGTGCGCAACGGCAAGAACGTGGACATTGATATCACCCCCGGCGTCTGGGACGACAACGCCACCGACGACGCGGTGCGCCCCGCCTCCGCCACGTCGGACGAGGCCTCCAGCCTCGGGCTCACCGTGCAGGCGCTCACCCACGGCCTGGCCGACCAGTTCGGCGTGGACATGACCCCCGGCGTCATCGTGACCGGGGTGGACCAGGGCAGCCTGGCCGATGAGCAAGGCATCAAGCCCGGCGACATCATCACCGAAATCAACCAGCAGCCCGTGACCAATCCCCGCGAGTTCCGCGCCGCGCTGAAGAACGTTGACCTCAAACGCGGCGTCATCATCAACCTGGTCAGTGGCAAGACCAGCCGGTTCGCCATCCTGAAAAACGACGACTAGCCCCGTCGTAAAGGCACTCCGCGAAGGCGGTCGGGAGTCACCCCGGCCTATCTTCGCGGAGTTGTTTTTTGGGGGGTGGTTGCCCCGGTTTCCGGACGCAACATCGCCGCCAGGATGCTTAGAAATTCGCGCCGGATGGGGCTATCGCTTCGCCCGCGCAACTGTTGCAAGTGCAGCGGCCGGAGGACCGCCAGTTCCGGAACCGCCAATTGCACCAGCGTGCCCGCCGCCAGTTCGCGCCGTACCACCAGGCGCGACATCATGGCCACCCCCTGCCCGGCCGCCACCGCCTGCTTGATGGCCTCGGCGCTGCCCAGCGCCATCGCCGGGCTCACCTTGAGGCGCTGCTTGCGCAAGGCCCGCTCCACCACATCCCGCGTGCCCGAACCTTCCTCGCGCATGATCCAGTCTTCCTTTCCCAAATCGCGCGCCGTCACCCGGCGTAGGGCCAACAATCGATGTTTTGGCGGCACCACAATGACGAGTTCGTCGCGGTGGAACACTTCGCTCTCCAAATCCTCCGTTGCAATGATGCCCTCGGTGAAGCCCAGCTCCCACGAGCCTTCCAGCAAGGCATGCTGGATGGCGCGGGTGTTGGCAATTTCCAGCCGCACGTCCACCCGGGGATGCCGCCGGTGAAATTCAATCAGCACCGGGGGCAGCAGGTAATTGCCAATCGTCGTGCTCGCGCCAATGGACAACTGGCCCCGTTGCAGGCCGCGTAATTCGGCGATGGCCCGCCCAGCCTCGCGCTCCAGCCCGGTCCAGCGCCGCGCGTAATCCGCCAGCAACCGTCCGGCCTCGGTAAGCCGCACCCCGCGCGACAGCCGGTCCAGCAGGGCCACGCCCAATTCCCCCTCCAGTTCGCGAATTTGCTTGGATACCGCCGGCTGGCTGATGTGCTGCCGCGCCGCCGCGCCGCTGATGCTTCCCATCTCCGCCACCGCATGAAACAAGGCCAGGTGATTGCGATTCATGACATAACTATAAGCTATGTTTCATATAAATACTATGTCTTTGTTCTATGTTTCGGGCGGCGGCAAAATGACAGCGTTGATTATGAATTCATCCTTGTTGCATCCGGCATCGCATTCAACTCCCCCTTCCGCCCCCACCCCTCACGCGCCGGCCGTCACCCCGCCCGCCCCGGCGGAAAAATATGTCCGGCCCGCCGCCTTCGTTTTGATCGTGGGTTTTTTGGCCGTGTGGGGCACCCCGCCGCTGGCGCTGGCGGCGGGGATGATTTTTGCGCTGGTGGCCGGTACGCCTTTTCCACATCACGGCGCGAAGTTCGCCAAGAAACTGTTGCAGGTCTGCGTGGTGCTGCTGGGTTTCAGCATGAACCTGCCCGTCATCTTGCAGGCCGGTTACCGGGGCGCGACGTTCGCCGCCGCCACCATCGGCACCACTTTGGCCCTGGGTTACTGGCTGGGCCGGAAACTGTCGGTCGAACCGCAAACCGCGCGGCTGATCGCCGCGGGCACCGCCATCTGCGGCGGCTCGGCCATCGCGGCGGTGGGCTCGGTCATTGCCGCCACGGAGGCGGAGATTGCCGTGGCGCTCGGCATTGTCTTTCTGCTTAATGCCGCGGCGCTGTACCTGTTCCCGTTGGTGGGCCATGCCTTGCATCTGACCCAGCATCAGTTCGGCGTCTGGGCCGGCGTGGGCATCCATGATATCTCGTCCGTGGTCGGCGCGGCGTTCAGCTACGGCCCGCAGGCGCTGGAAACCGCCACGGCGGTGAAGCTGTCGCGCTCGCTCTGGATCATCCCGCTCACGCTGGCGATGGCTTACCTGGCCGGCACCAAAACCCGGAAACATCATGACGCGGAGAAACCCCAGGCGCACCAGCGCCGCTGGTCGCCCAAGCATGTGCCGTGGTTCATCGGGTTCTTCCTGCTGGCCTCGTTGTTGCGCAGCCTGGTGCCGTCCGTGGCCGGGTGGAGTCCGGAAATCACGCAAGTGTCGCGCTGGGGTCTGACACTGGTGCTGGGATTGATTGGCGCCACCCTGACGCCCCGGCTGCTGCGCACCGTGGGCCGCCAGGCGGCGCTCCATGCGATTGTGCTCTGGGTCTTCATCAGCACCCTCTCCCTCCTCATGGCCGTGTTCTGGGCCTGACCTCGGGCAGCGAATCGCAGCACATTGCTCGACACCAAACGGGAAGGACCGAATTGCACGGCGCTCATTCAGAACCATGCCTTCACCGAGCGGGCCGCTGCTTTCAGTCGCGGAGCGACGACCGATAGTAGCCCACGGTGCCAACCGTGGGTAAACGACGAAAAAAATTAAAGCCCCGGAGGTGGTGACACCTTATGTCCGGAGCGTAGTCATCCGCACCTTGGTTTCCTGGTTACTTGGTGGTTTACCCTGCATTTTGTTTTAACATTGATTTTGCGGTTTTTTAGTTTTCAAAATTTGCAACCCCTTTTCCCGGAATTGGTTTAAACTTTTAAACCCGCATTTTTTGCCTCCAAAAATAGGGTTAATGGTTAAACCACATGCTGGTTGGGGCCGTGATAGAATGCTGGATGGTATGCGAAAAACCGCAGCCAGAGCCGGCCTCCGGGCCGAGGAGAGCGTCATGCCAACCCGTTTGCTGCAAGGCGACCGGTGCGGTGTCCCGGAAATCGGTGGGGCGAGCGTCCTCGCGAGCCGTTCCCGGCTATCAAGGAATACCGGCGGTCAGGGGGAAGTCAGGGATTCGCGTCGGTTTCGGCGAGCCCTCGCGCTCTGGAATTCCGGCGCAATCCGGCCCAATCAAACCAGATCAAACCGCTTTTATGCCCGCAATCGCTTGACCATGCATCGGCCCATTCTGCACTCCGCACTCCGAATTCCGCACTTGTCCTGGCCGTCCGCAAGGACAATTACCAAACGAACCCAATTTTTTTGGAGCGCAATTATTTCGTATTTAACTATGGGAAAAAGACTTACAACAATTATTAGAGCTGAAACAATTTGGGTTCGTTTGGCTTCGTTTGGGGTAGTTCGAGGTCATTTCCCGGAGCGGGGCGCCGCGTCAGGATTGCCTCGCTTCGGAAACGGCTCCGTCAATTCCGGTGAAACCTTATATTCCAAACCATGGACAGGATCCTTTAACCTGGGTAGGTTAAGAAATCTTATTGCTCACTCTTGCTGTGTTATGCCACTCCAAGTTCAAGAACCTTTTGATGAGCGCGGGCGTTCGGCTGCCAGCCAACGTTTTGATGCGGCACGACGGCTGATGGAAACCGACGCCTTTGCAGAAGCTATCGTCTTGCTCCATCAGGCTGCGGTCGAGCAGCCGCATTACAAGACGTACGAATTGCTCGGTGTGTGCTATTGCAAACTCAAACGATTCAGCGAGGCGATACCCTTCTTGGCAGCGGCGGCCACCCTAAACCGTGGGGTTCGGGCCCCGTCGTTGCTCGCTGAGACTTGGCTGGTGTTAGGATGTTATCCGAATGCCGCGGATGCCGCAAACGTCGCCCTGGCTCGCGACCCGAAAAACCGACTCGCCCTGAAAGTCAAAGAGCAGGCCACCGCCGCCTTGAAGGAAAATTCGAATTATCTGCCCAAGACGACCGCATTGCCTCCAACCCGGGACCTCCAGTGACAGAAAGTTTCCAGCACACGCCGGTCGCACTATAGGCTACAGCAAATCTCACGATTGCAGTTTCATACTGACACTGTAAACTAACGCCATGCGTTTTATCGGCACGGTCATCGAAAAGTTGCAACGGCATCCCAAACGGATTGTCTTCCCGGAAGGCACTGAGCCCCGGGTACTCCAGGCGGCCCGCCAGTTTCATTCCCTGCGGCTGGGCGTACCCATCCTGCTGGGGGACCGCGCCCAGATCAAACAGGTGGCGGCGGACCTGAACCTGTCGCTGGAAGGCATCCGCATCATCAACCCCGCCGAGAGCGAGGATTTGGACAATTTTGTGCACCGCTTCGCCCTGTTGCGGCGCAACAAGGGCATCCGGGACCGCGAGGCCCGCGAGGCGATGCTGAAGGTGAATTATTTCGGCGCCATGATGGTGGCCATGCACCAGGCGGACGGCCTGGTTTCCGGCACGAGCGAGATCTCCGGCGGCGTGCTGCGCCCGCTGTTCCAGATCATCAAGGTGGCCCCGCAAGCCACCACGGCCTCCAGTTGCCAGGTGATGGAAGTGGAGGATACGCGGTTCGGCGAAAAGGGCGTGCTGTTCATGGGCGACTGCGGCGTGATTCCCGAGCCCACGGTAGAACAACTGGCGGACATTGCGGTGTCCACGGCACAACTTTCGCGGCAGTTGCTGGGGGTCCGGCCCCGGGTGGCCCTGCTCTCGTATTCCACCAAGGGCAGCGCCACGCATCCCTCCATCGGCCGGGTGCAGGCGGCCACGGTGCTCGCCCAGCAAAAGGCGCAGCAGAAAAATTTGGAGGCGGACTTTGACGGCGAACTGCAGGTGGACGCCGCACTGGTTCCCGAGATTGCCACGCGCAAGCTACCCGACAGCAAGGTGGCCGGTCGCGCGAACGTGCTGATATTCCCCGACCTGAACTCCGGCAACATCGCCAGCAAGCTGGTGCGCCACATCTCCCGCGCCAATGCCTACGGCCAGATTTTGCTGGGCATGGACCGGCCGGCAGCGGACGTCTCCCGCGGGTCCAACGCGCACGACATTCTCGGCGTGGCGGCCATCGTGGGGGTGCAGTCCGTGGAGTACAACAAACTTTATCCGGGGGCCGGCGAAAAACTGCCGGGCGAAGAGGGCTGATTTTTTCCTTTGGTTGCCTTGACATGAACACCACCACTCCCCGCGTCTTCATTGCCGCCACGCGGATGAATGACGGCAAAACCACCACCTCCCTCGGCCTCATCGCCGCGCTGCAACACAAGTATCCCCGCGTGGGCTATATCAAGCCCGTGGGCCAGCGCTTCGTGGAGATCGAGGAACAGAAGATTGACGAGGACTCGGTGCTGATGGACAGCGTGTACCAGCTGAACTGCCCGCTGGTGGACATGAGCCCCATTGCGGTGGAGCCGGATTTTACCCGCAAATACCTGGAGGCGGCCAACAACGACACCCTGGTGCGCCGCATCCAGAAGGCGTTTGACCGCGTGGCGTGGGAGAAGGAATTTGTGCTGTGCGAAGGCTCGGGCCACGCCGGCGTGGGCGCGGTGTTTGACCTGTCCAACGCGCAGGTGGCCAAGACGCTGGGCGCGAAGGTCATCATCGTCAGCCGCGGCGGCATCGGCAAACCGATTGATGAAGTCACGCTCAACCAGGCGCTGTTTGAAAAGGAGGGCGTGGAGGTCATCGGCGTCATCCTGAACAAGGTGCTGGAAGAAAAGATGGATTACATCACCGAGTTCGCCCGGCGCGGCCTCAAGCGCAAGGGGCTGGAACTGCTGGGAGTGATTCCGCACCAGCGCATCCTCGCCAACCCCACGTTGAACGCCGTTTCCGAGGGACTCAATGCCGAGCCCCTGAACCGGTCCGCGGAAATGCAGAACCTGGTGGAGGACGTGGTGGTGGGGGCGATGGGGGTTAACAACGCCAAGAATTTTTTCAAGCGCGGGGTGCTGCTCATCACGCCCGGCGACCGCGAGGATTTGATTTACGCCGCCGCAGCCCACCTGCGCCGGGTGGATTCCGAACCGATGGCGGGCATTGTCCTGACCGGCAACTTGCGGCCCGCACCCGAAGTGCTCAAGGTCATCCAGGACCTGCCCTACCCCGTGTTGCTGGCCAAGGAAGACAGCTTCCGCGTGGCCTCGGAGGTGGACCGGCTGACCGTCAAAACCCGGCCGGCCGATACCGGAAAAATTTCCCTGATCCGCGACCTCATCGCCAAAAACGTGGACGTGGACAAAATCCTGAGCCTGCTCTGAGCCTGCCGCCATGTCGCTTCCCCTCAATCCCGCCCTGCAACAAATCCCGGTCTATCAGCCGGGCCGGCCCATTGAAGATGTCGCCCGCGAACTGGGGCTCGATCCCGCCGGCATCATCAAGCTGGCCTCCAACGAGAATCCGTTCGGCCCATCGCCCCGTGCGCTCGCGGCCATGCAGCAACTGCTGCCCAGCCTGAATCTGTATCCGGACGGCAACGCCTTTTATCTCAAGCAGAAGCTGGCGGAAAAACTCGGCATCGAACCGGGCTTCCTGGTCCTCGGCAACGGCTCAAACGAACTCATCGAATTCGTGGGTCACGCCCTGCTGGCGCCCGGCACGGAGGTGGTGGTGTCGCAATATTGCTTTGCCGTGTACCCCATCGTCACCCGGCTGTTCGGCGCGGAACTGGTGACCGTACCCGCCAAAAATTACGGCCACGATTTGCCGGCGATGCTGGCCGCCATTACACCGCGCACGCGCATCGTGTTTGTGGCCAATCCCAACAACCCCACCGGCACCCTGGCCGACCGCGCCGCGCTCATTAATCTGATCAATCAGGTGCCAGACCAGGTGCTGCTGGTGTTGGACGAGGCGTACGTGGAGTTCCTGGAAGACCCGCTGGACCTGGTGGCCTTGGTCCGTCAGGGACGGCAGCGCAATCTGCTGTTGCTTCGCACCTTTTCCAAAATCTACGGGCTGGCCGGACTGCGGATTGGTTACGGCATCGGCCATCCGGACCTGGTAGCGGCGTTTGAAAAGATCCGGCAACCGTTCAACCTGAATGCCATGGCCCAGGCCGGCGCGCTGGCCGCGTTGGACGACGCCGCACACGTGCGCCAGACCCGGCAGAATAATTTTGGCGGCCTGGATTTCTTCGCCCAGGCGTTCCGGCGGCTGAAGCTGGAATTCATCCCGTCGGCCGGCAACTTCATCCTCGTGCGGGTGGGCGAAGGCCAGCGGGTCTTTAATGAACTACAAAAGGCGGGCGTGATCGTGCGGCCCATGGGCGGCTACCAGTTGGGCGAATGGATCCGCATTTCCATCGGCACCCCGGCGGAAAACACCCGGTGTCTGGCGGCGCTGGAGAACATCCTGTTCCCCGCCGCCGTCCGCTGAGGATCACAATTCAATTTGACCTGCCGCGCCGCGGCATTATTCTCGCGCTCCAGTGAAACTGACTGATCTGCGGGGCATCCTGCAATACATTCCCCGGTTCCGGGAGAAAACGTTCATCATTGCGGTGGACGGCACCATCGTCACGGACGAGAACTTCGCCAACATCCTGCTGGATGTGGCGGTGCTGCGTTCGCTGAACATCCGCGTGGTGCTGGTACACGGGGCCGCCGCGCAAATCAAAAACCTGGCCGAGGCGCAGCAGGTCACCGCCTCCAACCTGGACGGCACGGGCATCACCGACGCGGAGACGCTCAAGCTCGCACTCACGGCGTCCAACCGCCTCACGCACGAAATTCTCGAGGGGCTTTCCGCCAATGACCTGCGGGCCGTCTGCACCAATGCCGTCATCGCCCATCCCATGGGCATCATCCAGGGGGTGGACCATCTCTTCACCGGCAAGGTGGAACGGGTGGATGCCGAACTGCTGCAGACGTTGCTGGCGCAAGGCATCGTGCCCATCATTCCGCCGCTGGGCTTTGACGGCGACGGCAAAACCTATCGCGTCAATTCCGATGGTGTGGCGGTGGCGCTGGCCGATGCGTTGCGGGCCACCAAGCTCATTTATATTACCGACCAGGACGGCCTGACCTCCCCAAGCGGCCTCATCCGGCAGATGCTCGCCAGCGATTTGGAGCAACTGCTCGCCACCAAACGGAACGAGTTTGCGCCCGAGCAACTCTCCAAGGCGCTGCATGCGGCAGATGCCTGCATCCGCCATCAGGTGCCGCGGGTGCACATCATCAATGGCCGGGTGGATGAGGCGTTGCTGGCCGAGGTGTTTTCCAACGAAGGCATCGGCACGCTCATTTACGCCAATGAATACCAGCAGATCCGCAAGGCCCTGAAGAAGGATGTCCGGCAGATTCTGCTGCTGACCAAGAATTCCGTGGCCAACGAGGAGCTGGCCCGGCGGACGCGGTCCATGATCGAGAAAAACCTGGGCGATTATTACCTGTTTGAGATTGATAAGAACCCGGTGGCCTGCGTGGCCCTGCATATTTATCCCGAGCAGAACAAAGGCGAACTGGCCTGCCTGTACGTGAACCATTCCCACGAGAACCAGGGCATCGGGCGGAAGCTGATCCAGTTCGTGGAAAGCAAGGCCCGGGAAGCGGGACTCGATGAACTGCTCACACTGTCCACCCAGGCGTTTACCTACTTCCAGTCCAAAGGCGGCTTTGTGGAAGGCACGCCCGACGACCTGCCCCCCGCCCGCCGCGAGAAGTATGACCAGAGCGGGCGCAAGTCCAAGGTGCTGCTGAAGAAGCTGGCCAAGCCGGCGTGAGCCGTAATTCCGGATGAGATTAAACGGCGGCGTTAAGACAGTGATGCAAAAGTCACGCCCGCCCTCACCTAAATCTTCTCCTCCCGGAGAGGACTTTGATCTGGCACGTCGCGGAGTAGCGCCAAGTTCGGCTGACCAACTCCGCGTTGGGTCATTTCAAATAAACGGCTTATCCCGGCATTGCCCGGCACCGACAAAAATTATTTGCCGGCCGGGGCGTTGGTGGTGGCGGTGGTTGAAGCCACGACTCCCAATTCTTTTTCCAATGCCGCCTTCCATTCGGTATTCAGAGCCTCCAAATCCTTGCCGGTAAGTTTGGTCCAGATGTCGGAGCTGTAAGTGCCGTCGTGCATGGTGGCATTCACCTTGGTAACCAGATTGGTGTCGTACTTCTCGGAGACGTAGTTCAGGAAATTGGCGCTGATGCGGTACATCCCGTCGTAACGCGCCCGGGCGAGACCCCGGCGGGAGATGTCCGCGCCGTGGCTTTGCGGCTCATACTTGTACCAGCGGATGTAGTCGGGGATGCCTTCGATGAGCCAATCGGGGATATGCCGCGCACCGCGGCGGTTCTGGTGGTACAACTGCACCACGTGGACCTCCTCGTGAATCAGCGCGCCAACCCCTTCCTTGTCGAGTTCGCCGCGCAACCAGTCGGAACTGGCGGTCACGCGAGTGCCGCTGGTATTGGCCACGCCCGGCATCGGCTTGATGGTGACGGTAAAGCGTTTCGGCGGCACGTAGCCGTCGCAATTCAGAATCTTGACGATCTCGGGAAAGAAGCCGGCCAGCGCGGGAGCCAACTTGTGCTGGGCCCAGTCGCTCAGGTCCGGCGCGGCGGAAGTATCAATGGCGATTTCGCAAACGCCATCCACCGTGTTGGTGACGAACGGCAGCGGGGCCATCGCCGCGGTGGCCCCGGGCGTGGTGCTGTCGGCGTCCACCACGTCCATCTCGCTGTAAAAGGTGTTGCCGTAAGAATCGTCCGTCTCGGTAGGGGAAACATCAAAGAGCAGATAGCGGTATTCTCCCAGCTTGCCGGTGGTGTCGGAGATGCTGACGCCGTAGATGCCGCCGGACTGGCCGGTCTTGGGCCGGGTGTCCACCCGCGCCAGCAATTTCCAGCCGCAGGCTTCGGGCGCCTTGCCGTTCTCCGGACGGGCATCGAAATTCGTGGCGCTGCCATCGCTGCCGTAGAGCACATACACCTGCGGCGCGCGCGAATCGCTGTGCCAGGAGTAGGTGTTGACCTGTTTGATGGCGATGGGTTTGTTCAGATCCACCAGCACCCGGCCTTCGGTAGTGCCGATGCCAAAAAAACAATTCTCGGAAGGTTGGTCCTCCTCGGTGGGCACCTGGCCGTCATGGAGCTTGATGAGTTCCCCTCCGGCTTGGTCCCCGTTACCGGAGATTAACTCAAAGGCGGCAGAAGTGGCGGCATCGTTTTGCGAAGGGGGCGGCACTTTTTCAAAATGAAACCCGGCATCGGTGTGGTCGGCATCGTGATGTTCCACGGTGACTTGTACCTCGGCAAAGGAAGCCGATACTAGCGCAAAGAGAGCAAACAACAGACCCGCGAGCAGGCTGGATTTTTTCATAAGACAATTGGAAGACGTGATTTCGGAAACGCTAGCCAGCGGCGGGCCGCCTTGTAAAGCGGAAACACCCCGGAATCGCAGGGCACGACAAGCAGATACCGGTGCGGTTATCGCCCCAATTTGGCACGGGCCGGCTGAGGTCGGCAATTTCGGCGGGGTGCTACGCCAAGCGAATTATGCCTGAAAGGTATTGGCGAACCACTTCTGGTACAGGGGGCCAACCACCGGCATGGGCTTCATCTGGCCGTTGATGGCAGCTATTAGGCCCATGATCCAAAACACAAACAGACATATCCCGACAATCGGAAATGCAATCCATCCCAGAATCGGAATGAACATCAAGATCGGCATGCAAAGGCCGGTAATAAAAAATCCCAACATCTGCCGGAGATGATAAGCCCCAAGCTGGGTTTTTTTGTTGCTGTGCAGCACCAGCGCAACAATGAAGCCCAACAAGGTCAGGTAACTGACGATGGCAATGGTTCGGTCTTCGTTGGCGGGAGCAGCGATCGGGGTGGGAGGCGGAGTGGTATCCATGGCTATGTCCTTGGTTTTATAGTTTGGTTTACTGCCGATTCCTTGAACCCGGCGGAAGGCAATGCTTCAACCGGGCTGGTACAAAGCTATGGCGGCACTGGCGGGATGCAAGTGGATTTTCCCCAAACCTTCCAAAAAACCCGCCCCGCTCAGACAGCCGGCTGGGGGAAGCCGCCGGAGATGTATTGCTCCATCTGATCCAGTGCGGCGTTCTGGGCGGAGATGGTCCAGTTCACCAGGTCACCAATGGAAACCACGCCCAACACCTTCCCTTCGTGCACAACCGGCAGATGCCGCACGCGGTTTTCGGTCATCAGCTTCATGCATTCTTCAATGCCATGGTGCGGCGTCACGGTAAACACCTTGGGGCTCAAAATTTCCTTCACCGTGGTTTCCTTGGAGGACCGCCCCTGCAAGGCCACTTTGCGGGTATAATCACGCTCGGTCATCACGCCCACCAGTTTTTCCCCGGACATGACGAGCAATGCCCCGATGTTTTTGTCGGCCATGATCTGGATGGCTTCATAGACTTTCGCCTCGGGAGTCACCGACCAGATGACCGCCCCTTTGTGATGCAACAACCCGCTGACGGTACCGGAGATTTTCATAAACAATGAGGATGGTTTGGATTCAATTCCGTTATCCGCCCGTTTTACCCGGGCGGCAAGCAAAAATCTCGGGAATCGCCGGGAAAATTTTCCACCCCTCCGGATTTGCTTTCCGCCGGGCGGATTTTGTGGTTCTATCCGGATTGGATTGCCCCGGCCAGCACACGGCCGGGCGCGGGAACGATTCCCTGCCCTTTCGGCATTTCCCCACACTGTTTACAATTTATGGTAACATTGCCGACTGTTTTGGTGAAACCGGGCGAGGCCGACCGCATTTTGGCCGGACACCCTTGGATCTACCAGGGAGCCGTAATGCGGCTCACCCACCCCGCCGCCGACGGCGACCTGGTGCAGGTCAAGGACCACCGCCAACGCCTGCTGGGCGTGGGCTTCTATAATTCCAAATCCAAAATCAACGTCCGCGTGCTGGCGCCGGAACGGGTGGAGGTGGACGAGAAGTTCTTCGAGGACCGCATCCGTGCCGCGCTCGCCCTGCGCCGCAAACATCTCCCCGCCGCCACCTCGTACCGCGTGGTCAACGCCGAGAGTGATTTCCTCAGCGGCCTCATCGTGGACAAATATGAGGATGTGCTGGTGGTGCAAATTTCCGCCCTCGGCATGGACGTACGCAAGCCGCTCATCCTCGCCGCGCTGCAAAAAATCTTTTCACCCCGCGCCATCGTGGAACGCAGCGACATGGCTTCGCGCAAATTCGAGGGCCTGGCCGAAGCCGGCGGCGCGCTCGCCGGAGAACTCTCCGGCCCCGTGAGCGTGAACCTCAATGGCCTGAAGTTTGAGACCGACCTCGTGGGCGGCCACAAGACCGGGATGTACCTGGACCAGCAGGCCAGTTATGAAGCCGTGGCCCGGTTTGCCAAAGGCGCCCAGGTGCTGGATTGCTTCAGCTTCCTCGGCGGGTTTGGCCTGCATGCCGCCCGCGCCGGGGCCGCACATGTGCATCTGCTCGACCAAAGCGCGGACGCCATTGCCGCCGCCACGCGCAATGCCACCGCCAACCAACTGGCGGACAAGTGCTCCTTTGAAGCGGTTAATGTGTTCGACTGGCTCAAGGCCAACACCGCAGTGAAACCGCATGAACGGGTCGTGCCCAAGTTTGATCTCATTGTGCTGGACCCGCCGTCGTTCACCCGCAACCGCGCCGCCGTGGGCGATGCCTTGCGCGGTTACAAGGAAATCCATCTGCGTGCTCTAAAACTGTTAAAAGTCGGCGGCACGCTGGCCACCTTCTGCTGCTCGCATCACGTGGACGCCAACCTCTTCCAGGAAGTCATCCTGGCGGCGGCGTATGATGCCCGGCGGATTTTACGGCGGGTGGCGATTTACAGCCAGTCGCCCGACCATCCGGTCATCCCGGCCATTCCCGAGACGGAATACCTCAAGGGCTTTGCCTTCGAAGTGGTGCGGTAGCCTTCGGCAGGGCTGAAAGCAGCACACCACAGCAGCTCCGGCATTTCGCAGGTTTAAGGTGCAGTCCCCGCCTCGGTCGGGGTTTTTCGCGCCCTCGCGTAAAACCCGGCGCGCACAGAATCAATGACCAGCGCCGCCGTGGCGCCGGTGTGAAAGTTTACGTCAGCAACTCCCGCTGCCAGAGCATGAGCTCGGCGGAATGTTTCTCCCAGTCGCGGGCCAGGTCGCCCAACGTGGCACGGGGCGCGATCAGCGTGGGGTCAATGCCCAGGTCCGTGGCACGGGCGTTGCGGCGCTTCTCCAGCGCGAGGAACCGGCGGCGCTCCGCTTCGGTGGGCCAGCGGTGGTTGCGTTTGACCGGTTCGGGATACCGGTCGGGGCTGAGTTGTAGTCCCTCCTGAATGGCCCGGGACAACCCTTCACGCCGGCGCGGGGTGAGATAGTGCGGGACCAGATGATCCACCTCCTGCCGGCTCCCGGCAGCGGCGGCGAGGTCCACCAGAATTTCGTGCTTGAGAATGAAGAACGGCGGTTTGTTGGCCGCCACGGCCTCAGTTTCCCGCCAGTGCCAGAGTTCGCGTAATACTGCCAGCGCCGGGCGGCTCAAGCCCGAACTGCCCTTGATGCGCCACACCGTGTCCGGCGCGCTGACGGGCAATTGCGAGGAATCGGCAATCAGCCGGGCGCAGGATTCCGAGTGCCAAGCCAGCCGGTCCTTGGCCACCAGCTCGGCCTTGAGCTTGTCGGAAAGCGGCTTGAGGTAGCGGGTGTCGTTGCGGGCGTAATTTTCCATCCGCTCGGTCAATGGGCGGCGGGCCCAATCGGCCTTCTGCGAGCCTTTGTCCAGCTTCACCCCCAGGCAGGTCTCCACCAGGTCGCTGAGGCTGAATTTTTTGAAACCCAGCAGCCGGGCGGCCAGCATGGTGTCAAAAATGGCCTTGGGCACAAATTCATGATGCTTGCGCAAGAGGCGCAGGTCGTAGTCGGCGGCATGAAAAATCAGTTCATGCCCGCTCAAGGCATCCAGGACCGGACTGATGTCCAACCCGGCCAGCGGGTCCACCAGCCGGTCACCGGCGGCGGTACTGATCTGGATGAGGCAAAGCTTCTCCGGGTACGCATGTAAACTGTCCGCTTCGGTGTCTACCGCCACCCATTCTGCATTGTGAAGCATGGGCAAGAAGGCGGTGAGCGTCGATTCCGTATTGATCACGCCCAGAATTTAAGCAGAGCCGGGCGCGGAGAAAAGCCCGGACTATAAAATTATGCAACGCCTGCCCTTTACGTCAGAACCGGGATCCGGTTGCCCGACCGGGCCACCGGACTCGCCGGCACCGGTGACTGGCCGCCGGTCAGCACCAGGTCGCCGATCATTTGCGCCGTCGTTTCCAGCGAAACCAGGCCGGTGTTGATGACCAGATGATAGAGCAGCGGGTCGTCAATATCCCGGTCAAAGTAGCTTTTGAGATACCGCCGCCGCCCACCGTCTTCGCGCGCGATGCGTTCCCGCGCCTGATTCGGCGCGAGTTGCTCATAATGTTGCATGGCCGCCACCCGTTGTTCCAACGGCGCCACCAGCCGCACGTGGACCAGCTGCGGCAGCTTGGCGGTGATCACATTGGCCCCGCGCCCCACGATAATGACGCCGCCGAGTTCCGCCAGTCGCAGGATGGTTTCGGCGGTCTGTTCCACCAGCGTCCACGAATCCGGGCGCAGACAGAACAGGTCGTGCATGATGTCGTCAATCTGGGAAATCCGGTCCTCGGGCATGTACTGTGCCATGCGCGTGGGCAGGTGGTGATCCATCAACACCCGCTCCATGAGGTCCCGGTCAAACACCGTCCAGGCACAATCCGGCAACGGCATCCGGGCCTGCAAATATTCCGCCAGCTTTTCCGCCACGGCATGCGCGCCGCAACCGGACTGGCGGGACAGGGTGACCGCGCGCTTCGGTCCCGCCAGGCCGGCCGCGGGACGCGGCGGCTGCAATTGGGAATTGATGAAGTTCAAACACCGTTCATACCCAGCGAATGTATTCATAACACACCTCGTGGTGGATGGGACGCCAGCCGTCCGGTTAGGGGAATGGGTTACGGACAAACCATACGCCCGGAGCGGACACTTTGCCACGGGGTCGGCGCAGAATTCGCGATGGCTAATGCAAATCATCCATCGGACTAACCCTCCGTTAAAAAAGTCGCTTTTTGTAGGGGACGAGCAACGAGTCTCTAATTGAGACGGACGCTTCGTTCTCGTCGTCGTCCTCGTGCTCGTCCTCGCCCTCGATTTAGTGAAGCTTTCGAGGACGAGGGACGAGTACGAGGAGGAGAACGATGAGGGTAAAAACGGACGCTGCACCGCTCACGGCACCACGTAAACCGGCAGCCCCACCCAGGTGAACGGCAGCAGAAATTCCGCGTTCCAATTGGCCAGACGGAAGCAGCCGTGCGATTCCGTACGCCCCACCGCCTCCGGCGCGGGGGTGCCGTGGATGCCGTACCCGGGCTTGTCCAAACCAATCCAAACCGTGCCCACAGGATTGTTGGGCCCGGGCGGCAAGACCAGCCGGTTGTGAATTTCCTGAGCCTCGGGAACTTCGAGGAAAATCTCCGGGTCAAACGTATAATTGGGATGCGGCGCCAACACCGCCACATGCAGTTCGCCTGCGGGACGCTTCTCCACCCGGGCGGCGATGCTGCATGGGAAATGCGCCAGCAAATTGGTTTCGGCATCAAACGCCTCCAGTGTCTTGTCTGCGAGCCGGATCACCACAAACGCCGCTTTCGTGTCGGGTCGGGGCCGGGTGGCCTCGGGGATGACCAGGCTGGTGCCGGCCACCACATTGGTCCAATCCACGCCCGGGTTCAGCCGCCGGATCAGGTTGGGATGGGCGTGCCCCTGCTCCGCCACCAGTTCGAGAATGGTTTCATAATCCAGCACCGGTTGCTCGGACTTGCCCTGCCAGGTTTTGGCGAGCGGCGCGAGCCGGGCGAGGTCGTTGGAGGTCACCACATAATCCGTCAACGGCGGGCTTTCCAAGCTTAGCCGGGCCCGCGTCTCGGGATTCAACTCCCCGGTGGGCGGCAGTTGTTCTTTTTCTTGAAACGCCCGGAGCGCCGCCCGGGTTTGCGAACCCAGCACGCCATCCAGCGACCCGGAGGAAATGCCCTGACGGTCCAGGGCAATTTGAACTTCCAGCACATCATGAGGCGACCGGGGAAAACCGTTGGCCGTTTTCTCGGGTAAGGCTGGCGGTCCCGAAGGGATTGGGTTGCTCCCGGGCATGTTGGTATTCGTCGCCGGGGGGGCCGCCGCGGCGGCGGAGCGCGGCATGGCTTGAGGTTGTGTTTTAGGCGCACCAGAAACGGGAGCGGTTGGAGAAACGGGGCTTGCGGTGGTAAGCTTACCGGGTCGGGCAGGCCGGCTGAAATACCAC
>DATJIU010000256.1:0-24352 GCA_035492855.1 Dongiaceae bacterium | reverse complement strand
CAGGTGATCACCGGCGAGGAAATCCGCCGCTCCGGCGCCTCCAGTATTCCCGAAGCCCTGCGGCTCGCGGACAATTTGGAAGTGGCGCAAAAGGGTTCCCATGCCTGGGCCATCAGCGCCCGGGGCTTCAACACGGACTCGGCCAACAAGCTGCTGGTGTTGATGGATGGCCGCACGGTTTACACCCCGCTCTTTTCGGGAGTATTTTGGGACCAGCAAGATTACCTGCTGGCCGACATTGACCGGATCGAAGTCATCAGCGGCCCGGGGGGCACGTTGTGGGGCGCGAACGCGGTCAATGGCGTCATCAACATCATCAGCAAGAACGCCAGGGACACGCAGGGATTTTATTTTGAAGGCGGCGGGGGCGCGCCCTTGCAGGATTTTGTCGGGGCCCGCTACGGCGGGGTACTGGCTTCGAACGTCTATTTCCGCATTTACGGCAAATATTTTGACCGCAACAGCGAAGTTTTTCCCAACGGCGACAGCGCCGGCGACTCGTGGCGGATGGGCCAGGGCGGCTTCCGGCTGGACGCCGAGCCCTCCGAGGCAAACACGTTCACCCTGCAAGGCGATGTTTACGGCAGCGACGAGAATATTGCCACGGGCCGCGACGCGGAAGTCAACGGCAACAATGTGCTGGGCCGGTGGACCCATACGTTTTCGGACGATTCGGACATGAGCCTGCAATTGTACTATGACCGGACGCATCTGCATGATCCGGTCCCAGCCAATGCCTTCGCTCCCGCCGGCACCCTGACCGACGACCTGGATACCTACGATGTGGACTTTCAGCACCGCATCCAATTGGGGGAACGCAACCGTTTGATCTGGGGCTTGGGCTACCGGTTTACCCATGATGAGGTGGATAATTCCCCGGCCTTGGCGTTTGCACCCGCACTACTGGAACAAAATCTCTTCAGCGCGTTTGCCCAGGATGAATTCCAGTTGATCCGGCAGGTAACGCTTACGCTCGGCACCAAAGTGGAACATAATGATTATACGGGTTTCGAATATGAGCCCAGCGCGCGGCTGGCGTGGTCGCCAACGGAGCAACACACGTTTTGGGCGGCGATTTCGCGGGCGGTGCGGGCGCCGTCGCGCGTTGACCGGGATATTCGTCTGCCCACCCCCGGAGCGGCGCCGCTGGTGGATAATTTGCTGATTGGCGGCACGGACTTTCAATCCGAGACAGTAGTGGCGTACGAGCTCGGTTACCGGGCGCTGCTCGGGGAAAAAATTTCCACTTCCGTTGCGACGTTCTACAACGACTACGACGACATCCGCAGCACCAGCCTTAGCCCGCCGGATCCCGTCACCGGTCTGCCCTTTCCGCTCTACTATGCCAACAACCTCACCGGGCACACGTACGGCCTGGAACTGAGTGCCACGTATCAAGTGCAATCCTGGTGGCGGCTGCGGGCAGGCTACAACCTGCTCAAGGAATACATCCATGTAAAATCAGGACAATCCGATTTCAACAATGCGCTTAATGAGACCGCTGACCCGCAACAACAATTCTCCATCCACTCTTACGTGGATCTACCTTGCCACCTGGAACTGGACAGCGGGCTCCGTTGGGTGGATTCGTTTACCTACAATGTCAGCGGCTCCCCGGCCACCGTGCCCGCCTATATGGAATGCGATGTCCGGCTGGGCTGGCATCCCACCAAAAACCTGGAAATCTCCGTCGTGGGCCAGAACTTGCTGCAAGATCATCATTTGGAATACGTCATTTCCAACCCGAATCCGCAGGAGGAGGTCGTCCGGAGCATTTACGGAAAGCTGACGTGGCAATGGTAGAAAACATTTTGCCTATGTTTATCATCCACTCCCTGCGCGGCGTACTGGGCCTGTTCATCGGGCTGACGCTGTTGGTGCCGGGGCGCGTGATGGCGCAAACCAAGGAGTATGAGATCAAAGCCGTGTTTCTGTACAACTTTGCGCGGTTTGTGGAGTGGCCCACCAACGCCTTTGCCACCACCAATGCGCCACTGGTCATCGGAGTGCTGGGCCAGGATCCCTTTGGGAGCTATCTGGATAAGACCGTGGAGCACGAAACCGTCAATGACCGGCCCCTGGTGGTGCGCCGATATGAACGCGTGGAAGAGGTGCGCGACTGTCATATTTTATTCATCAGCAGCTCCGAAAAAGGGCGTCTGCAGCAAACCCTGACCGGACTGCAGCACCGCGGCATTCTTACCGTGGGAGAGATGGAGGGGTTTGCGTCCCAGGGCGGCGTTTTACGTTTTTTGACCGAGGACAACAAAATCAAGCTGCGGATCAATCTGGAAGCCGCGCGGACGGAACATCTGACCATCAGTTCCCAGTTGCTGAAACTCGCCGAGATCGTGCGATCCGGAAAAGACTGAGCCATGTTGCGCAACGTACCCATACGCCGAAAGCTGATGCTCATCATCCTGCTGGTGAGCGTGGGGGTAATGGTGCTGATGCGGCTGGCGTTTTTCTCCTACGAATATCTGGTGTTCCGGAAAACCACCATGCGCCAACTGGCCACCCTGGCCCGGGTCATTGCCGCCAACAGCACCGCCGCGCTGACATTTGATAGCACCAATGACGCCGGGAGCACCTTGGAATCGTTGCGGGGAGAACCCCACGTGACCGCGGCATGTTTGTACGACCGGAATGGAAAGCTCTTTGCCCGGTATCCCCATGGGGCAGCAGACACGCTGTTTCCGTCGCAGGTGGGGCCGGCCGGATTCCATTTCGTCGGGGCGCAAGTAGCGGGCTTTCAGCCGGTAACTCAGGATGAACAGCTCCTGGGGACCTTGTATCTCCGCATGGATACCACCACCGTGCTGCATGAATGGATGCTCGATACCATCAAGATTGGCCTGGTCGTGATGCTGGTGGTGCTGTTGCTGGCCTACCCGGTATCCCGGGCCTTGCAGCGGCAAATCTCCCGGCCGATTCTTTCGCTGGCAGAAACCGCCCGCGCCGTGACCGAGCGTGAGGATTTTACCGTGCGCGCCCAGAAGATGGGCGCCGATGAGCTGGGCATGTTGACCGACACGTTCAACCAGATGCTGGACCGGATCAACCTGCTGAACCAGACCTTGGAACAACGCGTCCGGGAACGCACCGCCCAGTTGGAAGCGGCCAACCACGAACTGGAATCCTTTTCGTATTCAGTGTCGCACGACTTGCGGGCGCCGTTGCGCCATATTGACGGCTTTGCCGAATTGCTCCGCAAAGAGTCTGGCAACGACCTAAGTGCCTCGGGACAGCGCTTCCTCGACATCATTTCCAAATCAGCCAAGCGCATGGGTGTGCTGATTGACGATCTGCTGGTGTTCTCCCGCATGGGACGAACGGAAATGCGCCAGACCACGCTAGACACCGGGGCACTGGTAAAGGAATGTCTGGAGGACCTGGCTGATGATCTGAAGGACCGGGAGATTGAATGGACCATTGACCCGCTTCCCGAAGTCGTGGGCGACCGGGCCTTGCTCAAGCAGGTTTGGATCAACCTGCTTTCCAACGCGGTGAAATATTCCCGTCAGCGCCAGCCGGCCAAAATTGAGGTCCGCTGCCAAACCTCCCCGGCGAACGAGTGGGAATTCTCCGTGCGGGATAACGGCGCCGGGTTCGACATGCGCTATGCCGACAAGCTCTTTGGCGTTTTTCAACGGCTGCACCACTCCGATGAATTTGAAGGCACCGGCGTCGGCCTGGCCAACGTCCAGCGCATCGTCCGGCGTCACGGCGGCCGCGTTTGGGCCGAAGGCCAGGTGAACGGGGGCGCCACCTTTTCCTTTTCCCTGCCCAAAAAAATGATAACCACCCCGCCGCCGGCTGAGCTGGCGGAAACTGCGAAATGATTATGAATAGCCTCAAACGAATCCTGCTGGCGGAAGACAACGAAATGGACGTGGAACTGACGATGTCGGCCCTGGCCGAGCACAACCTGGTCAACGAAGTGGTGGTCGTGCGCGACGGCGCGGAAGCCCTGGACTATCTTTTTCGCCGGGAGAAATTCGCTGACCGCCCTCCCGAGGTGCCCGCAGTCATCATGCTCGACCTGAAAATGCCGAAGGTGGACGGCTTGGAGGTGTTGCGCCAGATCCGCGATGACGCCCAGTTCAAAAAAATCCCGGTGGTCATGCTGACGTCATCCCGGGAAGAACAGGATTTGGTCAAAAGCTACAACTTGGGAGTCAGCGCCTATGTGGTCAAACCGGTGGAATTCCAACAATTTGTGGACACGGTCAAACAAATCGGCCTGTTCTGGGCCGTGGTCAACGAACCACCCCCGGGCAGTGCCAAAAGAAGTCCATCGGCGACAGCCAAGTAAGACCCGATGTGGCACACTAGCGTAGTATGGGTATGAAACAAACCTTGCGCATTCTGCATCTAGAGGACAATCCGGTGGACGCGGAAATGGTCAAGTCCATGCTCGAGGCGGACGGCATTGCCTGCGACATCAAGCGGGTCTGGGATGAACCGAGTTTCCGGTCGGCGTTGGATCAGGAAAAATTCGACCTGATCATCTCCGACTATTCGATGCCGTCATTCAACGGGCTTGCGGCGCTGGACATCAGCCGCCAGCATTATCCGGACATTCCCTTTGTGCTGGTCTCCGGCACCCTGGGCGAGGAAGCGGCGGTGCAATCTCTGCGCTCCGGTGCCACCGATTATATCTTGAAAGACCGGCTGTCGCGGCTGAGTGCCGCCATTCACCGGGTCTTGAATGAGGCGCGAGAACGGACCCGGCGCCGGGCGGTGGAGGAACAAATCCGGGAACAGGCCGCCCTATTGGATGCCGCCCAGGACGCCATTTACGTGCATAGCCTGACCGGGCAGATCCTTTATTGGAACCAAAGTGCCGAACGGATCTTTGGCTGGACCATTGCCGAGGCCGTGGGTGAAAATTCCATCAATCTCTTATGGCCGGATCCGCAGCTCCGGGAAACCGTGCAGCAGGCCCTGCTGGAAACCGGCCACTGGTTCGGGGAACTCACTCAAAAAACTCGGGGGGGCAATGAAATCGTGGTCCAAAGCCGCCGGACCCTGTTGCGGGATGATCAGGACCGGCCCAAGTCGGTGCTGGTCATCAATACCGATGTCACCGAGCGGAAAAAAATGGAACAGCAACTCCTGCGGGCCCAACGCATGGAGATCGTGGGCACCCTCGCCGGTGGCATCGCCCACGATCTGAACAACGTGTTGCTGCCTGTTTTAGTGGGAGTGGATTTGTTGCGTGGCGCTGGAGACATCACTCCTGACCAGGAAGGCATTTTGGACATGATGAAGCGCAGTGCCCAGCGGGGCTCGGAAATGGTGAAACGCATCCTGTCCTTTTCCCGGGGCATCACGGGCCAACCGGCAGAAGTACCGATTGCCCCCATCATTAAGGAAGTGCAGGAATTGCTGCAGGCCACCTTTCCCCGCCCCATTCAAATCCAGGTGCACATGGATGCGGACTTGAAACCGGTGTTCGGCCACGCCACCCAGTTGCATCAGGTGCTGATGAACCTGTGTGTCAACGCCCGGGATGCAATGCCCCAAGGCGGCACCCTGACCATTACCGGCACCACGGTCCACCTGGACCGGAAAACCGTCCCGGAACAACCGCAACCCGTGTCCGGAGATTACGTCTGTTTGACCGTCGCCGACACGGGGGCCGGCATTCCGGAAGACATCAAGAAAACGATATTTGATCCGTTTTTCACCACCAAAGCTTCAGGCAAGGGCACCGGGCTGGGACTTTCCACCGTGCTGAGCATCGTGAAAAGTCATAATGGGTTTTTAACCGTGGAATCCGAGCTGGGCAAGGGCACCCGTTTTGCCGCCCATTTCCCGGCTGCCGAAGCTGGCAATCTGTGATATGCTGCTGCCGACAAAAGTCAAAAAAGGAGGTTTTATGCCAAACCGTATCGCCTGGTTGATTTTGTGCTTCACATTGCCCGCCATCGGCCATTCCGCCGATGGGCCTTCAGCCGCTCGCGGCGCAACGTCAGTGGTGGCAGCGGCTCCAGAGGCAGCAGTCCGCCCCGCCGCCTCCCTCGGAACCTACCATCGGGCCAGTTCCACCCCTGCCCCGGCTGCCGTGGGAGAGGTTCGCAACTGGCAGTTGCAATATGCGCTCCAACCGGTGCGCATCGGCTCGCCCGGCGCCATCCCCAGACCGGTCGCACCAGTTACCCCGGCTGCAAATCGGAACGATTTTTCCAGTCAGACCAACTGGCAAATCAGCCTGCAATCCGGCGTCAAGCTGAGCGGCGGCCCGACCGGGAGTTCCGCTCCCCCCCGGAAGGATTTGGATTTCCGGAACACCGCCACCGTGGCTTTGCAACCGGGCCTCACCTCTGCCGGACGAGACGCCGCAGCCACGCCCGTGTTGGTTTCAGGGGCCGCTGTCATCGGCGACACAAAACCCAATCTGGACATTTCCCCTCCCAAGACACCGGGAGTTGAATGGGATCCGGATCCCGCCCAGATGCTGCCCGGGTACTGAGTTTCCCCGCCAGCCGCGTACCCCGGGATCAAGTCATTGCCTTCGGGGTCAAAAAAACAAAAGCCGTCCCGCATCTCACGGGACGGCATTGTCCGGCCTGATCCAGTTGATCGGTCTGGTTCAGGTCTCAAAGGATTTGCCGCAACCACAGCTTTGGCGCGCGTTGGGATTGGTGATCTTGAAACCGCCCCCGGTCAGGGCATCGCTGAAATCCACCACCGCCCCCCGCACATAATCCGCACTGATGGGATCCACGAGCAGCCGCACGCCCTGCTCGTCCGTCTGCAAGTCGGCTTCGCGCGGTTCGTCGAACACCATGCCGTACTGCATGCCCGAACAGCCGCCTTTTTCCACGAAAATCCGGAAACACTTGCCGGCGTTGTCGGGTAGCGTCAGGAGCGACTGCAATTCTTCGGCGGCCCGGGGGGTCAGCCGGATGACGGGTTGCGTGGTGGCAGGAGCAGCGTTCATCTTTAACGTGAGTACAAATTAAGTCCGCGCGGGACGGCTGTCAAATTATGATGCCGGCGGGGTCGCCGGCAAATTCTCCTGCACCTTGGCAATCTTCTTTGCCAGCATGTCCTTGAGCATGGGAAACTGGTCGCCGAGCTGGGTATAAATTTTGACGGCCTCCTGCCAGCGGCCCAGGCGTTCCGCGAGGCGGGCGGCCTCCAGGCCCGCTTTCTTGACCCAGAGGGCATCGGCTTTTTGATCGGCGGCCAGGTTTACGCCTTGCATGACATTGAGGTAATGGCCCAACGCCTGTTCCAACAAGGGCAACTGCTCCGCGGTCGCACGGGCCGCCGCCATTTTTTCCAACACCAACCCCAGCCCCACTTCGGCCCGGCTTGACGCGGGCACCTCCACTCCCGGCCATAGCAATACCTGCTGGAAAGCGTTGGAAGCCTCGCCGTAATACTTGGGATCCGCAGTGGCCAGTTGCAGGCAGCACATGCCGATTTCCCCCCAGGCCAGCGGCACCAAAGGGTTGGTGGGATACAAAACCTGAATCTGGTTGAGAATGGAACGGGCCAGGCTGTAATTCGCGAGCGGACCATTCGTCCCGGTGGATTCCATCAACATCTCGGTGGTCCCGTACTCAAACAAAGCCTGGGCTTTGAGCGTTGCCGGACAATTCGTGTCGCTGGTCAACAGGGTAAAATAACCCACCGCCTCGGCATAACCCTGCCGGGCCGCGGCCGCCCGGCCGGCCATCAACTTGGCCTGGTAGGTGATCGGGTAGAGGCTGCTGGCGGGCGCCAGCCAGGGGTTTTTATACACCAACTGATATCCGGCCTCCGCACTCGTATAATCACCCAGCGAGAAGTAATAATCCGCCACCCAGTTTTGGGCCAGCGGTGCCAAATCGTTGGTGGCGAAGCGGGCGACAAAATTGGTGAAGAGATTCAGTGCGTTGGTCTGTTGCCCGGCGCGGCTGGTGTCCCAGGCCCGGGAAAATTCCACCTGGGGCAGGTCCGGGAGCCCGGCATGATTGGTCACCCACTGGTCATATGCCGCCACTGCCGCCGGCCAGTTGGCCTCCTGCTCGTAGGTTCGGGCCATGGCCAGTTGCAACTGCGGCGCCAGCGTGGATTGTGGAAACCGCTTCAGGGCCTCGGCAAAAAGGTTTCGGGCGCCGGCCGGGTCGCCCCGGCGGTTGAATTCCTGGCCGGCGAGAAGCATGGCTTCGTTGCACAAATAGCCATCGGGGTATTCTGTCAGAATTCGTCCCAGGGCATTCGTGGCCGCCGCCAGGTCGTTCAGACCCAGTCCCGCCCGCACCATCTGGTACATGGCCGGCTCAAACAAATTGGTGTGTACCGCGGGCGTGTCCGCATAATGATCCAACAGGTAATTGTAGTTGGTCAACGCCCCGGCAAAGTCGCCCTGCTGCATCTGACAATCCGCCCACTTATACCGGGCCATGGCCTGGTTGGTGGAAACCGGCGGCTGCTCCGCCGCCAGTTGAAACGCAGCCTGGCTGTCGGGAATTTGTCCTGCCAGCCACAAACACCACGCCCGGTCCAGCAAGGCCTCGCCCCGCAGGGTACTTTGCGGAAAATTTGCGGTAACCCAGTCAAATTGCGCATAGGCCTGCTGCAGGTCATTGGTAAAGTCCGGCAACGCCGGGGCCGCATTGGTGATGGCGGCCAGATCAATGCGGCTGGCGGATGGCTGCGCGAGATATTGCTTCAGATGCAATTTGCCCGCCATCATCAGCACCACGTCCGCCGCCGGATCCTGCCGGTACTGGTCGATGAATTTTTCCAGCCGCTGGCTGGCAGCCGCCACCTGATTCTGCGACAGGAGCAGCTCCACAATTTTGACCAGAGCCTGGCGCCGCCGCAACAGCGGCAGGTCGGCCGCCAGATTCTGCTCGTAGGCGGCCACGGCTTCATCGTAACGCTGCAACTGCGTCAGGATTCCGCCCTGCAGCATGGCGCTTTCGGCCAGCAAATCCCGCTGTCCCGCCGTGCGGGCCAGGGCAAGCAGGTTGGTTACCCCGGTCAGCGCCTCCGCGGGATGACCGGTGGCGAGCTGCAGGCGGCACCACAGGAACTGCCGGCGCCAATCCAATGTTGGCGGCAATTTCCGGTCGGCCAGCGCTTGCAAGTTGGTCTGCGCGGCGGAAAATTCCTGCCGTTCCAGTTGCGCCTCGCCCAACAACAACCAGCCCTGTTGCACCAGTTCATTGGCGGGGTTCGCGGCCGCCACTGCATGAAAAACCCCATCAGGCCGGCTCAATTCTTCGGTGACCGCAACCCAGTCGCTCATTTGCGAACGGGCCAGGGCCGCCCCATAACATGCATTCAGCACATTGCTGGAACCGGGATAGTCGCGGACCAACTGGTCAAACGCCGTGGCGGCGGCCAGATAATTGGAATTGGCATAATGAATCTCCCCGAGCCAGAGCTGGAAGGCATCCGCCTGGGCATGAGCCTCACCCCGGTGCGCGGTGAGCAGTTCCGCCGCCGCTTCAAACTGATTCTGATAATACAACGCCTGGGCTTCGCGCAACCAGGCCTGCGGGCGCAGTTCCGACTGGGGATAATCGGCGGCAAACGCGGCAAACTGTTCCGCAGCGCGGGCCCAATCGCGAATATTGAAGGAATCGTCCGCCGCCTTCAGCCGGCGTTTTTCCGCCGAACTCGGGGCCGCTGGCGCCGCGGAGACCAGCACCAGCGCCAGCACAACCAGAATTCCTCTGCTCGTCAGCCGCATGAGGCAAATCGTAGAGAAAACTCCGGGAACGAAAAGGGAAATCCGGGAAACGCCCGCAGGCTTCAATCCGGACTTTCCGCCGCGGCCTGCTGCGCCCGGAGCAGATCGTGAATTGTTATCAAACCACCCACTTGTCCGGGCGCTTCACCCTCCAGCAAAACCATCCCGGACTCGGAACTGATGAGTTCAATCTGGGCGTCGCGCACCGGGGTTTCCGGGCCCATCAAATGGGCCTGATGCAAATGGGGCGCCCGTTCCTCGCGGGCGGCAGCCTCCGCTTCCTCCCGGCTCACAATGCCGGCCACATGCCCATTCACCACCAGGGGAAACCGGCTGTAAGGACTTGCCGTGAGCACCCGGCGGATTTCCTTGGCTTCAAGCGACGTAATGACCACTGGACGCGGATTGGCCAGCGATTTCACGGGCTGCTCCTGCCAGGCCCGTAAATTATCCAATGGCTTCAGGCGTTCCACGTCGTGGCCGTCCTGAGTCAGCAGCTCATCGTAAAAATTATGCCTGGCCAGACTGCGGCTGACTGCCTGGCTGACCAGGGTCCCCAGCATCAGTGGCGGCAAAATAGCAAACTGGTGGGTCATTTCGAATACGATGAGAATACTGGTCACCGGCGCGCCTACGACCGCGCCCAGTGTGGCGCTCATGCCCACCACGGACAACATTACCAGGTCATTGTGCGGCATGGGGAACAACTGCGCGATGCCTCCGGCGGTGGCGACCCCGGCCATGGCGCCAAAAAACAGGGTGGGCGAAAAAATTCCGCCGCAACCACCGGTGCCATAGCAGACCACCGTGGCCAGCAGTTTGGCTACCAGCAATATTGCCGCCGTCTTCCAAAGCACGTTGCCCGCCAGGGCATCGCTCAGGTCATCATAGCCCAGGCCAAACACTCCGATCCGGCCCGTATATTGAAACACGGCCATGCCCAGCGCCCAGCAAAGCATACCCCCAATCGCCGGCCGGACCCACGCCGGAATCCGCTCCCACTTGCGTGAATTCTGGCGCAACTTCATCGTCAATTTTTGGAAAATCACCCCCATGAGGCTGGCCACTGCCGCGACCAGCGGAATGAGCAAATAGGCACGCCAGGTGGATTCCCCCACCGGCGCCAAGGTAAAGGCGGGCTGGGCGCCAATAATGCCATGCGTCACGAGCGCCCCCAGCACGGCCGCCAGCAGCACCGAACCGAGCAGCCGGCTGTTTAAATCTCCGATGAGTTCCTCCAACACAAAAGTCACCGCCGCCAACGGCGTATTGAACGCCGCCGCCAGACCGGCTGCGGCACCAGTGGCCGCACCGAGGCGCCGCCGTTGCTTGGGTTCACCCATCACTCCGGTGAGATTGGAACCCACCGCGCCGGCCAGTTGCACCGCCGGGCCTTCGCGCCCCATGCTGCTGCCCCCGCCGATCTGCAACACTCCCGCCACAAACTTCACCCAGATGACCCGGATTTTGACAAAGCCAAAATCCTTCCACATCGCGGCCTTTAATTGCGGAATACCGCTGCCCGCCGCCTCCGGGCAAAACGAGGTCAGCAGCCAGCCGGAAATCAACGAAGTGCCCACGATGATCGCAAAACTGGCCACGGCAAAAGTCACCGGCTGTTGCTTGGAAAATTGGACGATGCCCGCGCGATACACCCCGGACATCGCCAGTTGAAACATGACGGCGGCCAGACCGGCCCCCAAACCGGCAATGGCGGTGAGTACGGGAATGCGCGCCCGACGCGGCAGACGGTGGGTCAACTGCTGAAGCAATGACAAAACTTTCATCCTACAGCGCGGAACTGTAGCAAATCAGCCGGTCAAGACGAGCGATTTTTAAATTAATCCCCCGGAATCCCGCTCAGCTCCGGCCGCCTTTCAGAAGTTCCTGCGCCAGTTTCTTGGCCCCGTAAACCCGGTTGAGTGCCTCGATTATGGCCGCCGCATGCACCGAGGTGGCCCGGCCTTGCCGCTCGTTGAAGGCATAGTCCCAGGGCAGGCTTTGCAGGTTGCCATCAAAGATGATGCCCACAAATTCCCCGGCGCGGTTTATCACGGGGCTGCCGGAATTACCGCCAATGATGTCGCAGGTGCTGACAAAGTTAAACGGCGTGTTCAGGTCAAGGCGGGATTTGCGTTTGGCCCACAAGGGCGGGAGGTCAAAGGGCGGCTGGTCGTGCATGTCCGCCGCCCGTTCATACAGGCCGGCCAGGGTGGTCATCGCCGGCACGGTCCGCCCGTCTTCGGTGTAACCGCGCACCACGCCGTAGGCCAATCGCAACGTGAAGGTGGCATCGGGATAGCCCGCGGTGCCGAGCAGGGCATTGCGGGCGCGGGCAATGGCCGCGTGCGCTTGCTGTTTCACCTCATCTTGCGCCTCGGCAGTTTCCCGCAATTCGCGCGCCCGGGCATCCACCAACCGGGCCAGTTCGATCATCGGGTCGTGGGCCGCGGCCACCGCCGCCGCACCGCCATCGTAGAGTTGATGGCGAAAGGCCACATCGCGCACGCTAGTTCCGGCAATCAATTCGGCTGCCCGTTCGCGCGGGGATTTGCCTGCCAGCACCGCCTGCACCAGCGGCGCATCCAGCCCCATCTGGCCGGCAAAATCGGTGAGCGAGTCGGCGAGCAGCAAGGTTTCCAGGTCCGGATAAATGGGCTTTTCGGAGAACAGCGCCAGTTCCAATGAGACGCGGCCGGAATCGGAAAACTCGCGCAGGCGTTCGCCATTGGGCTTGGGCCGCTCCGCCCCGGCGCGCAAGAGCGTGCGGGCGATGCGGAAGCTGTCGCAATTGAAGGCCTGGGCGCCTTCAAGCAAAGCCGATTCCACTGCCTGAGTGGAAAGTGTCGTGGTGGCGGTGGCAATTTTATCATACGCGGCCAGAGCGTCGGCATACTCCGGCTTGCCCGCCAGTTGGGCCTTGAACTCCTGCTCGGCTTGAATTTTCGGCCCCATCAACTCTGGATCCAGCAAACCGGCCAGCCGGCCATTAAGCGCCTTGCGACCGTTGCGCACGCCGAAGAGCATCCGGCCGGCGCGCCGGGCATTTTCGGCGCTGCGCTGGCTCCAATTGGCCAACAGCACCTCGCGGCGATAAAGTGTCTCCAACCGGCGGGGCAAGCCTTCATCGCGCAGATGCTCGAGTTCCGCCACCGTGAGCAACCGGCTGGTGTGCCCGGGATGACCGGATACAAAAACCAAATCCCCCGGAGCGACGCCCTGCGGGGAAAAATGTAGGTAATCTTTCACCTGGGCCGGCTGGCCGTTTTCGTAGGCCCGAAACAAACAGATGTCCAAATCGAAACGCGGAAACTCAAAATTATCCGGGTCGCCGCCAAAAAAGGCGGCCTGCTCCTCCGGTGCAAAAACGAGCCGCACATCGGTGTAACGCTTGTAGCGGTAAAGCTGATAGGCCCCGCCCTGCCATAGCGTGACCACGTCCGAGCGCAGCCCCGTGGCCGCCTGTGATTCCTTTTCAATTGTGGCAATAATTTTGCGCCGCGCGGCAAAGGCGGCTTCCGGGGTGGCATTGGTGGGCACGGCGGCATTGACCCGTGCCGTGACATCCTCGATGGACTGCAAGACATTCAACTCCAGGTCCAGGCATTTGATTTCCTCCGCGGAAGTTTTGGCCAGAAAACCGGTGCGCAGAAAATTGCGATCCTTGGTGGAGAGCTTTTGCAGGGCATCGGCGCCCACGTGATGATTGGAAATCAGCAATCCGTCCGCGCTCACAAAACTGCCCGAGCCACCGGAGTTGAAGCGCACGGAAGATTTCTGCAGATGCTCCAGCCATTGCGGCGTGGCGTCGAACTGGTAGCGTTCACGCAATTGTTCCCGGGGGGGCTGGTTGTACAACCACATGCCCTCATCGGCAAAAACGGAACCACCTCCCAAACAAATCAACCAGCCGGCCAGCAACCATTTCATGGAGTGACAACGTACCGAACTCCCCAACGCCAAGGCGATATCAAATTTACGGCCAAACTTATCCAAACATCACTGGCTGGCCCGTGGTAGCCAGTACCGCGCGCCAGAGGTCGCCGCGCGGGTCCACCGCCTTCTGTTCCTTGCCCAGCAGCTCGATGGGCACATGGACAAATTGCTCGTGTAACAGGCCAATGATCAAGCCGGTCTTGCCGGCCATGGCGGCGTGAACCGCTGATCGGGCAAACCGGTCGCACAAAATCGCGTCCTCCGGATTTGCCGGCACGCTGCGCACCAAGTAATTCGGATCAAAGTAGCGCAACGTGATTTCCATCTGTTCCGCCTTGAAATGCGCGGCGATACGCTCGCGCAAAAAATGGCCGATGTCTTGCAGTTTCACGTTGCCCGAAGCGTCCCGCTGACCGGTTTCGCCGGGAACAATTTCCTGCCCCGCCCCTTCCGCCACCACTATGACCGCATGATGCCGCGCCACGAGCCGTCGTTGCAGGCACGCGAGCAAGCCGTTCACACCCTCCAACTGAAACGGCACCTCCGGAATCAAACAAAAATTCACATCCTGGCTCGCCACCGACGCGGCCGCCGCAATAAAGCCCGCGTGCCGGCCCATCAATTTTACCAGGCTCACCCCGTTAAACACACTATGCGCCTCGGTATGCGCACAGGTGATCACATCCCGCGCCGCCGCCGCCGCTGTGGCGAACCCGAAGGTGCGTGCCACATACATGACATCGTTATCCACCGTTTTGGGAATACCCACCACCGCCAGCGGATGCTTTCGCCGCCGGGCCTCTTCATAGAGCTCCTTGCCCCCGCGCTGCGTCCCGTCACCGCCGATGGTGAACAACAGGTTCACGCCGCGATGCACCAAATGATCCACCGCAACGCGGGTATCCACGGGACCGCGCGAAGTGTCCAGAATTGTGCCGCCCTCCTGATGGATGTCATCCACGAGGTCGGGATTTAATTCCAGCGGCGGCAGTCCCCGCTCCGGATCCAAGCCGCGATAACCGCCACGGAAACCCAAAATGTCACGCACGCCATAACCATGGTAGAGCTCGTGCACAAGGGAGCGAATGACATTGTTCATGCCGGGGCACAATCCGCCACAAGTCACCACACCCGCCCGCGTTTGCTTGGGATCAAAAAACAGTTTCGCCCGCGGCCCGGCGGTTTCGAACAGCTTGACTTCGGCGGGCGGGCGGCCTTGGGACCATTGGATTTCATCAGGAATCCACACGGTATCGGGTACGGTCAGGTTGCGGGGCGTGGGAAACCGGCATTCCCCGAGCGTAGTAATTGTCATTTGCTCCATAAGTCCAGCTTTTAGATTGCTGATTTATATTTCAGCAAGTCTATTAAGCGCAAATCCGCGACTCATTGCAAGTCCGCGCCGGCAGAGTTTTGGGCCCGTCAGACTAAAATGTCAGTGCGTCGCCTCCCACGCCAGCAGGACGCGCTTGCGGGTCATTCCCCACCGGTAGCCCTGCACCACGCCGGTTTCGCGGATCACCCGGTGGCACGGGATTAAATACGCCACCGGATTGGCCCCGCATGCAGTGCCCACCGCCCGAGCCGCCTGGGGGGCAGCAATCTTCTCCGCCAGCCGGCCATAGCTAACCACACAACCCGAAGGAATGCGAAGCAACGCCCGCCACACGCGCAATTGAAATTGAGTGCCGCGAACAAAAACCCGCAGGGGCGCGGCGGGTGCGGTGCCAAAATTGAAAATGCGGATGGCGTGCCGTCGGGCCCCGCGATCATCACGGTGAAATTCCGCAGCGGGCCAATTTCCCCGGAGTTCCGAAGGCACGGCAAATTCCGGATCCGGCTCCAAAAATGCGAGGTGACAAATGCCCCGTGCATTCCAGCCGATGCTGCAATCCCCAAACGGGCTGTCGGCCCGGCCCCACTCAATCCGCATGCCCTGACCGCCGGATTTGTACTCGCCCGGTGACGCCGCTTCGAGCGTTACGAGCAGGTCATGAAGCCGGCCGGGACCGGAAAGCCCCGTCGCGAGCGTCGTTTCCAGCACGCTGGCTGACTGGCGCAACCGGCGCTTGGCCTGTTCGGCCGTTAGGCATTGCAAAAAATCTTTGGGCGTCACGCCGGCCCAGCGATGAAACAGCCGGTGAAAATGCGCCGGGCTCAAGCCGCTGGCCACGGCCAGTTCCGCAAGGTCCGGCTGCGCGGTGTGATGCTCGTCCAGGTATCGAATTACAGCGGCGACCCGCGCATAGTCATTCATGCCACCAATCTAGCACCACCGCCGCCCAAACCCACCCGATTCTTGCGGCAATTTTCAGCGCCGCGAAGGTTGCTCGCGGATGCAAATACCATGCCCAATCAGGCGGCGCGCAATTTCACCAGCAGGTCCTTGCTGGCCACGGTCTCGCCCACGGCGGCATGCAGCGCCTCTACCACGCCATCGGCAGCGGCATAAATGGTGGTCTGCATCTTCATGGCTTCAAGCATCATCAACTTGTCACCCTTGGCCACCTTTTGCCCGACGCTCACGGAGATGGTGGCGACCAGCCCGGGAATGGGCGCGGCCACCTGCATCGGATCGGCAAGGTCGGCCTTCAATCGCGTCTTGGCCTGGGGCGCAATCTTCCGGTCGGCAATGAAGGTCTCGCGCGTCATGCCATTGAGTTCGTAAGTCACCGTGCGGCGGCCATCCTTGTCCGGCTCGCTGACAGCAATAAGACGGATAATGATGGTCTTGCCTTCCTCAAGAGACACGGTGATTTCCTCGCCCCGCCGCAGTCCGTAGAAAAACGCCGGAGTGGGCAGCACGCTGACGTCGCTGAACTCGCGGACGCGTTTGGCGAAATCGGCGAAAACCTGCGGATACATCAGGTGCGAATACAGGTCATCCTCCGTGGCCTCATGCTTGAGGGTTTCGGTCAACTCGTGACGGAGTTTATCCAGATTGGCCGGCGTGGCCACGGCACCGGGCACCAAGCCCTTCTTGAAATCCTTCTGCGCCTGCGCCGCCCGGGCTTCGCCGAGCACCACGCGTTGCAAATCCTTGGGCCAGCCACCGGGCGGCCAGCCGAGTCCGCCGCTCAACATATCCACCACAGACTCGGGGAAACTTTGCGCGCCCGGCTCCAGGTTCACCACATCGGCCGGCTTGATGCCGCGACTGAAAAGGAAAATGGCCATGTCACCCACCACCTTGCTGGAAGGGGTGACCTTGACGATGTCGCCAAACATCTGGTTGACCTCGGCGTAAATGCGCGCGATTTCCGGCCAGCGATGGGCCACGCCCATGCTCGCAGCCTGCTCCTTGAGATTGGTGTATTGACCGCCAGGCATTTCGTGCAGATAAACCTCCGCGCTGCCGGTTTTGGGCGCAGTGTCAAAGGGCGCATAGTACTCGCGCACCCGCTGCCAGTAATCGCCAAATTCATTGAGCGCATCGAGGTCCAGCCCCGGATCGCGCGGCGTGTTTTGCAGTGCGGCCACAATGGAATTCAGGTTGGGCTGGCTGGTGCTGCCGCTCATGCCGGACAGCGCCAGATCGACAATATCCACGCCCGCCTCCACGGCATTGAAGATGGCCGCGGCCTGCGTACCGGCAGTGTCATGCGTATGAAAATGCACCGGGATGCCCACCTCTTCCCGTAAGGCCTTGACCAGCTTGCGCGCGGCCAGTGGCCGGCACAGGCCCGCCATGTCTTTGATGGCGAGAATATGGGCGCCCATCTTCTCCAGCTCTTTGGCCAGCTTGACGTAGTACTTTAGGGAATACTTGTCGCGTTTGGGATCCAGGATGTTGCCGGTGTAACAGACGGCGGCCTCGCAAACGGCGTGCGTCTCCTGCACGGCTTCCATGGCCACGCGCAGGTTGGGCGTATAATTCAACGAATCGAATATGCGGAAGATATCAATGCCCGAACCCGCGGCATGTTTGACAAATCCGGCCACCACGTTGTCCGGATAATTGGAGTAACCCACGGCGTTGCTGCCGCGGAACAGCATCTGGAAGCAGATATTGGGAATACGGGCCCGCAACTGCCGCAGCCGTTCCCACGGATCCTCCGTGAGAAACCGCATGGCGGTGTCGAACGTCGCCCCGCCCCACATTTCGAGCGAATACAGGCCGGCGGCGCGCCGCGCCAGGGCGTCCGCCGCGGCCAGCATGTCGTAGGTGCGCACGCGGGTGGCCATGAGCGACTGGTGGGCATCGCGCAGGGTGGTGTCGGTGATGAGCAACCGCTTCTGCTCGCGCGTCCAGGCGGCAAATTTTTTCGGCCCCAGTTGCAACAACCGATCGCGGGTGCCAGGCGGCGGCGGCAGCTTGTGGTCAAAGGACACGGGCGGCACGGCCGCCAGCGGCTTCTCGGGATAATACCCCTTCGCGTGCGGGTTGCCGTTGACAATGACATTGCCGAGAAAGTTCAACAGCTTGGTGGCCCGGTCGCGCCGCGGCTTGAACTGGAACAGCTCCGGCGAGGTGTCAATGAGCGTGGTGGTAGCTTGGCCGCTGCGGAATTTTTCGTGGTGAATGACGTTTTCCAGAAACGGAATGTTCGTCTTCACCCCGCGGATGCGAAACTCGGAGAGCGCCCGGTGCATCCGCTGGATGGCATCATTGTAGGTATGGGCGCTGGCTATTACCTTCACCAGGAGCGAATCGTAAAAGGGGGTAATGACCGCGCCGCCGTAACCCATGCCACCATCCAGCCGCACCCCAAAACCGCCCGGCGAGCGGTAGGCCAGCAGCTTGCCATAGTCCGGCATGAACTTGTTTTCCGGGTCCTCGGTGGTTACCCGGCACTGGATGGCATAACCATTGCGGGGAATGTCCGCCTGTTGGGGCATGCCCACCACCGGCCCGTGCAATTTATGGCCCTGGGCAATGAGAATCTGTGCCCGCACCAGATCCAGTCCGGTGATGACCTCGGTAACGGTGTGCTCCACCTGGATGCGCGGGTTCATCTCAATGAAAAACCATTCGTGCCGGTCCAGGTCGTAGAGAAATTCAATCGTGCCCGCATTGTCATAACGAATTTCCCGGGCAATGCGCGCGGCGGCCTCGCACAGTTCGCGGATGATGGCTGCGGGCAACCCGTGGCTGGGCGCGACCTCGACAACTTTCTGATGCCGGCGCTGAATCGAACAATCGCGCTCGTGCAGGTGGATCACGTTGCCGTGCTGGTCGCCGAGAATCTGCACCTCGATGTGCTTGGCGTGCGGAATGTATTTCTCCAGGAACACTGCGGCATTGCCAAAGGCGCGTTCCGCCTCGGCCTGAGCCTCATCGAGCAAACTGGTAAGTTCGGATGCCTTGTGCACCACGCGCATGCCGCGACCGCCGCCGCCGAACGCCGCCTTAATGATCAGCGGAAATCCAATCTCCTTGGCGGCCTTTAATGCCTCGTTCCGATCCGAGATGGCTTCCTCATTGCCGGGCAGCACCGGAACGTTGATGCGTTGCGCCAGGGCCCGCGCGGCCGTCTTGTCGCCCATCATGTCCAGCAGTTCCGGTCGCGGCCCGACGAAGGTGATGCCCGCCGCCACACAGGCCCGGGCAAAGTTGGCGTTCTCGGACAAAAACCCATATCCCGGATGGATGGCATCCACGCCCTTTTCGCGAGCCACGTTCACAATGCTCTCGATGTCCAGATACGCTGCCACCGGCCCCTTGCCCTGGCCCACCAGATACGCCTCGTCGGCCTTGAACCGGTGCAGGCAAAATCGGTCTTCCTGCGCGAAGATGCCCACGGTGCGCAGATTCAATTCGGTGCCGGCGCGAAAGATGCGGATGGCAATTTCACTGCGGTTGGCGGCCAGCAGCTTGCGAAGCGGCCGGATTTCGCCCTTGGGGGCGGGATAGGATGCCTTATGGCGACCAGTTGAAAGACTCATAAAGTCCGCCATTTATAGCAATCTGGCGCGCCAAAGGCAAAAGAATGCTGCGGGAAAATATCACCGATACACAGCACCTCTGGAACGTTCCGTAATGATTATAATTGCGCGTACCGGTTTCGGAATGCGGGCGGGACTCACGGATAACCGGAGTCATCCTCCTGAAAGGCGTTTGACATACCTTACACCGCAAGGCATAGTGCTGCCATGCTCGCCAAAGAACTTGTTGCCGCCTCCACCGTGCCGCTGGTGCTCTCCGTGCTGACCGAAGGCGAAAACTACGGCTATGCCCTCATCCAACGCGTGCGGGAACTTTCTGCCGGCAAAATCGAATGGACCGAAGGCATGCTCTATCCCGTGTTGCACTGGATGGAAAAGGAGGCGCTGATCGAGTCCGAATGGCGCGAGGCGGAGACCGGCCGCAAGCGCAAATATTACCGGCTGCGCAAGGAAGGCCGCAAAGCTTTGCAGGAAGAAAAACAACAGTGGCTGACCGTCCACGAAACCCTCACCAAGTTATGGCAACCCCAAATTCATTCGACCTGAATCACGCCCTGCACCGCTGGCTCGCCCAACTGGCGCAATCGCCCCAGGTCCGGGCAACCGACCTGAGTGAATTGGAAACCCACGTCCGCGACTCGGTCTTGCAGTTGCACGGCAAGGGGCTGTCCGCGGAAGAATCATTCTGGGTCGCCACCCACCGCGTGGGCAGTCCCGCCCAGTTGGAACCCGAATTTGCCAAGGTCAACCGCAAGCCGTGGCATCTCATGATTCATGGGCTGATTCTCGTCCTGTTCGGTATCTGCTGCTGGTTTCTTTGGGGCATGTTGCATTTACCAGAAATGATGCAAGGGCTGCTGGCGAAAGCGGGCGCGGTCAACCAAGTCACGGGTTACGGCGCCTTGCCCGGGTTTACTCAATTTCTGGTCACATTGCGCGACTATCTGGTCATCCCTCCGGCACTGGCTCTGGCATACTGCGTTTACGTTTGGTTTGGGAAGTCCACCGTAAAAAATTCCTGGATGGGCTTTTTCGCTGTAACGCTGAGCACCCTGGTTTTTCTCACCCTGCCCATCATCATCGCGATAGTCCTCCCCGTGATTGCCTTTATGAATCTGATGCCCAAATAAGCACCGTTCAGCTCGCTTGTTGCAGACCCTGGCTACTTTGGTCTTCGCTTGACGACAATATTTCGGGGCCGGACGACCTGCCGCAAAAAGTTTGTGGTAGCAAAATCATTGAGCATTTGCGCTCCCGATTCCGTCTTATCCCTGATGGCGCGTTCCCGGAATGAGTCGCGCCGGGCTGGAATGATGAAACCATGCCATTCCGCCTCGACAAACCGGTTTGGCCGCTTTCATGATGGCCGGGGTTCCCGGCCTGTTTTGTTATTATTATGACCGCCCGAATTTTTGTTTACCTGTTTTTGCTCACCTCGCTGGCCTTCGGCGGCGGCTACTGGCTGGCCCGACACCAGGCAGCATCCCCGGTTGGGAGCGCTGCTGCGACCGCCGCCGCCACAGAAACACATTCCCATCTGCCACCCATCAAAAACCCGGTCGCGTCCAATTCCGGAACTACGGCCGGGACGCCCGCCAAACCCACTCTGGCGGAAATTGAGGCCAAGATTAGCGAACTGCGGCGGCTCGGGTTTGGTTTTGGCGGATCCGAACGCTATGCCGAGTTGCAAAAGTTCATCGACCGGATTGACCCGGCGGATTACCCAGCCACTCTGGCCTTTCTGGAAAAGTCCGGAGGCCGGGGCCCCGTGGAAATGGTGCGGGCCATCCTCCTGAAAAAATGGGGGCAATCCGACCCCGCCGCCGCCATGGCGTATGCCAACAAAATTCCTGGCTTACAGGCCCGCCAGCAAGGCCTCGCCCAAGTGGTGCAGGGCTGGGCGGAAACCGATGCCACCGCCGCGATGGAGTGGGCCAAAAAACTCCCGGCCGGCCCCCTCCGCCAGCAAGTGCTCAATTCCATCGCCGGCATCGTGGCCGCCAAGGATCCGCAAACCGCCTTCGCCTTGCTCCAGAGCGACGGCACCGGTGGCGCCAACGGGATGTGGCGTTGGGGCGGGATGTATCAGGTCTTCAACGCCTGGGCCGGCCAGGATCCGCAGGCGGCCCTGGCCGCCGCCGCCAAGCTCTCCGGGAACCAGCATTCGCAAGCCATTCAGGCCATCGCCACCGCCTGGGGCGCCCAAGATCCACAGGCGGCCCTGACTTGGGCCAATGCTTTGCCCAATGGCACCGACAAGCGCAATGTCGTGGGCACCATTGTCTCCCAATGGGCCGCCTCGGATGCCGGCAGCGCGGCGGCGTGGGTGAAACAAATGCCCGAAAGCGCGATGAAACAGCAGGCGCTGAACAATCTGGGCGTCCAATGGGCACAGTCCGATCCCAAGGCGGCCTTGGATTTCGTCCAGGGCCTGCCCGCCAACAGCGTTCAGAAAAACCTGATCGGCATGATGGTGGGCCAGTGGGCGCAACAGGATGTGACCGCCGCGATGCAATACGTGCAAGGCCTGCCCGAGGGCGCCACGCGCAATCAGGTGCTCAGTTCCATCGTCGGGCAACTGGCGTGGGAGGACCCCAAGACTGCGGAAAGCTTCATCGCCACCATGACCCCCGGCACCGCCCAGCAGCAGGCCGTGTCGCAACTCGCCACCGGATTGGTGCAGAACGATCCCCAGGCCGCCTTGGACTGGTTGAAAACCCTGCCGGAAGGCCCGGCCAAGCGAAATGCCCTGCAATCCATTTCCTGGCAACTGGCGCAGAACGATCCCAAAATGGCGGCGGATTTTGCCAACACGCTCCCCGCCGGCCAGGACCGCGATAATTTGATCAGCAGCATCGCCAACGGCTGGGCCCAGTCCGATCTGGACGGGGCCGTGGCTTGGGCCACCCAATTGCCGGATGGGCGGGCCAAACAAAACGCGCTGCAAAACCTTGGGGCGCTTTGGGCGGATACCGATCCCGATGCCGCCTTCAAGTATGCGCAATCCTTGACGGCCGGCAAGGCCCAGGAAAACTTCCTGCAAACCATCGCCAACACCATGGGCAGCACCGACCCCACCAAAGCCCTGGCCTGGGCCAATCAACTGCCCGCCGGCAGCGCGCAAGATGCCTTTGTCTCCAGTCTGGCCACCGGCATGGCCCAGAATGCGCCGCAAGATGCCGCCAACTTTGTAGCCAAACTTCCAGCCGGGGATGCCCAAAACAAGGCTGCTCTGAGCGTAGCCTCAACCTGGGCCAATACCGACCCCCAAGCCGCCGCCGCGTGGGTGACCGCCTTCCCCGCCGGCCCGACACACGAACAAGCCGTCCAAAGCGTGCTCTCGCAATGGGCCAACAATGACCCCACCGCCGCCGGCCAATGGCTGACCTCGTTGCCCGCCGACAGTTCCAAGGAAAGCGCGGTGACGGCCTACGTCAACCAAACCGCTTATCAATATCCGGAAATGGCCGCAACCTGGGTGAACCAAATCAGCGATGTGAACCAACGCAACAGCGCCATCGAAAATGTCGCCCGGCAATGGCTGGAAACCGACCCCGCCGCCGCCAAAACCTGGTTGAACCAGACCGGGTTGCCCGACGCCGAAAAACAATCCCTGCTCAAAGCAGCGGAAACGAATTGATGGTTTGACGAAAGTCCGTGGTGCAGCTTAACAGGCCAGCGACTTTCTTTGCTTCAAGCGGCGGATTGCTCCAAAGGTTCGGGGGCATCAGGCGCAGCTGTCGGGTTTGCCGCGGGACGCCACCGCCACAGGCCGGCCAGCAGGCTGCCGATCACGGAATGGAAGGTGGCAGAAATGGCGCAGGGTAAAGGCGCCAACGGCAGGCTGGTGAAGTGCTGCCGGGCCAGGGTGGCGCCAAGGCCGGAGTTCTGCATGCCGACTTCGATGGAAATGGTCCGGCGGTTGATTTCCGCAAAGCCCAGCACCCAGGCAAACACATAGCCGAGTCCGAAGCCACCCGCGTGCAACAGCAGCACCGCCACCAACAGCGTGCCGCCGGACTTTTTAAGATGCTCGGCGCTGGTGCCAATGATACCCGCGCAGATGAGCGTGATGGCCAGCACGGAAACCAGCGGGGCCACCGGCAAAATGGTTTTAACGAATCGGGAACAAAACCGGTTTAGCGCCACGCCGATGATCAGCGGCGCCAGCACGACTTGCAAGGTGGTGACAAACAGCCCCCAGGCCGGCACCGGCACGTACGTTCCCGCCAGCCACTTGGTCAGCAGTGGCGTCATCACAATCGCGCCAAAGGTGGAAACCATGGTCATCAACACCGACAACGCCACATTGGCCCGGGCCAGATAGGTGACCACGTTGGAAGCCGTGCCGCCGGGACAGCAGGCCACGAGGATCAACCCCACCGCCAAAGCCGGCTCCAACCGGAGCAGGTGCGCGATGCTCCAACCGAGGAACGGCATGATGAGATATTGGGCCAGAAAGCCGGCGCCCACGGCCCAGGGCATTTTCAGCACCTCGCGAAAATCCTGCACCGTCAGGGTGAGGCCCATGCCGAGCATGATCACCGCCAAGCCCCAGGTGATGAAGTTGCTATCACACCATTTGAACCAGCCCGGTTGAAATAGCGCCAGCACCCCGCCTAGCAAAACCCAAACGGGAAATAGATTGGTGGCCCAGCCAAAGACACGGTGCATGGCGTTTCCTTAACTGGATTTTGGCGTCGCGGCAACAACTCCTTTGCAGACGCAGTGAATTCGGGTTGCCGATGGTTTGAAGCTGAGCTAGGTTGAACCATTCGCCCGACTGTGATAGCAACCTCGCCTGCAAAGGGTTCAGTCACCGGCCAATCG
>DATJIU010000255.1:0-7025 GCA_035492855.1 Dongiaceae bacterium | reverse complement strand
CGACTGGGTGCGGGAACAGGTGCAGGACCCGGCCCGCACCGTGTTTTACGCCTGCGGCCCCAATGAACTGGTGGAATTTGCCGAAACACTCGTCCGCAACGACCTGGGCATGCCCAAGGAACAGATGAAGACGGAAAAGTGGGGTTGAAAGTCGGCTCGTGCCTATAAATTTTTGCTGATTCCCCCGCCCGGCTGCGGCATGCTGCGGTAATGTTGAAACGCACTCCGCTTTTTGCCGCCCATCAGAAACTCGGCGGCAAGCTCATTGAATTTGGCGGCTGGGAGATGCCCGTGCAGTACACCAGCATCACCGACGAACACCTGGCGGTCCGGCAGGCCGCCGGTATTTTTGACATCTCGCACATGGGTGAGGTGTTTGTGGGCGGCCCGAACGCCGCCAGCTTCCTCAACGCCACCCTCACCAACGACATCCGGAAGCTCGCCATCGGCCAGGGCCAGTACACGCTCATGTGTAACGCCCACGGCGGCGTGATTGACGACCTCTACGCGTACCGGATGAACGCCACCGATTTCCTGCTCATCATCAATGCCTCGCGCATTGAGGCCGACGTGGCGTGGCTGCAGCAGCAAAATGCCGGGCGGGCGGACCTGAAAAACATGTCCGACCAGTTTGGCGCGGTGGCCGTGCAGGGCCCGCGCGTGGCCGAGTTCATTGACACCGCCTTCCCCGGCGGCGTTTGCGGCGGCACGGAAGTGCGGAAGATTTCCGATCTGAAGAAAAACCAGATCGGCATTTTTGTGTTCGACTACGCCACGCTGTACGTGGGCCGCACCGGTTACACGGGCGAGGACGGCTTTGAAGTGATTGCCCCGGCGGAAAAAATTGAGCTGGTCTGGAACCGGCTGCTCGAAACCGGCGCGCCGTTTGGCCTGAAGCCCGCCGGCCTGGGCGCGCGCGACACGCTCCGCACCGAGGTCTGCTATCCGCTCTACGGCCACGAACTGGATGAATCCACCACGCCCATCGAGGCGGGGGTGGGGTTCTTTGTGGCGCTGGACAAGGGCGATTTCACCGGGCGTTCCGTGCTGGCGGCGCAAAAGGCCAGCGGCACCAACAAGAAGCTGGTGGCCTTCAAGATGACCGGCAAATCCGCCCCGCCGCGGCCGCATTATCCCATCTGCGTCAACGGCGCTCCCGTGGGCGAGGTGGTCAGCGGCACGCAAAGTCCCTCGCTCGGCATCGGCATCGGCATGGGTTACGTGCCGCCGGCCCACGCGCAGCCGGACACCGCCATCGAAATCGAGATCCGGGGCAAACGTTTTCCGGCCGTGGTCGTTAAAAAACCGCTCTACAAGAAAAGCTGAGCCAATTTTTTGCCCCAAAGGCGAAGCCGGGCACGGCCAACCCTTTGCTTCGCCGGGGTAACGAGCAGGTCATATTTTGAATTTGTGAATCCCGATAATCCGCGTAAGCTGCGGATAACTTTTGGACAAATCCTATGAGCAGCCAAGTTCCTTCCAATCTGAAATACGCCAAGTCCCATGAATGGGTGCGCATCGCCGGCGACACCGCCACCGTGGGCATCACCGACCACGCGCAGCAGGAGCTGACCGATGTGGTGTTTGTGGAGCTGCCCGCCGTGGGCCGCACCGTCAAGGCCGGCGAAGCCTGCGCCGTGGTGGAATCCGTGAAGACCGCGAGCGACATTTATTCGCCCGTCAGCGGTACCATCACCGCCATCAACCCGCCCGTGGTGGACAACCCCGCGCTGGTGAACACCGAACCGTTCGCGGGCGGCTGGTTCTACCAGATCAAGCTGAGCAATCCCACCGAACTGGACGCCCTGATGACGGCGGAGCAGTACCAGCAGCAAATCGGCGGGTAAGTTTTTGGGCATGAAGGTCCGCCTGTTCATCAAACCGTACTGCCCGTGGTGCCACAAGGCGATGCACTGGCTGGATGAACATGGCGTCAAATACGAGATCCTGGATGTGATTGCCGACAGCAAGGCCTTCACGGAAATGGTCAATCTCACCGGCCAGCGGTTTGCGCCGGTCATTGAGGTGGAGGGCAAAATCCTGGCCGATTTCGGCCCGGAGGAGCTGGAAAAATTTTGGCAGCAGTTTGAATCGAAATGACCCGCACCGAACCCAATCCCCGTCCACGCCTGCCAGAATGGCTGCGCATGCCGCTACCCACCCGGGACACCTTTGGCCATACCCGCGGCCTGCTGGACGAGCTGAAGCTGCATACCGTTTGCGAAAGCGCCAAGTGCCCGAACCATTGGGAATGCTGGAGCAAGGGCACGGCCACGTTCATGATCGCCGGGGACCGCTGCACGCGGGCCTGCGGTTTCTGCGCCATCGCCGCCGCCAAGCCGTTCCCCCTGGAGACCGACGAGCCGCAACGGGTGGCCGAGGCCACGCGCCGGATGCGCCTGCGCCACGTGGTCATCACCGCCGTGGCCCGCGACGACCTGGCGGATGGCGGCGCGGAACATTTCCGTCAGACCATTGAGGCGGTCCGCAAATTGAATCCCGGCATCGTCATTGAAGTGCTCGTGCCTGATTTCAACGACAGCGACGCCGCCATTGACACCGTCATTGCCGCCGCACCGCGCATCTACAATCACAATCTGGAAACCGTGCGGCGGCTGACCCCCACGGTGCGGCATCGCGCCACCTACGACCGCAGCCTGAGCGTGCTGCGCAAGGTCAAGGCGCGCGCGGGCGACCGCCTGTTCACCAAGTCCGGCATCATGCTGGGCCTCGGCGAAACCGAGGAAGAGGTGCTGGTGGCCCTGGAAGATTTGCGCCGGGCGAATTGCGACATCCTCACGCTCGGACAATACCTGCCGCCCTCACCGAAACACCTGCCGCTGGTGGAATACATTTCGCCCGTGCAATTCGATGCTTACGGCCGCGCCGCGCGGGACATGGGTTTTGTTCACGTGGCCAGCGGACCGCTGGTGCGCAGCTCCTATCACGCCGACGAATTTGCAGCGTTTTGACCGGAGCTGCGGCACTGCGTGGGCCCGCTCGTCCTCCTCCTCGTCCTCGAAAGCTTTACTGATTCGAGGACGAAGGACGAGAACGAGGAGGATGGGCAAGCCAGGTTGGTGAGTCGGAAATTTAATCAGAGCTTCCTCACGTCAGCTCCTACAGTTTATTGAAGCTCACCGCAACCGGAGCTGGTCCAGCACGGTGGGGTCTTTGCGGATCACGTAGGCAATCAGCACCAGCACAAACAGGGCAAGCATGATGGCCGCCAGCGTGGCCAGCTGTTTCAGCATGCGGGCGCGGTCCAGGGTCTTCTGCGTGCGGGCGCGTTCCGCCTGCATGAAATGGGCAAACTCCTTCTCCTCGGAGATGGCCTGGATGGCCGCTTCGTCGCGCAACTGCAACACCAGCCATTCACCGTCGGCGCGCCAGGCGGCGGGGAGTTTCTCGCGCGTGACCGGATCCGCCGGGCGCATGCCGGTCTGTTTCCAAAACGGGGCGTCCTCGCGGGTCCACAGGCGGAACAGGCCGTGGTTGGTGGCAATGGTTTGGAGCCGGTCCCACAGCAGCGGCCGCAAGTGCCCGGAGAGGCCAAAGTCGCTGAAGGCTTCGTGGTGGATGTGTCCCTGGCGTTCGGCCATCTCCAATCCCACCGCCGCCAGCACCGCGCCGGAGTCGTCCACCACCAACTGGAATTCCGTGAGCCGCTTTTCCAAGCCCTGTCCGGCCACGGGAAAATCCATGCCCCGCCAGAGCGCCAAGAGCGCCGGGAGGTCATCCACCGTGGCACGCCGGACCTGAAACGAGGTGGAACTCATCGCCCGAATGATAGGTTTCCGACGGCAGATTTCAAATTTGAAATCGCTGCGGATTCACGGTGGCGGGGCAAAGGCGGGAATGGCAAATGCAACGGAAGCCCCGTCGCTGGTCCCCTTCGCCCCCTCTGGGGGAGAAGGCCGGGATGAGGGGGCCGTAACTTTTCTAGTCGTAGGAGACGAGGTGACGAGTCTCTAACTGAAAAGGGGGACATTTAGCCAGAGCCTCCTCACGGCGGCTCCTTCAGCTTATTTTCAGTCGTGTTCGACCTGGTCGGGCAATTCGTTCCGGTCGTCGGACTGGCGGGGGAAATGAACCGCCAGCAACTCGCCGGCCTTGGCGATGCCGTGCCGGATTCCCGCCGTGAATTCCCCGCGCTGAAAATGCCCGGACATCTCAGCGGCCAGGGCCTGCCAGAAGGCATCACCACAGCGTTCGTGCACGGCAGTGTCGCCAAAGACGGCAAACTTGCGCGCGCGCGGAGCGACGAAGATGAGCACGCCGTTGCGTTGCCGGGTGCGGGTCATGCCGAGCCGTTCAAACTCCGCCTGGGCCGCCGCCACGGCATCGGGCACATCCTTGTGGCTGATGAACAACCGGATTTCGCCGGAAGTTTTTTGCTCCGCGGCCTGAATGGCGGCAACCAGATCCTCGTGCCGGAGTTGCTTTAGAAATTCGTCGGCCTTCATAAATCACCAGCTTCCTCCGGCGCCGCCGCCCCCAAAACCGCCGCCACCGCCGGAAAATCCGCCGCCGCCGCCAAAGCCGCCACCCCCACCCCAACTGCTCGAACCACCGCCACTTGACCAGCCACCGCCGGTGTAAATCCATCCCCCGCCCCGGCGGGATTTCCGGGACAGAAACGCGGCCAGGATAATCACAGCAAAGATGATGATAAACAGAATGCCACCCCAATCCGGTGCTTGCGCGTGTTGGTCGGCATTGGTCCGCCCCGTGCCTTGGTATTCCCCCTTGGTGGCCGCGATGATGGCATTGATCCCCGCGTCCAGGCCGCCGGCATAATCGCCGGCCTTGAAGTACGGTTTGATTTCGTCCTCGATGATGCGTTTGCAAAGGGCATCGGGCAGCGAGCCCTCCAGCCCGTAGCCGACTTGGAGGAACATCTTGTGGTCCTGCGTAAAGACAAACAGCACTGCGCCGTTGTCCTTGCCCTTCTGTCCCACGCCCCAGGATTGCGCCACCCGCACGGTATAATCCTCGATGGCGGAATCGGACTGCATGTGCGGGTACACCGCCACGAGCACCTGGCTGGAAGTGGCGCGCTCAAAGTCCTCCAGTTTACGGTTCATCCCGTCCGCCTGCGCCGGGGACACGACCTGCGCATAGTCATTGAAATAATGCGCGGGCTTGGGCGGCATGACCTCGGCCGCCGGCGCCGTCAGGCACAGGCAGCCGAGCAAAAAAGCCCAGAAAATTCTCACGGCTGGGCCGGTTTGGCGGGTTGGGAGTTGAAGTCAAACTGCACCTGCGGCGGTTTTTCCGCCCCGGCGCTCGCGGCGAAATACGGTTTCTCCCGGAAGCCCGCCATGCCGGCGTAGAAGACGGCGGGGAACGATTTGATGGCCGTGTTGTAAGCCTGCACCGCCTCGTTGAACCGGCCGCGCTCCACGCTGATGCGGTTCTCCGTGCCTTCGAGCTGGGCCTGCAAATCGCGGAAGTTGGCGGTGGCCTTCAGGTCGGGATACCGTTCCACCACGACGAGCAGGCGGGACAGTGCCGAGGACAGCGCGCCCTGGGTCTTCTCAAATTCCGCCAGCTTCGCGGGGTCGTTCGGGGCGCTGTTGGGGTCTATTTTCATCTGGCCCACCGAGGCGCGGGCGGCAGTGATTTCGGTGAGCGTGGACTTTTCAAAATTTGCCGCGCCGGAAACCGTGGCGACGAGATTGGGGACGAGGTCAGCCCGCCGTTGATAGACGTTCTCCACCTGGGCCCACTGGCTATCCACCTTTTGCGAGAGAGTGACGAGCCGGTTGTAGCCGCCGCCGGCCAGCACCGCCAGCAACAGCACGCCAATGCCGAGCACGATCAAGATTCCGCAGCCAATGCCTAGTTTTTTCATAGCAATTCCAATTGCCCGGAGCTTACGCCCGGGTTGCAGCGGCGGCAATTACAATGCCGCCCGCCAGTTATACCACCCGGCCACAGGATTGCTTTGCCCCGCCGTCCGTGGCACGATGCCCGGAGATGCGCCGGCAATGCTGCCGGCCCAAGGATGCTTAGAACATGAATCCGATTACCAACGAACAGTTGCTTGCCGCTCTGAACTGGCGTTACGCCACCAAGGTTTTTGATGCCACCAAAAAGATTCCCGCGCCCGTGTGGGAAACCCTCACCCATTCGCTGGTGCTCACGCCCACCTCGTACGGGCTGCAACCCTACCGGTTTCTGGTCATTGCCGACCCGGCCAAGCGGGCGGAACTGCTCCCGCATTCCTGGAACCAGAAACAGGTGGTGGATGCGTCCCATTTTGTGGTGTTCACCGCGCGCACCCGGATGACCGAGGCGGATGTGGACCGCTTCATTGCCCGCACCAGCAACATCCGCGGCATCCCGGCGGCCACCCTGAACGCGTATCGCGGCATGATGCTGAGCGACGTCGTAAATGGGCCCCGTGGCAAGGCGGCTCATGAATGGGCCACGCGCCAGGCTTACATCGCCCTGGGCAACCTGATGACCTGCGCCGCGTTGCTGGGCGTGGACACCTGCCCGATGGAAGGCCTGGCCCCGGCGGAATACGATCGCGTACTGGGACTGGCCGGCGGCGACTATCTCACCGTGGTGGCCTGCGCCCTGGGCTATCGCGCCACCACCGACAAATACGCCGCACTGACCAAGGTGCGGTACGATGTGTCCGAAGTCATCCACACCATCTAACCCAACCGGCTTATGTTTAAAAAAATCTTCGCTCCCGGAAACGATTCCAAGCTCACCAGTCTCGCCCTGTTGGTGCTGCGGGTCTGGTTGGGAACGCAGATGCTGTGGATTCATGGCAGCGCCAAACTCAAGGGCTTCAGCGAAATGTCCGGCAGTTTTCACGATCCGCTGCACATCGGCCATACGGCCAGCCTGGTGCTGGCGACGTTTGCCGAATTTTTTGCCTCGCTGCTGTTAGTACTGGGCCTGGCCACCCGGTTTGATGCGCTGGTACTGGGCGTCAACATGACCGTGGCCTTTTTCATGGTCCACCAAGCCGTCCTGACGGGCGACCATAACGGGGAGCTGGCTTT
>DATJIU010000254.1:0-9583 GCA_035492855.1 Dongiaceae bacterium | reverse complement strand
GGCCTGGATTTCGTTGTTTTCGGAGGGACGACGCTGCAAGTCCCTGACTTTCCCGGAGCGCGGCCGGCTCGTCCGCGCGTCCCGTGTGAAGCTGCGGAGCAGCGTACGATAGTAGCCCACGGCGCCAGCCGTGGGGTTGGGCCGCCCCAGCCCCAAGCCCCGGCGGGGCGCACGGAGGCAAATGCTGAAGGGAGAATTAAGAATGAAGAAAGACGCCGGGTCATTCTGCATTCTGCATTCTGCCTTCAGCCTTTTGCCTTCCTTCCCTCCCGGCCCGGAGGCCGGCTCTGGATGCATTTTTCGCATACCAGCGGGCATTCTAACAGAGTTCCCGAACCCATGTGGTTTAATGGTGAACCCAATTTTTGGAGGCAAAAAACGGGGGATTAAAAATTTAAACCGACTGCGGGAAAACGGGTTGCAAAATTGGCAAATCGAAAAACTGCAAAATCAATGTTAAAACAAAATGCAGGGTGAACCACCAAGAAACCAGGAAACCAAGACAGGGAAGCAGCGGCGCAGCCCTATTGTTCGGAGGGTGGAGCGCCGCGACACCCTGATATTGTAGGCCGTGTGCCCTCACGCGGCACTGTAAGGCTGCAAGGTGCCGGGAAGCATTACTCCGAATTGCTCTGGCGTTGCCGCAAGCGTTCCCGGTAGGCGCGGACTTCCGGGTCGCGCAGCAACAGATACGCACCCAGCACCGCAGTCAGCGTGGCCAGGCCGCCGCCCAGCAGGAGCGGCCCCCGGAGCGTCCCGAGACACAGTCCCAGCAGCAGCGCCGCAGTTACGGCCAACCCCCAGCCCCACAAAAGTTGCAACTGGGCGTTGCCGAATATTCCGCCCCAAGCCAATAGGGCCGCAAACAGGGTGCATCCGACCCGAAATGCCATTTCGCCGGAACTCAACGTTGCCCATTTGTAAAACATCGCAAACCCAAACACCAGGAGCAGCGCCAGCGTTGCCGCCATCAGTTTCAGTTGGAGGGATGTGGGTTTTTTCATGTGATCCGAAATCATAAAACGGCCCATGCCTGGCGCGTTGTGACTCCATTAGGGCACTCCTGCATAAATCGGCAACTCAAAACCGGGCTGGCCACAAATTAAGGAATGACTCGGACGGTCTTTATCCCATTCGTTTCAATCACGACGACATCGGTGGTTTTGACCGAAAACAAAACCCGGTGGGGAGCAGCGCCAACATTAGTGCCAAATTCCTGCTGCAACGCATTTGCCGCTTCCAGGCGACCGGCAATATTTCCCGAATTGAGCCCGGCCGCAAATTGTTTGGATATGAAGGTCACCAGGCAGAGCGTTGCCAGTAATCCGCCAACCAAAATGCCGAGGACGAATTTTACCATGAGAGCAAATGGTTTTGCAGACTTTCCATACCACTGCTACCGCGGGGCAAACCGCGCGCCACAACGTTTGCAAACCCATTGCTGCGCCCAGGAATCGAGTTCCCGGTCGTAAGCTTTGGCCAGCCGCCGGTGTTCCACAAACACCAGATAGATTCCGGCCAGCAAAGCGGTCGCGCCGGCAATGCCCACCAAGACCCAGGGCCATTTGGTCTTGATGTCGGTATCCTGGTAATACGCCGGGCCCACGAGTACGCCCAGTCCGCCGGCGATCAGGAGCACCAGCCCGCCCAACTTGCTGCCGGGCGGCTGCGGTGGCGCCACGCGCTGGGCCAACAACGTTTGGGAAGTGGTGACCCCGCCAAAACCGCCCATGTCACCGGAGGTGTCCATGCCCATGCCGCCGAATGAGCCGGTGGTGGTTCCGCTTTCGTAGGCCATGGCGCAACGAATGGTATCGTCAGAGTTACAATTTGGGCATTTCATGTTTGAAGTTCGAATATTGGTTTGGTGGGAATGAAAAAACCCGGAATCGGTCCCGTCAATCGTTAAGTTGCCCCGACAAAACCTTTTCGCCCCTCGGTGCCGGGAAAAAGCCGAAACGGCCCGGGGGCGATCGGCAATTCCGAAAAGCCGGCCCCTGGGCAACTGGTTCCACAACGCCATCACAACCGTGGCAGCGCGCTCCACACCGTCCAGAGCAAGCAGGCCACCAGGGTAAGCAAAGCCAGTCGCCGCCGGCGCCGCCAAGCCCATAGCGCGCAACCGAACCCAATGAGAGTGCAAACCATACCGGCCGGAAAGAGAATAGCAAGGCTCACCCCCGGATGCATGTTATTCAGCGCACCAAAGGCATTGGTCCAGCAGATCACGGTGTAGCCGAGGCAAACCCCCATGCCAACAGACTCCAGAAAGTTGCGGGCTTGGAATAACATGTTGCGGTTGAGTTTGGGCGGTATTACAGGATTTTACAGAATGGAAGGGAATATTATTTAATTTCGCCGATTAAGAGGGCAACCCATTACCCGCGATGGGGCGCGGCGTTCACGCCGCTGCAACGTCCGCCAACCCGAGGGCCTCGAGAAATTTTGAGGCTGCGTACTTTACAACACTGAGGCGGCCTGAAGGCCGCGTGCCGTCACCAGGCTCAACCAGTCGAAGACTGGTACTCCCACCCCGGAATTGAACCGGGATCAACGTGTTTAGGAAACCTATGATCCTTTTGGGTCATCGGGTACCAATCGGTTTGGTGCAAATTACTTAGATATTCTTTTCTGATTCAACCATCGGGCCTTTTGCAACCCAATTTGTAATCCAACTTTGAAAAAGGCGACACGCAGATGAAGTGTTCTGATACATCCAACGAGTTGCCTCCTTCAGAATTTATTGTACGGCTGCCGAACCTCCACCATCAAAAACCGGACGCTCGGGTTGCAGCATAAAGCGCCAGATTCCCAAGACATCGCCTTTGAAATCCTTCGGTATGATTACACCAAGTTTATCGGGTTGCACTTGGGGATCGATACGGAGCACCTTCCCCTTTTCAACAGTCATCGAATTAAACTGTCGTGTTATCATCTCGCTCAACCGCCCAACCAACATAAAGTTTTGACCTGGATTAGAGTCTTGTTTCATTCCCTGAATTTCAAACCAGATGACTTCACCATTCTCGACATGGCCCGGCTGCTCCACATCCTCCCATGTTCCGTAAAGTAGAAAAAACATGGCAAGCCGCTTCTCAAAGTCATCTGTGATCTCTTTGCCGGCACACACAAATACGCACCGCCCAATTGTGAACCTAACGTGCGTATTAGCCTCTAATTTTCTAGGCTTCTGTGGGTCCGTGTAAAAGCGTAGAGCCAGCGGCTTTGGAATGCCGATCAGACAGTCACCCAATATAGCCATTTGATCGTGTTTCGGAGCGCTGAGAAACTCCATTGAGTACGTTCTGTCGCCTTTTGAAAAACAGTCGAGAGAAACGAGCGTCCACATCTGCCACCGCGTCCAAAAAATTGCGAAGAGTAGTGGTTTTTTAAACGCATTGGCGTAGTCCTGTAAACTTTCTGCGTAATCAGACTTGAGGATGAAAGGTTCCCTCGGATCGGTTTGGTTGAAATTTTTAACCTCGATAAAAAACTCTTTTCCCTCATCTGTCAAAATCCGGAAGTCAGGCCTCTTAAAATCGGGCGAAGTAACAAAAAATTCCCCGCAGTCCTCCTCGATAATAATTTTGCAGCTCCCCAAAGCCGCTGCCAAATACGCGAACATTGTTTGAATCCGAAAACCATGGATTAGTGCCGGATTCTTCCGGTGCGTTCTGACTGCTGCTGAGAGTTGCTTAACAAAATCATCGTGACTGGCAACGTCAGAGAGAGACAGCCCGCGAGTTTGAAGGAAATGATCCAGCATTCGCAGAGCACCAAATTGTTTTGAATCGGTTGTTATTTTTTTCACAACCTCGCTTTGACTTGAGAATTTCGATTCGGCATTGGTACCCCCATCCCGAATTGAACGGGAATCCAGTGTTTATGAAACACTTGCTCTATCCATTTGAGCTATGGGGGCGCTCTGTGGGCCGAGCGTAGTCCAAAAGGAAGCGGGTGGCAATTCACCGTTGGAAGCGGAATACCGTCATTGCGGCTGGCGCCATCCGCTACCGGAGGGCGGGATTTATCCCGCTTCACTGGGGCCGGGAGTGCCGCGTTGGAATTCATCGCGGTGTCCGGGGTGGCGGGACCAGACTGGGTAAATGGTGGCGTCGCGACTTTGGCCGGCTCCCGCCACGGATTCCGGCCACAGGCCGGACGCTACAAGAGAGCATCTCCGTTTTACGGAGATTTCCGGTCTTCGGGCTAAAACTGGAGAATCCGTCCGATGGGCCGGCCTCAGTCGTTGATGCCGTAGCCCAGGCCATCCCAAACTTCGGGGTCCATGGGGCGGCGCGGACGGGGCGGCAGATGCCGCGCGGCTGCTTTTTTCGGGCGATGCGCCGTCGGCGGGGTGGCTTCGCCCGGATCGGCCGGCGCCGGCGCACGAACTGTTTCGGGCTCCAGGACGTCGTGGACGGCCTGCAACAGTTGGGCCTTGGTAAAAGGTTTGGCCAGGGTGGCGGCGAGCCCCAGGGCGGGGTCGGCGACTTCGGCGGAGCCGGAAGCCATGATGATGGGGAGGTTCATATGCGCGGAGCGGAGTTTTTTGATCAGGTCCAGACCCGACAACCGCGGCATGTTGTTGTCGGTAATCATCAAATGATAGCGTTTGCTGCGGGCGGCCTGCCAGCCGGCCACGCCGTCGCTCACGGCATCCACCTGGTAGCCCGAGCGGGCCAGGGATTCCGTATTGAGCTGGCGGATCAGGCCATCGTCTTCCACCACCAAAATGTGGAGGGGCGCGGGCGGTGCCGGGTGGTTTCGGCGCGCCTCACGGGCGCCGGCAAATGTGCTGCGATTCAGGTTCATAACCAGTCCGTGGTTCTTGTTCCGGGGCATCCATGCTCCGGGGCTGCCGGCGAAGCCGCAGTGCGGTGTCAGTCCGGCGGGCTACTGGTTCTATCGGCACAACCGGCAAAGACTTAAAGGGTTAATTTATAAGCAGTCACATTGGCGGCCGGTGACGCCGGCGGTGGCGCGGGAAAAATGGGGAAAGTCCGGGGCCAACGTAACGATTGAGATTTGCCCGCCGAAATGGGATGTTGTCCGGACGTAATGAGTGTGAAGGTAAAAATTTGCGGCATCACCAGCGCGGCCGATGGCCTGGCGGCGGCGGCGGCGGGCGCGGACATGATCGGGCTGATGTTCTACGAGAAAAGCCCGCGCTATCTCTCCGTGGCGGCGGCGGCGGAAGTGGCGCGGCACTTGCCGCCGTTTCTCACGCGAGTGGGTGTCTTTGTGGAAGCGCCGGAGGAACTGGTGCGCCGCGCCATTGGCGAATGCGGGTTGCAGGTGGCGCAATTTCACGGCAACGAGACGCCGGAGTTTTGCACGCGCTTTGGCGTGATGAGCCTCAAGGCGTTTCGCATGCGCGATGCGGCGTCGCTCGCGGCGCTGCCGGAGTATCCCACCGATGCCTGGCTGCTGGATGCCTATGCGCCGGGCCAGCTCGGCGGCACAGGCGAACGGTTTAACTGGGACCTGGCGGTGCAGGCCCAAAAGCTGGGGCGGCCCATTTTCCTGGCCGGCGGGCTGACGCCGGAAAACGTGGCGGCGGCGGTGCACCAGGTGCGCCCGTTTGGCGTGGATGTTTCCAGCGGCGTGGAAAGTGCCCCCGGACGCAAAGACGCCGCCAAGATGCGCGCCTTCATCCAGGCCGCGAAAGCGGCGGCACAGTAAATAAGTGCGGAGTGCGGAATGCGGAGTGCGGAATGGGGGATGAAGCATTGCCGCCAGATCGTGGGCTCACCGAGCTGGCTCACAGTGACATTTACGTTATGAAAACTCATGTGGAGTTTCGTTCGGCAAAGTTTCCGCCATATGAGGGGGAAGAGGAATTGATTAACCCAGGGCTATGGGGCCGGCGGCTGGCCGAATATTTGGTCCAGAAACTGGGCGAGCGGGGAATTCAGACCGGCAAACCCGTGGCAGAGGATTGGGGCTGGTATATCCCGGTATCGAATGAGGAATTCCGGCTCGCGCTGGGGTGTGGGCATCAAAATGGAGCTGAGGACGTATTTGTGTGTTTCACAGATCCCGGCACCCCTATGGTGAAGAAGCTATTTAAGAAGATTGACGCGACGTCGCAACTCGCCCGGCTGACGGGGGCCTTGCAGCAAATCCTGGCAGCCGACCCCGATATTCGCGAAATTGAATGGTCCGAATAGGAGTAATCTTGCGAGTCAGAACTTGATTATGTGGGTTCCACGCACGCCCGAAGAAATTGCTAGGTGGCAATTGGCCGCCGAAAAAGAGGCACGCACTCATGGTTGGACCATTGCGCTAATGGCGTGGGGAATCGCAGTTTTGGTATTGGCTTCCGGTTGGGTGGTAAGTTTTTCCACTGGAGTTGCTGTACAGGGGAGCTGGGGTGGGACTTTTTGGACCCGGCTGCCGCTTTTTGCAGTGGTTGGCTCGCCCGTCATTTTCATCATTCACCGCTACGAGAGCCGAAAGGCGATGCGCAAGGCCCAGTCCCGGACGATTTGCCCGAAGTGTGATGTTTCGGGAGTCGGAAATTCGGGGGCGGTTTGTCAGTGTGGCGGCGAGTTTGTGCCGTTGAGCACGGTAAAATGGATCGAGCCGTGAGGCTGGGTAACTTGACCAATGAGACTGGCATCCTGAGCCTCTGGTTTGGTATCTGAATTGAGGAAACCGCAGCGAGGGTATATGGAATTGTTTCGCGCCATTAAAGCAGCGTTCCGGAGGATGCCCCAAGGGGTGTGCTATGTCACCTGGGGCGCTATGATGCTGGCATTGTTTCTTCCTCTGGCTTTTTTGCCGGGAGGCGAGACTTTTGTGAATGGAAACCGGGTATCGTATGCGGAGTTCTGGCGAAGCGGGGGCGGCTTCCTTTTGGCAGGGATTGGAGTGATTGGCTTGATTCTGGCATATGGTTTGATCCGAGCGCGGCGCTGGGCCCGACATTTGACAGTGATTTTGTGCTGGTTCTTGGTGGGGAGCACAATTCCCGACTGGCGAAGTTTTTCGCCAGACGTAGTGGGAGGTTTTTTTATTTTTGGCTGCTTGCCTACCTGGTATTTCTATTTTCGCCGCTCAGTTCGGGAATACTTTGACCCGGGTGTGCGGGAAGAGGCAGGCTAAGCCGTAACTGCGGCAGCGAGCGGGCACAGCCGCAGGCGAATCAGGCGGGGGCCGGCCATTTCTTCCACGCGAGCAATCCAGCGGCCCAACCCCACCGCGTCGCCAATTTGCGGCAGCCGGCCCAGCAGCTTGGTAATGACGCCCGCGGCTGTGCCGGCTTCGCCGGTGTGGTCCGGGAGCCGTTCGCCCACGAGTTCCGCCAGACGGTAGGCGGGCAGGGCGCCGTTGATTTCCCAACAGTGGTCGCGGGTTTCGCGGAGCATCGGCTCTTCCTGGTCAAACTCGTCCTCAATGGGGCCAACCAGTTCTTCCAGCACGTTTTCCAGGGTCAACAGGCCGACGGTACTGCCATATTCATCCACCACGAGGGCGAGGTGAGATTTGCGTTTCAGAAACAAATTCAGGAGCCGATCCAGCCGTGCGGTTGCCGGCACGTAAATGATTTCATGCGCGGCGGGGATCAGGTCGCACCCCGACCGGGCATCCGCGGACAAGGCCGCGAGGTCCTTGGTATGGATGACCCCAAGGGTCTGGTCCAGGTTGCCGTCCCGGCACAGGGGAAACCGGGAGTAACGGGTTTGCCGGGCGAGGGCGCGGCACTCGGAAATGGTGGTGGTGGTATTCAGGCAGACAATTTCGGAGCGGGGCCGCATCAATTCGCGGACGCGGCGATGGCGCAGGGCAAAGGCGTTCAGGGCAATGTCCTGCCCGAGCGTGGGGCCGCGGGCATGGCGGCGCGATTCACCGATGATGAGGCGGATTTCCTCCTCGGAATGCACCAGTTCCGCCTCGCTCACGGGCGGCAGGCCGCACCGGCGCAGCAACCAGAAGGCCGCGTGATTGAGCAGCCAGATGGCCGGATAAAACAGCTTGTAAAACCATTGCAGCGGGTGCGCCACCCAGAGGGTGGTAGGCAAGGGCTTTTGGATGGCCAGCGACTTGGGTGCGAGTTCGCCCACCACAATGTGCAGGAAGGTGATGATGGTAAAACCGACGGCGAAGGCCAGCCAGTCGGCGTGCTGCGGAGCCAAACGCAGCCAATGAAACACCGGGGCGAGCAACGCGACAAACACGGGTTTTCCGACCCAGCCGAGGCCGAGGCTCGCCAGCGTGATGCCGAGTTGCGTGGCGCTGAGTGCGGCATCGAGATTTTGGACAATGCCCCGGGCGGCCCGGGCGCGGCGATGGCCCCGGGCCACCAGGGTGGTGAGCTGTGTCTCGCGGATCTTGACGAGCGCAAATTCGGCGGCGACAAAAAAACCGTTCAGCAAGACCAGCACCGGCACGGCGGCCAGTTGCAGGAGGGTGAGGGGCAACGCTTCCAGGTTCATGGGAGAGTCAAACTGTGCCGCGCGGTTTTTTTATTCACGCGCCGCATTAAGGGCTATCACCGGAAACGTCTGCGTCATCCTGAGGCGTTACCCGGCGCACGGAGTTGGTGCCGCCATAAGGATTGGGCACGCTTTCGCGGGCGCCCGGGTCTGCTTGCCAGTGGCCGTCCACCACCAGCCGATATTCATAGTTGCCGGGCGGCAGCACCAGCGCCTTGGCCCAACGGCCGGCGCCCAGTGGAATCATGGGCGTGGCTGCGGCGCGCCAGTCATTGAACGTGCCGGCAAGAGCCACCGAGGCGGCGCCGGGATCAGTGAATTCAAAATTGACCTGGAGCAGGCCCGATCGGCCGGGCCCGGGATTTTTTCTTGCGGATTTTTTCATACGCATTTGAGGATTGAGGGTTAACGGCGGAAGCCGCCCGCCCCGCGCCCGTGCCGGCTGCCGAGGCGTTGCAGGGAAGGGGCGCGTAAGTGACCATTGCCCTTGAGCCGCACATTGGGGCGGCACTTGCGCAGTTCAATCTGGTAACGGAGGTCGGCAATGACCTTCAGCCAGGCCGCCTTCACGGTGTGGTCCCACGCTTCGGCATGGATGTCCGGCCCGGGCACGGCCAGGGAGACAAAGGCGCGGATGCCCGGGGTGATCTCGCGGCGTTGCTCCAGCACGACCGCCGCGGTGGAAATGGAGATCAGGTGTTGAAGCTGTTCCAGCGGCTGCTGCAAGGAGTGCCGCATGGGTTCGCTGGGTTGGATGCCCCACAGGTGGAATTGAATTTTCATGAATGGTTGGGATGGATTTGGTTTTGGTTGATGCGTTGCGAAATTAGCGGTCGTCGCTCCGTCCTGTGAGCAGCGGCAGCAAATGCCACAGGAAATAGACGGCAGAGGAGACGAAGGCGGCCACATAGGTCCAGCCCGCGGCATTCAATACCTGGCTGACTGCGGCCTGTTCCGCGCCGGGCTGGATGAAGCCCATGCGGGCCAGCACCAGCTTGGCGCGGCGGGAGGCGTCAAATTCCACCGGCAGCGTGATGAGGTTGAAGGCCATCAGGATGCCCCAGGCCACGGCCATGAGGAGCAGGCCGGTTTTGGCGGCCAGCAAACCGGTCATCAAGCCGAGCAGGGGAATCCACAACACC
>DATJIU010000253.1:0-4961 GCA_035492855.1 Dongiaceae bacterium | reverse complement strand
GCCGCCAGTTCGGCGGCGGAAGGTGCGGTGTTGCTGGCAGTGGCCGGAGCGGGTTCCGCAGCCGGCGCAGGCGTGGCCGCCGGGGCCGCAACCTTGGCCGGTTTCGGCGGCTTGGGCACGGGCTTCTTGGCGGTTTCCATGTGGCCGTCGGCAAATTCCAGCACGTGGCCCTGGTGAATGAGCCAGTGCAGGTCGGCGATGACGGCGGTCTGCTCGGGCGTGGGCGCGGGCTCGGTCTTGGCCGCCGGGGCGGCGCCTTCGGCCTCGGGCTTCACTTCAATCACCTTGGGCTGGGCCGGGGCGGGGGCCAGCGTCTCCACCAGCTTGCGCCGGGTGCCCTTGGGGTTGGCGTTGATGAAATCAACGATGCGTTTCACGCCTTCCGATACCGGCGTGGCTGCCAAATCGAGGAACTGCGGCCGGGCCACGGAAACGTGGGTGACGGTTTTGTTGACCTTGAAGAACTGGAGTCCCTGTTCGGCAAAACGCTGGCTCAGCGTGGTGGCAATCTGGAGCGGGAACCGGAACTGTTCCTCCCAGGCGTGATTGAGCAGGCGCTTCAATTCGTTCGCCCGCAGCGACCGGGCCGCCACGCCGGTGACGGTGACGCTGGGGACGGACTTGATGATGTTCGCCGCGTGCACTTCGCGGAAATGTTTTTCCACTTCCTCCATCGTGCCCAGGCGCAATGGCTCGGGCAGGTTCAGGCACACGTATTCGGTCTTGAAGCTCTGGTCGTCGATCCATTGCTTCACCACGGCCTCGTCCTTGACGATTTTGACGCGCGCCTTGAAGGCGTCGAACGGCATGCGCGCAAATTTCTCGGCGTGGAGCTTGTGCAGCTTGTTCTGGTAGTCGTGGTAGTTCGGCGGGCCGAGGATCACGCCGCTGAGGCCGCACTGGGCCACGAAGGTGTACACGCCCTTGGGCGGGTCGGTGGGGGTGCGTTCGATCTGGTAAAAGGTGGCAAAATGCTTGCGCAGCACGTGCGCCACGGCCTCGGCCTCGGAGAGCCACGGGCTGTCGTCGAGCGCGCACACAAAGAGCGGCTGCACCGGCTCGCCGGCGGCATTTTTCTTGACGCCAAACGTGATGGAGTGGCGTTCGTGCTTCTGCAAAATCATCCGCGCAATCTGGAACAGCGGATAGGCGCGCCCGGTCATCTTGATCTGCTTGGCGAGCGATTCCACGCCGCGCTCATCCGGCGCAAACGTGACGGTGAGCTCGGGCAGCGGCAGCGGTTCGCGGTTTTCGCGCGGCTCCTCGCGGCGCGGGCCACGGCGATCGCCGCCCCCGGAGAATCCCCGGCCGCCGTCGCGGCGGGGCCCGCCGGAACGTTCGCCCCGGGGTCCGCCCGGACCCCGGCTGCCGCCGCCATCGCGGCGCGGGCCGCCGGGCCGCCGGGGGCCGCCGCGCCGGTCATCGCCGAAACGTTCGGGGCGGTCATCGCCGGCATAGTTGGAGTAATTCTTGGCGGGGGCGTTGTCCTGCGCCCAGGCGGGCAGGAACAATTTTTCCAGATCAAATTCGTTCTCGGTCTGTGTGTTCATCGATTTTCTTCCGCGCGGCTTGCTCGCGACGCACAAAATGGAGCTCCAAGAGTAAGCACGCGGTTTAAGAAAGCAAGCTAGCAGAGCAGGATTGGATTTCGCTGGCGGTCCCGCAGCGCCGCCGCACCCGGAATCAGGCGGGGGGCGGCCGCCAGCGCGTAAAATCATTTCAGGTTTTCTTATTCATCCAATTTTATCCGGTCGAAAAGCCGCGGAAACACCCCTGATTTTGCCGGGGGCTTCTGGCGTCGGGCCGGATGGGCAAAATAGGGTGAAAAACTTATCAAAAATGAGGCTCCAGAAGCGGTTCTTGAAAAAAAATTCGGCAAAATCTGGTCTAAGCCCTTGGAATGCAGTGAGGGCATTTTTCGGAAGTTTCAATTCCAAAGTGAGTTACACAGATTTAACCCTAATTTGCGGTGGGACAATTTAAGTCTGGTCTTAGGCAATCAGCGGAGAGTCCGTTTTGGGGAATCATCCGAAGGTCAACACGAGTACGCACCGCAGAGCTAACTCAACACTTAAATAACACGACATATGAAGATGCAGACATCCATCAAAGGCGTGGTCCTGGGCGTCGCAGCCACCGCGCTGCTGACCCTGACCGCGACGACCACTTCAGCCCAAGCCTTGGGGGGCGAAATTACGCTCCGTCCGCTCACCCCCCAAAACATCACCGACTACCATCTGACCGGGGCCCAAAAGGCCGCGGGGATCTCAACCATCGGGGTGGGGACGCCCGCCTACCTGGATGCGCTGGTCAGCCTCGGCTTTCCCGCCTCCAACATTGTTGATGTGGCCTGGACTTTGACCAGCAAGCCCGGCAACTCATCGGCGGTGATCACCAACAGCCCGCTGGGAATGGATGTTCCCATTTACAAGGGCACCCAGCGGCTGGAGGAACAGCTCGCCGGACGGGCGATGTTGCGGCCGGATGTGACCGGGCAATATGTCGTGACGGCTACCATCACCACCACCACGGGCAGCACGAACCTGACCCAGACCATTACCGCCGGCACCTACATGGGGGTGAACACCTGCGCCCTCTGCCACAGCGGCGGCCAGATCGCGGACAACATTTATGACACCTGGGTGCAGACGCCCCACGCCACGGCCTTCGCTCAGGCCATTGATGGCATCTCCACCGGCCACTTCAGCCAGAACTGCATTTCCTGCCACGTGGTCGGCTTCGATACCAACGCGCTCGCCGTGAACGACGGCTGGGATGACATTGCCGCCTCCACTGGCTGGGTGTTCCCGACCACCGCCACCAACGGCAATTTTGCCGCCATGCCCGCGGCGCTGCGCAATGTTTCCAACATTCAGTGCGAATCCTGCCACGGCCCGGGCAGCGAACACGCCTTCTCGTTGGGCAAGACCAACCTCATTTCCGTCAGTCTGGGCGCCGGCGACTGCTCGCAATGCCATGACAGCCTGACGCACCACTACAAGTCGGCCGAATGGAACAACTCCGGCCATGCTGTCGCCCCGGACGAAACCGCGGCCACCTGCTCCCGCTGCCATACCGCCCAGGGGTTTGTCAATTTTGTCAATGGCGCCCCGGCGGTGAATGTGCCGTATGAAGGCATCACCTGCGCGGCCTGCCATGACCCGCACGATGCCAGCAAGCCCCACCAGCTCCGCAAGGTGGATTCCGTGACCCTCATGGATACCAAGACGGTGATCACCAACGGGGGCGCTGGCCTGATCTGCATGGATTGCCATATGAGCCGGCAGAACGCCACCAACTACGTGGAAGTTACCGCGGGCAGCAACCGCTTCGGCCCGCACCACGGTCCGCAGACCGACATGCTGATGGGCGTGAATGCCGTCACCTACGGCAAGGCCATTCCGAGCTCCGCGCACCGCGATGTGGTGGGCGATTCCTGCACCGAGTGCCATATGCAGGACGTGGCCACCACCAACGCCGCCTTCACCCATGCTGGCGGCCATACGTTCGCCATGAGCTTCGACAACGGGACCAATACGATTGAGATCAAGGACGCGTGCATCAAGTGCCACGGCCAGATTGATTCGTTCGACTTCGCCCGTCAGGATTACGACGGCGATGGCGTGGTCAACGGCGTCCAAACCGAAGTCAAGGGCCTGCTCGACCAGCTCGGCCGGCTCTTGCCGCCGGTGGGTTCGCCCACGGTCACCATCACCTCGTCCTTCACCAGGCAGCAACTGCGCGCCGCCTATAACTGGTCGTTCGTGAAGGAAGACGGCAGCTACGGCATCCACAACCTGAGCTACGCGGTGGGTCTGCTGAAGGCCTCCATCGCTGACCTCACCGGCGACGGCAACGGCGACGGCCTGCCCGACGCCTGGCAGATCCAGTACTTCGGTTCGACCGGTTCCTCGAACGCCGCGCCGAATGCCACGCCCGCCGGCGACGGCATCCCCAACTGGCTCAAGTATTCGCTGGGCCTCAACCCGATGGTGGCCGGTGTGACCCTGCCCGACGGCGTGGTCTGGGCCAATGGCAGCAACGTGGTCAACCCGAACGACCCGACCAACAGCACGGTGAAGATCTACACCGCCGCCGAAGTGGCGTTCGACACGGTGGTGGGCAAGACCTACCAAATCCAGGGCGCCTCCTCGTTGAGCGCCGGCTGGAACGACATCGGCACGCCGATCGCCGGCACGGGTGCTTCGATCAGCTACGTGACCCCGACCCGTGGCAACCTGCAGATGTTCTTCCGGGTCGTGACGACGCCGTAACCTGACGGCTGGCGTTAACGCCAACATTTCAAACCCCTCTTCGCTGCGGCGGAGAGGGGTTCTTTGTTTGCCGCCCAAACGCGCGGGGAAACGGACGTGGCGGCCCGATTCAACCTATCCCGTAATTGGAACCACGAACGCACCCTTCCTTTGCGTTCCTTGGGTCCTTTGCGTGAGAGTTTTCCCCACCTTGGTTTTCTTGGTTGCCTGGTGGTTTACCCTGCATTTTGTTTTAACATTGATTTTGCAGTTTTTCGATTTTGCAATTTTGCAAACCATTCTCCCGCAGTCGGTTTAAATTTTTAATCCCCCGTTTTTTGCCTCCAAAAATTGGGTTCACCATTAAACCACATGGGTTCGGGAACTCTGTTAGAATGCTTGTTGGTATGCGAAAAATGCATCCAGAGCCGGCCTCCGGGCCGGGAGGGAAGGAAGGCAAAAGGCTGAAGGCAGAATGCAGAATGACCTGGCGTCTTTCTTCATTCTTAATTCTCCCTTCAGCATTTGCCTCCGTGCGCCCCGCCGGGGCTTGGGGCTGGGGGGCGACCCAACCCCACGGCTGGCGCCGTGGGCTACTATCGTACGCTGCTCCGCAGCTTCACACGGGACGCGCGGACGAGCCGGCCGCGCTCCGGGAAAGTCAGGGACTTGCAGCGTCGTCCCTCCGAAAACAACGAAATCCAGGCC
>DATJIU010000252.1:0-18657 GCA_035492855.1 Dongiaceae bacterium | reverse complement strand
TGGAGGATGCGGGGCGATTTGCCCGGTGATGAATCGCGGTCTGCTTGAAGCTGGGTCCTTGGCGGGCGGTCGCGAGCACAGTGAGCCGCAATCAAGGCAAAGATGAAAAACGCATCATTAGTCATCTCCGACCCCTTTTCTGCAAACCGTGTTCAGTCTGGGAAAGCCCGGAGCAAAAAACGGGAACAGCAACGTTTTATCTATTGACCACGCGCCCTAATGGGCGACCCCTTTATTATGGGACAACCGCTCTCCTTGGCAAATCCGACTCTCTAACTATATTACTACTTTATGAGCATTAAGCTTTCCGTTACTAGATGTATTGCTGCGTTTAGCCTCGTCTTCAGCACTTGCTCATGCTCAAGTCCTAAGCCTACGAAAGAATCGATTCAAACCCAGGCGCTTCTTGACTCGGTGCATGCAGTAACAGACCTCAGTGCGTTAGATCTCGATGATAGGGCGGTATATGCAAAGCACTTGGAAGAACTGCGAAATCGTGCTGACATAGTTTTCGAGGCAGCGGCACAGAACTTCGAAATTGTGAAGATTATAAGAAACGATGCAGAAAATAGCCCAAAGACGTTAACGACCCCGATTACCGAGTTGCAAAAATATTTTCCGCCTAACGGTGCACGTCACCAGCTTGACTTGGTGGTTTTCTCTGGGGAAGGACGTGGTGCTTTAACGTTAGTAAAAAATAAACCCGACTCCTCTGCAAATATGAAAAGAATAATCAACACAATGCATCAGTATGGCGTAAAAAATGTCATGTTTCTAGGTACTTATTTTGATGGGTTGTTGTGTGAGTTAGTGCCCGAGTGGCTTTAGCGGACCACCGAATGTTGTAATGCCGCGTCAAGAACAGCGTAAAGGAGTCATAAAGGGGTCTGAGATGACTATTGATGTGTTTTCTGATTTTTGAGAGGGTGGCCTCATGCCGCGCCAGTTGCGAGTGGAATATGCAGCGGCGATTTGTCGCGTGGTGAATCGCGGCGCGGCAGGAAGCCGCTTTCCATCATGACCTACAATCCCGTGGGATGGTCGAGGAAGACCCAGGGCAGCTTAAATTTGCGGCTGAGTTCCGCGGCCAGGGCTTTGACGCCGAAGGTTTCCGTGGCGTAGTGGCCGGCGTAGAAAACGTTGAGGCCCAGTTCTTCCGCCAGTGCGTAGGTCCAGTGCGGGCCTTCGCCGGTGATGAAGGTATCCACGCCTTCGGCGGCGGCCTGTTTCAAGTCGCCGCCCGCGCCGCCGGTCACAATGCCGATGCGCCGGCACACGTCCGGGCCGCCGGGCAACATGCGGGGACTGCCGTCCGTGGCCTGCGCCAGCCGGCGGGTCAGGTCCTCACGGGAAATGTTAGCCACCGTGCGCAATCCAATGGGCGAGCCGTGGCTGACAAAGAACGGGCGCAGTTTCTTGAAGCCCAGCGCCGCGCTTAACCGGGCATTGTTGCCCAGTTTGGGATGGGCATCCAGCGGCAGGTGGGAGCTGTACACGGCGAGATTGTTTTCCAGCAGCAACCGCAGCAGTTCGTATCGCTTGCCGGTCCAGGGATGCGTGGGGCTCCAGAACAATCCGTGATGTACGAGCAGCAAATCCGCTTGGGCGGCGACGGCCAGTTTCACCGTGGCGAGGCTGGCATCCACCGTGGCGGCGATGCGGGTCACGGCGCCGCCATTTTCCACCTGCAAGCCGTTCACCGCGCCGGGATAGTCGCCGATGGCGGCGGTGCGCAGGGTGGTGTCGCAGTATTTCACGATGGCGGCGAGGGACGCTTTCGGCATGGGACGATCATACAAATCGCGACCGCGATGAAAAGGCGGGAATCGGGCGGCGGCGCTGCGCGGTCAGGTTGCCCGCGAAGAGAAATGGAGCCGCTTTGATTTGATTTGAGACTCGTCACCTCGTCTCCTACGAGATAAGTGCGACTTCCCTCACCCCAACCCTCCCTCCAAGGGGAGGGCGTTCACCGCGCGCTGCAAGTTTGAAAATCTCGCCGCCGGATGTAGCCGGTATTTTCCCGAACATGGACAGATCGTGGCAGTGCCTCGGTCAGACCAGTTGGGAGGCTATGGATTCCAACTCCTGCTGCGAAATTGGGTAGGCTGCCCAACTGTGCAGATTAACCAGCAAAAACAATGAATTCTGGACGCCGACAATGTGCCATGAGTACTGCGGCCAGCCACCGAAACAGCGAACATGCTGAACTCCACGCCAACGACCGAGCATATAGCGTAAGCTCGGCGTGACGGGCAACGAACGAGCTCGATCATCATGGACACGGTGAAGAATCCTCAGGAAACCTTTCCGCCACTCCGCCGCGGCTGATAAAGGGATGTGCAACCTGACAGTCTCAGAAAATATCGATGGGCGCGGTCGGGTCAGTGTGTACCCAGTCGCTTCCTTCGTCACAGTCCATTGGCTGAGTGTGGGCATAGCGCCTAAGATTTGCTTTGCCATGGGCGCCGCAAGCGAACCTGGCTGCAACCACAATGTTTGAGATGCGTCCTTCGGTCAACTGTCCAGCGGGGATGGCAATTGCCCACACTCCCGGTCAAAGTTCGGTTCGGCAAGCCCTGTGTTTCTTGGATTGCCTGGTGCAAATCAAACGCCCGTGACAGGTTCAAAGCGGTGTCGCGCTGCGCTCCGGGCTTCACCCGTTACGCCCCGGCAAGCGCCACCAGTCCAAGATGCGCCCGATAGGCCGTGTTGGAGAATTTTTCGGAGGTGGCAGGTTGGCGCGGCGTCCGGGGTTTTCCGCGAGGGCGCGGAAAACAGCGCCCGGGGCGGGCATGCTCCCCAAGATTTGATTTTTGTTCATGGGTGTTCATTCGGGGTTAACTCTTTCCGCTGCATTACCGGCAGAAAGTAGGTGCCCGTGCTCGGGGAGCGTGCCAAGCCTTGGGATTATCCCGCGCATCCATTGTTGCCACCCGCTGCGGATGGGGGACCATCCGCGCTCCAACAGCGAAGGTCAATGGGCCAAAAGGGGTATTGCATTTGACCGGTTGGTCAAGTAGAGTCGCACTTCTTTGAAAACGGAACCGGACACGAAACAACGCATCCTGGAGGCGGCGCACGAGCTGATCTCGCAGCAGAGCTATGGCGCGGTGAGTGTGGATGACATCTGCGCCAAGGCCGGGGTCCGAAAGGGCAGTTTTTATCATTTTTTCCCGTCCAAATCGGATTTGGCGGTGGCGGCGATTGAAGAATTTTGGCAGCAGAGCCGGGAGAAGCTGGACAACATTTTTTCGCCGCAAACTCCGCCATTGGAACGCATTGCCGAGTATTGCGAGGCGATTTACCAGTGGCAGAAGGAAGGGTACGACAAGACGGGGAAGGTTTGTGGTTGTCCTTATGCTTCAATTGGTTCGGAGCAAAGCACCCAGGATGAAAAGATCCGGTGCAAGTCCACGGAGATTTTTGAGCGCATGCATACTTATTTGGAGGCCGCTTTGCGCGATGCCATGCGCGAGGGGCTGATTGCCGGCGGCGACGTGAGCATGCGGGCCAGTGAAATGCTTTCGCTGGTGGAGGGCACGATGTTGCAGGCCAAGGTGCAGAACAGTTTGGAGATGCTGCGGCAGTTGCGGGCCACGGCGTTCCGATTTCTGGGCGTATTGGAACCCGCCCCGGAAGTTTGAGACGGCAGTATATAGGAAGATTTTACCGGACAGTCAACCCAGGGAAGGGAGAAGGAACATCTTATGATCAAGCGAATGGTGATTATGCTCGGGCTGATGCTGCTGCTCGTGGCGGCCCTGGCTGGGCGAAAGGTTTTGCAAATCAAAGCGGCCATGGCGGCGGGGGCCAAATATGCCCAGCCGCCCACGGCGGTGACCACCGCCAAGGTGCGCGAAGAAAAATGGCAGCCCACACTGCTGGCGGTGGGATCGTTGAAAGCCGTCAACGGCGTGACTATCAGCACCGACCTGGCGGGCATTGTTTCCGAGATCGCCTTCCAATCCGGCGCGGTGGTGCAAAAGGGCGACTTGCTCGTGCGGCTGGATAGCAAGCAGGAGCAGGCGCAACTGCAGGCGGCCGAAGCCCGGCGCGATCTCGCCAAACTCAGTTTGAAACGGCAGCAGGATCTGCTGGCCAACAAAACGATTGCCCAGGCGGATTACGATGCCGCGGACAGTGAATACCGCCAGGCGGTGGCGGCGGTGGAAGACGCCAAGGCGCTCATTGCGCGCAAGACCATCACCGCGCCCTTTGCGGGCCGGCTGGGCATCCGGCAGGCGGACCTGGGCCAGTACCTGAACACGGGCGCGCCCATCGTGCAGTTGGAATCCATTGACCCCATCCACGTGGAGTTTTCCGTGCCGCAGCAGAATTTCGAGCGGGTGGCCGTGGGTAAGAAGTTCCGGCTCCTCGTGACCGGAGTGAGCACCAATCCCATTGCGGGCGAGATCACCGCCCTCGAGTCCCGCCTGGACGAAAGCACGCGCAACCTGCTGGTGCAGGGCACGGTGCCGAACCCCGACAACAAGCTGCGCGCGGGCATGTTTGTGAACGTGGCGGTGCTGCTGCCGGAAACTGACGTGCTGACCATCCCTTCGTCCTCCATTAGTTACGCGCCCTACGGCGACTCCGTGTTTGTGGTCACCAACTCCACCGGTGCGGATGGCAAACCCGCCCAGATAGTAGAGCAACATTTTGTGAAGCTCGGCCAGACGCAGGGCGACATGGTGACGGTGGTCTCCGGCGTGAAAGCCGGCGATGAAGTCGTCAGCTCCGGCGCCTTCAAACTGCGCAACCAGGCGCCGGTGATCGTGAACAACGCGGTCCAGCCCGGGGATGAACTGCATCCGAATCCGCCGGAAATGTAACCGTCCTCCCGGAAAAATGCATGAAACTCACCGATTTCTTCATCCGGCGGCCGGTGGTGGCCTCTGTGGTCAGCCTCATCATCCTGCTGTCCGGGTTGCAGGCCATCCGCACGCTCAATGTCCGGCAGTACCCGCGCAGCGACATCGCGGTCATCACGGTCAAGACGGTTTATGTGGGCGCCAACGCCGACCTGGTGCGCGGGTTTGTGACCACGCCGCTGGAACGCGTCATCGCCAGCGCGGACGGCATTGACTACATTGAGTCCTCGAGCGCGCAGGGGTTGAGCACCATTTCGGTGCATCTCAAGCTGAACTACGACAACAACGCCGCGCTCACGCAAATCCAGTCCAAGGTGGCGCAGGTGCGCAACGATTTGCCGCCCGAAGCCGAGGCGCCGGTCATTGACATTGAAACCAGCGACAACCAGTTTGCGGCCGCCTACCTCAGTTTTTATTCCCAGGACCTGGACCAGAACCAGATTACGGATTACCTGACACGCGTGGTGCAGCCCAAGCTGACCGCCGTGAGCGGGGTGCAGCGGGCGGATATTTTGGGCGCGCGCACCTTTGCCATGCGCATCTGGCTGAAGGCCGACCGGCTGGCGGCGCTGAACATTTCGCCCACCGAGGTGCGGACGGCGCTGGCGGCCAACAATTACCTGTCGGCCGTGGGCGCCACCAAGGGTTCGATGATTTCCGTCAACCTGGTGGCCAACACCGACCTGAAGACGCCGGAGGAATTCCGGAACCTGGTCATCCGTGAGCAGAACGGCGTGATCGTCCGCTTGCGGGACGTGGCCGATGTGGAACTGGGTGCGGAAAGCTATGACTCCGAGGTGCGGTTCTCCGGCCAGAAGGCCACGTTCATGGGCATCTGGGTGCTGCCCACGGCCAACTCGCTGGATGTGATGAAGGCCGTCCGGGCGGAACTGCCGGGCATCCAGCAGCAACTGCCGGTGGGCATGAAGGTGGGCGTGCCGTATGACTCCACCAAGTACATCAACGACGCACTGCATGAAGTGGTGCATACCCTGGTGGAAACCCTGCTCATCGTGGTGGTGGTGATCTTCCTGTTTCTGGGTTCCCTGCGTTCGGTGATCATTCCGGTGGTGGCCATTCCCATTTCGCTCATCGGCGCGGTGTTCCTGATGCAGATTTTCGGGTTCACCCTCAACCTGCTCACGCTGCTGGCCATCGTGCTCTCCGTGGGGTTGGTGGTGGACGACGCCATCGTGGTGGTGGAAAACGTGGAGCGGCATTTGCAGGAGGGCCTGCATCCGTTCGAGGCGGCCATCCGCGGCGCGCGGGAACTTTTTGGGCCCATCATCGCCATGACCATCACCCTGGCGGCGGTGTATGCGCCCATCGGGTTGCAAGGCGGGCTGACCGGCGCGCTATTCCGCGAATTCGCCCTGACGCTGGCTGGGGCGGTGACGGTTTCCGGGGTGGTGGCCATCACGCTGTCGCCGATGATGGCCTCCAAGCTGTTGCGCGAGGGCGATTCGCACCGGGGCTTTGCCGGCATGATCAACCGCCATTTCGAGAAGGTGCGGCAACAGTATGTGCGGATATTGACGAGCACGCTCAGATGGCGGCCGGTCACGCTGACGCTGGCGGCGCTGGTGATGCTATTGGGCATTCCCTTCTTCCTGTTTTCGAGCAGCGAACTGGCGCCCAAGGAAGACCAGGGCGTGGTCTTCGGCATTGTGCAGGCGGCCCCTGACGCAACCATTGACCAGACCACGCTATACACCAAACTGGTGAACGACGTGTTTCAGAGCATTCCGGAAACGGAGGCCACGTTCCAGATCACGATGCCCTCCGGCGGATTTTCCGGCATGGTCACCAAGCCCTGGAGCGACCGCCACCGGACCACCGACCAGATTCTGGGCGAAGTTTTTGGCAAGGTGAACAGCGTGCCCGGCATCCGGGTGATTGCCACCACGCCGGCCCCGCTGCCCGGCGGGAGCCAGTTCCCGGTGGAATTTGTGATTGTCTCCACCGCCGAGCCGCAAGAACTGCTGGGCTTTGCGAACCAGATTGTGGCCAAGGCGTTTCAGAGCGGTTATTTCATGTTTGCCGACACGGACATGAAGTTCGACCAGCCCCAGACGGAGATCGTATTTGACCGCGACAAGGTGGCTTCGCTGGGGCTGAACCTGTCGCAGGTGGGCGCCGACCTGGGCACGATGCTGGGCGGCAATTACGTGAACCGCTTCAGCATCCAGGGCCGCAGTTACAAGGTCATCCCGCAGGTGACGCGGACGCAACGGCTAAATGCCCAGCAGTTGCAGAACATTTACGTCAGCGGGCCGGGCGGCAAGCTGGTGCAGCTCTCCACCTTTGCCACGCTCAGGCAGACGACCGAGCCACGGGCCATCTCGCGGTTTCAACAGTTGAACTCGGTGAAAATCCAGGGGGCCATCCGGCCCGGGGTGACGCTCGACCAGGCGCTGGAGTTGCTGGAAGGCGAGGCGGCCAAGATTCTGCCCAAGGGTTACACCGTGGACTATGCCGGCGAGGCGCGGCAGTTGCGGGTGGAGGGGAACAAGCTGGTTTATACCATGCTGCTCTCGGCGATCCTGATTTTCCTGGTGCTGGCAGCGCAGTTTGAAAGCTTCCGCGATCCGTTCATCATCCTGCTGGGCTCGGTGCCGCTGGCGTTGTCCGGCGCGCTGATGTTCAGTTTCCTGGGCTTCACCACGCTGAACATTTACAGCCAGATCGGGTTGATCACGCTGGTGGGGTTAATTTCCAAGAACGGCATTCTCATCGTGGAATTCGCCAACAAGCTCCAGGAGGCGGGCAAGGCCAAGTTGGAGGCGGTGATCGAGGCGGCGGGCACGCGGTTGCGGCCCATCCTGATGACCACGGCGGCGACGATTGCGGGGCATTTTCCGCTGGTACTGGCCTCCGGCCCGGGCGCCGGTTCGCGCAATAGCATCGGCATCATGCTGGTCAGCGGCATGGCCATCGGGACAGTATTCACGCTGTTTGTGGTGCCGTCCATTTATGTGCTGGTGGCCCGGACCCACCAGGCCGCGCCGGAAACGCCGGAGTGAGCCAAACCGGAGGGGGGAGGACGCCGCCGGGGCCGGGCCCAACCCATCGGGCTGCTGAAAGTGTTTGAGTTGCCGCCGCGCAATCCGCATGATGCGGGGTGCTATGACCCTGAGTGCGTTGCGCAGTGCGATTTTTTATTGCCGGCCGAAAACCATCATTCCATCTTTGGCCGTGACTCTGACGGCCAATCTGCTTTGGGCCCAAACCGCTCCGCCCGAATGGGCCAACCCCGAAGTCACCGGCATCAATAATGAGCCGCCGCACGCTTCGTTAATCATCTGCCCCAATGCCCGCACCGCGCGGCGCATCCAGATGGTGGACAATGCCGAGCGGGTGAAGTCGCCGTTTTACCGGTCGCTGAACGGCCTCTGGAAATATCATTACGCGCCCAACCACACCGGGCGCGTGGCGGACTTCTGGAAACCGGATTTCGACGATTCGGCGTGGGACAACATTCCCGTGCCCTCCAATGTGGAGATGTTCGGCCACGGCATTCCCATCTATGTGAACATCCGGTTTCCGTGGCTGGAGGAGCCGCCCACGCCGCCGGTGGTGCCGGACAACGATCCCAACAACACGGTCAATTCCTACCGCCGCACGTTTGAGGTGCCGTCCAACTGGGCGGGCCGCCGGGTTTTTGTGACGTTCGACGGCGTCAATTCCTTCTTTCAGCTCTGGGTCAACGGCCAGAAGGTGGGCTTGGGCAAGGACAGCCGCACGCCGGTGGAATTTGACCTGACTCCCTACGTAAAACCCGGCAAGAATCTGATCGCCGTCGAGAATTTCCGTTGGTGCGACGGGTCGTATCTGGAAGACCAGGACATGTGGCGGTTGAGCGGCATTTTCCGCGACGTCTATTTGTGGTCCGCTCCCGACCTGCACATGCGGGACGTGCAGGTGAACACCGACCTCGACGCGCAATACCGCGATGCCACCCTGCGCGTGGCGGTACAGTTGCGGAATTACGCGGCGGCTGAGGCCCCGGCGCAAGTGCAGGCGGAATTGCTGGATGCCCGCGGCCGGCGGGTACAGGCTCCGTTCAGCCAGACGGTGACGGTGGCCGCGGATGGCACGGCGGCATTGAACCTGAGCGCGCCGGTGACGGATCCGCACAAGTGGTCCGCCGAGACGCCGTATTTGTATCAGTTGCTGCTCACGCTCAAAAATAGTGCAGGCAAGACGCTGGAAGTGGTGCCCATCCACGTGGGCTTCCGCCAGGTGGAAATCAAGGACGGTGATTTGCTGGTCAACGGTCAGCGCATCCTCATCAAAGGCACGGACCGCCATGAGTTTGACCCCGACCGCGGCCAGGCCATCACCGTGGCTGACATGGAACGCGACGTGCGGATGATGAAGCAATTCAACCTTAATGCCGTGCGCTGCTCGCATTACCCCAACCAGCCCGCCTGGTACGATCTGTGCGACCGGTATGGCATTTACCTGATTGACGAGGCCAACATCGAAAGCCACGGCATGGGTTATGGCGAAAACACGCTTGCCAAGAATTCGCAATTTGCCGCTGCGCACATGAACCGGACCGTCCGCATGGTGGAGCGCGACAAGAATCATCCGTCCGTCATCATCTGGTCGCTTGGCAACGAAGCCGGATTCGGACCGAACTTTGTGGCCACGTCGCAATGGATTCATCAGCGCGATGCCAGCCGGCCCGTGCATTACGAGCGGGCCGAGCGCGATCCCGCCACGGACATCGTCTGCCCCATGTACCCCTCGCCGCGCACCCTGGCGGAGTACGCGGCCAAGCCGGAAACCCGGCCATTCATCATGTGCGAATATTCCCACGCCATGGGCAACAGCAGCGGCGGCATGTGGTCGTATTGGAAACAGATTTACTCCCTGCCGCACCTGCAGGGCGGCTTCATCTGGGACTGGGTGGACCAGGGCTTGCGCCAGAAACCCGCACCGTTGCCACTGGCGCGTTTTGAAGCCGCCGCCACCAACGCCCCATTTATTTACGCCTTCGGCGGTGACTTTGGCCCGGCCGGCACGCCGAGCGATGACAACTTCTGTTGCAACGGCCTCGTCACTCCCGACCGTCAGCCGCATCCGGGCCTGTTCCAGGTCAAACACATTTACCAGTATATTCACGTGGCGCCGGTGGACCTCGCGCAACGCACGGTGCGGGTGAAGAACTGGTTTGACTTTACCAACCTGAAGGACATCGCCGCCGGGGAGTGGATTTTGAAGGCCGATGGCCGTCCGCTCCAGACCGGCAAGCTGCCTGCGCTGGATTTGGCGCCGCGCGCCACGCAGGATTTGACCATTCCACTCCAGCCATTCACGCCGCAACCGGGCGTGGAATACCATCTCGAAGTGCGCTTCACCCTGCAGCACGACCTGCCGTGGGCCAAGGCCGGACATGAAATTGCATGGGATGAGTTTGAACTGCCGGATGCCGCGCCGGCTGCGCCGGTGGCGGTCGGCCAGTTGCCGCCCGTCAAGCTGGACCAGGAAGCCACCACGGCCACCATCACCGGAGGCGGCTCGACCCTGGTGTTCAATCCGAAAACCGGCGAACTCAAGTCGTGGACCAGCGGCGGCCAGGAATTGCTGGCGGCTCCGTTGCAACCGGATTTCTGGCGCGCGGAAACCGATAACGACCGCGGTCGCGACATGGAGAAATCGCAGGGTTTCTGGCGGCACGCGGCGCAAAACGCGGAGCTGCGCCATTTCAACGCCACGGCCCAGGCCGATCATGTGGAGGTGAGCGTGGAACAGGTTTTACCGCAGGCGGCGGAAGCCACCTGGCGGACCACGTACCAAATTTATGGCAGCGGCGATGTGGTAGTGCAGGCACAATTTCAACCGGCCAAGACCGACCTGCCCAAGCTGCCCCGGCTGGGCATGCACCTGGCACTCACAAAACCGTTCGACCACCTGACCTGGTTTGGCCCGGGTCCCCAGGAAACCTATTCCGACCGCTTGGATGCGCCCGTGGGGGTGTATTCGGGACTGGTGGACGACCAGTTTTTCCGGGGTTACGTGAAGTCCGGCGAAAGCGGCAACAAGGTGGACGTGCGCTGGGCGGCGGTGACCGACAGCAAGGGCGCCGGCCTGCTGGCCGTGGGCCAGCCGCGGCTGAGTGTGAACGCACTGCCGTACACGGAAGATGACCTGGCGGCAGTGAAGCATCCCTTCCAGCTTCAGCACGAGGACTTTGTCACCTTGAATTTGGATTTGGTGCAGCAGGGGGCGGGGGGCGACGACAGTTGGGGCGCATGGCCGCATCCGGAGTATTTAATTCCCTGTCAGGAATACAATTACAGCTTCCGGCTGCGGCCGTTGGCCGCCGGCGAAGACCCCGCGACGCTGGCGCGGATGAGTTTTCCCCATCCGGACGGTGCGAAATAATTAGGACGCGAGATTGACACGGCTGGAGCAAATTAATTAATCCTTCTACTATCCCAAACTTGAAATATGCAAAGCATTCATCTTGAGGTTATCGATTACGCCATCATGGCGATTTATGTGCTCTTCGTCGTGGGCATCGGTTTTGCCCTGACGCGCTACATGAAGAGTTCGTCGGACTTTCTCACGTCCGGGCGTTCCATCCCCACCTGGGTGACGGGGCTGGCGTTCATTTCCGCCAACCTCGGCGCGCTGGAACTGGTGGGCATGGCGGCCAGCGGCGCCAAGTACGGCATCGCCACCGCGCACTTCTACTGGGTGGGCGCCATCCCGGCGATGATCTTCCTCGCCGTGTTCATGATGCCGTTCTATTACGGTTCCAAGGCGCGGTCCGTACCGGAATACCTCAAGATGCGCTTCGATGAACGCGTGCGCGCGCTCAACTCGGTGGCGTTTGCGGTGATGACCATTTTTGCCTCCGGCATTTCGATGAACGCGCTGGCCAAGCTGCTGAACCAGTTGTTGGGCTGGAACTACCACGCCGCGCTCTGGATTTGCTCGGCGGTGGTGTTGCTCTACGTTTTGAAGGGCGGGCTGACCTCGGCCATTTACACCGAAGTGCTGCAGTTCTTCATGATCGTGCTGGGTTTTGCCCCGGTGGTTTACCTGGGCCTCAAAGACGTGGGCGGTTGGGGCGCCATGAACCATTCGTTGCAGGCGGTGGCGGCCAATCCGGCGGCGCTCAATCTCAAGGAGGCGGGCATCACCTACGCGCCCAATGCCTGGACGAGTGCGTGGCAACCGGTGCTGGCCGGGCCGGCCAACAACCCGATGGGCGTGGACTGGTTTGCGATGATATTCGGTCTCGGTTTCGTGCTGTCATTCGGTTATTGGTGCACGAACTTCCTGGTGGTGCAACGCGCCATGGCGGCCAAGAACATGACCGCCGCCCGCAACACCCCGCTGGTGGCTGCCGTGCCAAAAATGCTCTTCCCCTTCCTGGTCATTGTGCCGGGCATGATTGCCGCCGCGCTGTGCACGCTGCCGAACAAGGATTATCGCATCCCGCCGCCGATTCTTTCCGAGGCGGCCTACACCAAGGCGATTGACGCGGTGAAAAGCGCCAACCCAGCTGATCCCGCGGCGGCGGTGACCGCAGTTGGTGCCGCGCTCGATAAGAAAATTGCGGTGGACAAAATCGTTTCTCTGGTCGCAGCGAATGCGGCCAGCAAATTGTCCGACGAACAAATTAAGCAGGGCATTTACAACAGCATCGCGGAGAATGATTACGATGGCGTCATTCTTTCCCTTGTGAAAAAATATTGCCCACCCGGCCTGCTCGGGCTGGCTCTGACGGCGCTCCTGGCGTCGTTCATGTCGGGCATGGCGGGCAACGTTACCGCCTTCAACACCGTCTTCACCTACGACCTGTATCAAGCCTACTTTGCACCGGGCAAAACTGACCGGCATTACTTTTTGACCGGTAAGGTTATCACCGTGGTTGGCATTTTGTTGAGTATCGCAGCCGCGTATTTTGCGTCACTGTTCTACAATTGCATGGATGTGATTCAACTGGTCTTCGGTTTTGTGAATGCGCCGCTCTTTGGCACTTTCCTGTTGGGCATGTTCTGGAAACGCACTACAGGCACCGGTGCCTTCCTGGGTCTGTTTGGTGGTATCTTCAGTTCAGCTTTGTTTCACGCCTTGACTACAGTACCCAGCAATGTTGATGGTGCCGGGCATATAATCAGTGTGGCCAAAGGTGGTTATATCCATGTGGCCCGGGTCTTCCCTAGCGAGATGGCCCAGAACTTCTGGCTCGCCGCCTTCGCGTTCATTGCCTGCTTCACCCTCACGCTCGTGATTTCGCTGGCGACGGCGCGCACCAAGACGGATGCGGAACTCAAGGGGCTCGTCTATTCGCTAACGCCGAAAATTGTGGATCACGATGTGCCGGTTTATCAAAAACCCGCCGTGGTGGGCGTGGTGCTCCTGATTGCCTGTGCCATCCTTAACTTCCTGTTCTGGTGAACCAAAGCCAACTTAACTGAAAGAAGAAACTTATGGGACTCGATATTCGCTGGCCAATTGGCCTCATGTTCACTGTTATCGGCGTGCTGATGTCCATCTACGGCCTGGCCAATCGCGCCGGCTCGATGTCGCTCGAAATTAACATCAACCTCATTTGGGGCGTGGTGCTGTTGGTCTTTGGCGTGTTTATGCTGGTAATGGCCATGCTGGGGCGACAGAAATCCTAAGACGCCGCCGGTGGCATCCATGAGCGACGCTGTTACGGAAATCGGATTTGGCACCCTGCCGGATGGCCGGCCGGTGAAACTGTTCACGCTGCGCAACGCGGCGGGATTGCTCGCCCGCATCACCAATTTCGGTACCATCATCACCGAACTCCACGTGCCGGACCGGCAGGGCCGCCTGGGCGATGTGGTGCTGGGCTTTGACCGGCTGGAAACCTACCTGGCGGACACGCATTACCTCGGCTGCACCGTGGGGCGCGTGGCCAACCGCACGGCCAAGGGCCGGTTCACCCTCGACGGCAAGACTTATAAGCTGGCGGTCAACAACGGATCGAATCATCTGCACGGCGGCTTGCAAGGGTTTGACCGCGCCCTGTGGCACGCCGTGCCGCAAAAAGGTGCGGCGATCCAATTCACCCACACCAGCCCGGATGGCGATGAAGGTTACCCCGGCAAACTGGAGGTGACCGTGCTGATGACGCTGACCGATGCCAATGAATTGCGCATTGATTACACCGCCACCACCGACCGTGCCACACCCATCAACCTGACGAATCACAGCTATTTCAACTTCCTCGGCGGCGGCGACATTCTCGGGCATGAATTGATGCTCGCGGCAGATCATTATACGCCGGTGGATGATACTTCCATCCCTGTGGGCGAAATCCGGCCGGTGGCGGGCGGGCCGATGGATTTCAACCAACGGCAGCCGATTGGCGCACGCTTCAACCAGTTGACCGGCGAGCGCATCGGGTACGATCACAACTATGTATTGCGCGGCGGCGGCAAAAGCCTGGCGCTGGCGGCACAGTTATATGAGCCACAGACCGGCCGCTTCATGGAAGTGCTGACCACGGAACCGGGCATCCAGGTGTACACCGGCAATTGGCTGGACGGCACGGCGCCGGCCAAGGGCGGCAAGTCGGTGCCACGCTATGCGGGCATCGCGCTGGAGACCCAGCATTTCCCCGACAGCATCAACCAGGCGCAGTTTCCCTCCGTGGTGTTGCGTCCGGGCCAGACGTTCCGGAGCACCACGATTTACCGTTTTGCCACGCAATAAATTTTACGATTTAGAATTACCTTTTTATGTCACTCCCCGAATTAGCCCAACAGGTGGCGAACGAATTCGCCAGGAAATATGGCCGCCAACCGCGCTGGATTGTCGCCGCGCCCGGCCGCGTCAACATCATTGGCGAGCACACCGATTACAACGACGGCTTCGTGCTGCCAATGGCCATTGAACGTTATACCGTGCTGGCCGCCGACCGGCCGGCCAGCGGCGGTGCGGAAGTTTCGTGGCACAGCACCCACGTGCAGGAGACGGCGAAGTTCTCCACCGCCACGCCCGTGACCAAGGGCGCGCCCAAGTGGTCCAATTACGTCCGGGGAGTGTTCGCCGGTTTTCAGGCGCTCGGGGTGCAGATTGGCGGGCTGGATGTATTGATGACCTCCACCGTGCCGCTCGGCGGCGGGTTGTCCAGCAGCGCCGCGTTGGAAGTCTCCACGGCCACCCTGCTGGAAGTGGTCACCGGGCACAAACTGGACCCGGTGAAGAAGGCGCTCCTGGCGCAGAAGAGCGAACACGATTTTGCGGGGGTGCCCTGCGGCATCATGGACCAGTACATCTCCGCACTGGGCCAGAAGGACCATTTGCTGCTGCTGGACTGCCGTTCGCACCAGTTTGAACTGGTGCCCTTCACCGATCCCGCGGTTTCCGTGCTCATCACCAACACCAACGTGAAGCACGAACTGTCCGGCGGCGAATACGCCGAACGGCGGCATCAATGCGAGGAAGCGGCGAAGATTTTGGGGCTGCCGTCGTTGCGCACCGCCACAGCGGCGCAACTGGAACAGGCCAAGGGCAAAATGAGCGACGTGGTGTACCGCCGCGCGCGGCACGTCATTGGCGAAATCGAACGCACCGAACACGCGGCGGCCGGCATCCGCAATTCCAACTGGCCAACGGTTGGTCAGTTGATGTACGCCAGCCATTTCTCGCTGCGCGATGATTATGAAGTCAGTTGCGCCGAACTCGACGCCGTCGTGGACATTGCCCAGAAGATCGGGCCGGCGGGCGGCGTCATTGGCTGCCGCATGACCGGCGGCGGCTTTGGCGGCTGTACCGTCGCGCTGGTGCGCTCCGACAAGGTGGACGCCATTTCCAAGGAAATTGCCACTGAATACAAGAAGCAGACCGGGATCGAGGCGACCATGTTCGTGTCGCGTCCGGCTGTGGGTGCCACGGTGATTAAAGGCTGAGCCCTCCTGGCACAAACAGTTTCCAGCCACGCGGCAAACTGCGTGGCTTTTTTATTGTCATCAGGCTGGAGGTGCTCTTGGTTTGGAGTTATTCTGAGAACAGTTTGGCTCAAGCTCAATACTGATTGATTATGAATACCCGAAGCCTTCCCGTCTTATTTTTAATCGCTTTGCTCGCCACAAGCATCATCCTGCCGGCGCCAGTTCGGGCGGAGGATGCGTTGAAAAAAGCCCGGCCCGACATCTATGACGAGTCGGCCGACGCCGCCCAGCAGGTTGCCACCGCGCTCACCCAGGCGGGCCAGGAGCACAAGCACGTGCTGCTGCAATTCGGCGCCAACTGGTGCATCTGGTGTCACCGGTTGCACGAACTGTGCGCCAGCAATCCGGAGATCGCCGCGTTTGTGAAGACCAATTACGTGGTGGTCCTGGTCAACGTCAATCAGGGCCGCAACCAGGCGACCGATGACAAGTATGGCAATCCCACCCACCTCGGTCTGCCGGCGCTCGTGGTGCTGGATGCGACCGGCAAGCAGCTTGCCACTCAGGATTCAGGCAAACTGGAGGAAGGTGACCACCACAGTCCGGCAAAGGTACTGGCCTTTCTGAAGAAATGGGCGCCCCAGCATTAGTCGCGGCGGTGGCGGGCAAATCATTTTCTGCGGCAGGAACTGCTCCATTCCGCTGGCGTCACGCTTGATTCACCCGGCGTGCTGAGGCAAGCTGCCCCCGGCCCCGCGCAACTGGCTTGCGCCGGTTCCCCGGTTATGCCGAAGACGCGTTGGATGCTCACAATATTCTGCCTGCTGCTGGCCGGCTTGTTTTGCCAGCCGGCCCGGGCTTCGCGGGTGGTTTTGCGCGCCGGTTCGCCTTACACCATCACGGTCTGGGACTCAGAGGACGGCCTGCCGCAAAATTCCGTGATTTCCATGATCCAAACGCGCGATGGCTATCTCTGGCTGGGCACCCTGAGCGGGTTGGCGCGATTCGACGGCGAGCGGTTTACCGTGTTCGACGGCGGGAATACTCCGCAGCTCAAGTACAGTCCCATCGTCAAATTATTCGAGGATACCCGGAGCAATCTGTGGATCGGGACGGAATCCGCCGGCGTGTTGCTGGCGCGGGAGGGCCAGGTCACTCCCGTGGCGTTGCCGCAACCGGTGGATGCCGGCCGCACCCGGTCCATTTGCGAAGACGCCACGGGCGCGGTTTGGCTGTACCAGGCCAACGGCCAGTTGTGCCGCTATGCGAATGGCAAGGCGGAGGTATGGAACGCCGGCCAGGACCGGCCGAGCAAAAACCGGCTGGTGATTGTGGAACGTTCGGGCCGGATGTGGTTGGGTCTGGACGGCGTGCTGTTTGGCATGGCCAGTCCGCCAGCCAGTGGCATCACGGCTTTGCCGATTACCGACATGGTGCAGGTGAACCAGCTGGACTACCTGCTGGCGAGCGCGGCCGGCGGGTACTGGCGGCTCGCCGATGGCCGGATTCAGAAATGGAATGCGGGCAAGTTGGAACGCGATTTGGGGCCTTATCCCTGGACCAATGCCCCCGTGGTCACCGCGTGTGAAGACCAGGAGGGCAACCTGGTAGTGGGCACTTCCGGGGCAGGGGTATACTGGTTTGATGCGGCGGGCAAACCCGAGCGGCTGTCCAAGGCGCAGGGATTGTCTGACGATTTTATTTTGTCCCTGACCGTGGATCGCGAAGGCAGTCTCTGGGTGGGTACGGATGGCGGCGGATTGAACCGGGTGCGGCGCCAGGTGTTTCAGGTGCTCGAACAATCGCGGGACCTGACCGTGCAATCCGTTTGCGCCGGCGCGCCGGATGGTGTGTGGTATGGCATCAGCAGCGGCGGGGTGAATTACTGGGCGGATGGGAAGCTCCAGCATTTTGAGATTCAGCAGAATTCCCAAAACCCGTATGTCCGCGCGGTCTTTGTGGATCACCAACAGCAGGTTTGGGTGGGCACTTATCTGGGAGGTTTGTATCGGCTGGAAGCCGGGGAATTTAAGCCGGTGGCCTTGCCGGGCGGCAACCCCCAGGTGTCCGCCATTTATGAAGATCACGAAAACCATCTGTGGGTGGGTACGCAAGGCGGATTGGCCGTTTGGGACGGCCAAAGCTGGAGCCACTTTGCCACCTATGACGGCCTGGCGGCGGACAGCATCCAGGCCATCACCGAGGATGCCGCCGGCGGCTTGTGGGTGGGCACGGCAGCGGGTTTGAGCTGGCGTCAGGCGGGTATCAAAACATTCACCTCCGTCTCCGAACTTTCCGATGCCAGCATCACCTCGCTCGCTACGGATGCCGCGGGAGATTTGTGGGTGGGTACCCAGGGCAACGGCTTGTTCCGCCGCCATGCGGGCCAGTGGACCCGGTTTGGTGCGGAGCAGGGGCTCATCAGCAACAGCATCGGCTACGTGATGGCCGACGGGCACGGGTATTTGTGGATTGGCTCGTACCGGGGACTGATGCGGGTGGCCCAAAAAGATTTCGATGAAGTTGCGGCCCATCCCAAAACCCAACTCCTGGTCTGCCGCACTTATGGCCGGCCGGATGGGTTGCCCACCGGTGAATGCACCCAGGGTTCGCAGCCCACGGTCTGCCGCACCGCGGATGGGCGGTTGTGGTTTTCAACCATCAAAGGACTGGTTTCCGTGGACCCCACGCAAATCAAGCTGAATACCAATGTGCCGCCCGTGGTCATTGAATCCATTTCCGCCGGGGGCCGACGTTACGGTTCCGCCGCGCTCCGGGCGCCGGCGCCGCAGGCCGTGGTCATTCCGCCGGGGCAAGAGCGGTTGGAAATTGAATTTACCAGCCTTAACCTGGCCGACCGCGAGCGCACGCGGTTCCGCTACCGTATGGCGAACCAT
>DATJIU010000251.1:0-10365 GCA_035492855.1 Dongiaceae bacterium | reverse complement strand
CCCCATGTCCCCGCGGCATAGAATTCGCGGTTGGACAGCGGCTTGTCTTCCCAGCCGGCGCGGATGGAGTCCACAATGCTCCACGCGGTTTCCACCTCGTCGCGGCGGATGAAGAGGGTGGCATCGCCGGCCATGGCTTCGAGCAGCAGCCGTTCGTAGGCTTCGGGCGTGTACGCGCCAAATTCACTGTCGTAGCCAAAGTGCATCCGCACCGGGCGCACGGCCATGCTGGTGCCGGGCACCTTGCCGTTGAAGCGCAGCGAAATGCCTTCGTTGGGTTGCAGCCGCAGGGTCAGGGCGTTTTGGTCCAGCTTGGGGCCGCACTGCGCGGCGAAGAGCACGTTGGGCGTGGGGCGGTACTGGATGCGTACCTCACTGGCGCTCATGGGCAGGTTTTTGCCGGTCCGCAAATAGAAGGGCACCCCGCTCCAACGCCAGTTGTCCACAAACAGTTTCAGCGCCACGAAGGTTTCCACGTTGGAGTCGGGCTTCACCTTGGGCTCCTGCCGGTATCCCGGCCGCGCCTCGCCGGCGACCGTGCCGGCGAAATATTGGCCGCGCACCACCTGCCGCGCCACGGCCTCGGGCGTGAGCAGCCGGATGGATTTGAGCAGTTTCACTTTTTCATCACGGATGGGTTCGGCATCCAGCGACACCGGCGGTTCCATGGCGATGAGCGAAAGCACCTGGAGCATGTGGTTCTGCACCATGTCCCGCAGCGCGCCGGCTTCCTCGTAATAACCGCCGCGGCTGCCGACGCCGAGCTTTTCGCTGACGGTGATCTGGACGTGATCCACGGAATCGCGGTTCCACAGCCGTTCGAAGATGGAATTGGAAAAGCGGAACATCATGATGTTCTGCACCGTTTCCTTGCCGAGGTAATGGTCAATGCGGAACACCTGCGATTCGTTGGTGAACCGGGTGAGTTCGTGATTCAGCGCGATGGCCGAGGCCAGGTCGTGGCCGAAGGGCTTTTCCACCACCAGCCGCTGCCAGCCGCTGCCGCCCTTGTGCAACAGTGCGGAGTGGTGGAGTTGCTCGGCGACTTCGCCAAATTGACTGGGCGAAATGGCCAGATAGAACAGCAGGTTTTCGCGCAAGGGGCCGCTGCCAAACGAGGTCAGCAACGTTTCCAGCCGTTCGTAGGCGGCGGCTTCAGTGAGGTCGCCCCGGCAATAGCAAAGTTTGGCGGCGAACTTTTCCCACACCGCCTCATCCACCGGCTTGGTGCGGGAGAACTGGTCCAGCGCGGTGCGCAACTCGGCGCGCCATTGTTCGTCGTTCTTCTCGCGGCGGGCGAAGCCCACGATGCGGAAGTCGGCCGGCATCTGTTTTTCTTTGAACAGCTGGTAGAGCGCGGGGACGAGTTTGCGCGAGGTCAGGTCTCCAGTGGCCCCGAAAATGACAATGGAACAGGGGCCCACAACCTTGCGGCCCGTGTCCAACCGGCAGACCATCAGTTCATCTAAGTGTTCAGATTGTTCCATGTAAAGACGATGACCGAACCGCCGGGAAATTTCAACGCCAGAACCCATTCCGGTTTGAGCGCCAGGTTTTACTTGTGGGGCCAACCTCCGGAGCGCGCCCGGGGCATTACTTACATCCGTGGAGACACTCCGTGGTGCCGCAATTGACGCTACCATCGAAGGCCATCGTGACATGAGTCTTGAATTCGCAGTAGGAGCCGCGGGGCGGGAAATTGAGGGTGCAGGAAATGGCCTGGAGGGAGCAGGCCTGGGCGCATTGCAACCAGGGTGCGGCAAATTGCGGGGAGCAGCGCCACCAATTGATGCTGCCCACGATGCTGGATACGACCTGCTCAATGGGCTCGGGATCCGTTACGGCGGTAAACATCACTGTGTCGGTTTCATTGGTGAGATAACCGGTATAGGTGAGGTCATTGGTGCCGGGACCGTTGGTGGTGTCCCAGTAGCCACCCCAGCCGCAGGCCGTGCCATTGGTCAGGAGGGTGAAGCCGCCATCTCCCGTAAAGGCGACGTCGAACTTGGCCAGTTCGGCGAAGTCAAAGATTAACTGGGTGAGGTCCACCCCGCCGGTGCCGGCGGGCATGTCGGCCACAATATCGCCATTGGTTTGTGGCTCCTGGGTGAGCGTCAGGTTGTCGCCCGTGGTCAGGTTGGTCATGGTGATGGTCAGCGTGCTGGCGTCCGTCGCTGTGCTGCGGACCCGAAAAAAGCCGGAGTTGCCATCCAGCGGCAGCGCGACATTGGTCCGGACTGAAGCCAGCACCGTTGTCCAGTTGGTGGAAGTGGGACTGTCGGCACGTTGTATCTGGTAGGAATAAGCGTTGGTGGTCCATTCCAATTGCAGCTTTCCATCCTGAAAGCGGCTGCCGGTAATGGCAAAGGGGTCCGCCATTAACCTGGTTGGGGTGCCGCTGCCCAAGCCGAGCGCGAGACTCCAGAAAATGATTGCCAGAAAAGTTGAATGGTTCCGCTTGATGCGTTTCATATGTCATCCTCCTTGGGGCGGCCCTCCGCGGCACGCCGTACGAAATGCTGCAACAAAATCCTGCGGGCCGCTTCCGGCGGGCAGGGGGTGGAACTGAAGAGACTTTGCGCTCCCTAAAAACGGTGTCAAGTCCGGGAGCAGCTAATCTTGCACGGTTGGATTAACAGGAACGCTTCATTTGGCCGGGCGGGTGTTTGCCCGCCACCTTTTCGGAATTTTTTCCCATACCGAAAGCGAATAAAGAATGCCTGATTTGAATGTGATTGAAAATAATTCATGCTGATGCAAGTGCCGTTTCGATGAGTTTTTTTTGCAGGCGATGGTCTGCAATAAAACAGAACCAATCAGAATAATGAGGCAACACATGGCCTAATGATGCAGCCACATGTCCCAAGTTGGGATAGCGCGGGGCAGGATGAATATGCAAAATACTGTTTCCAAGAATCAACAAACCTCAACCACCAGCCCGCTCGCTTGAAGTATGGACTTGGAATTGCCTGTAGGTCACAGGCGACTTCTGGTGATGGCGTGAACGGAACGAACAAACAATGAAACCAACTCAAAAGCTAGCAACGGGAATCCTGGCTGCGGGCACGGCAGTCATGGCCCTGTCCACCCAGGCGGCCATTCAGTACGACCAGAATGTGACGCCGGATATTATTTTTGGCACCGGCAACGCCAACGGGCATTTTGCCACGGACCAGGAAAACGGGGTGGAGCTGGGGTTGCGGGCCAAGGTCCGTTACCAGGAAACTTACAACAGCAACGGGGCGGGCACCTACACCTTCCAGGCCGGCACGGCATGGAATTTTGAGTGGTCCATCAACAGCGACTATTCCGGCACCGTCGGACACGATCTGAACTACTATACTTATGCCTTGCGGATCGACACTGATCCCACCGCGGGGACTTCCTTCACCACGTTCGATCCGGTCAATGGAGTCAACCCCGGCAATGGCATGGTGCTGTGGGATCATGGTATCGGCAACAATTCGACCGCGAACGGCGCTGGAGATGATGATGTGGCCACCCGTACGGCATCCGATTACGCCACGCTGATTGCTCAAAATAACGTGGCCCAGAATTCCTGGCGCCAAATCTGGTTTGGCATTGATGCCAACACCCCCGGCACCTATACGTTTCAGTTGGAGGCCTTCAGCCCCACCGGGGCGCCGGCGGCCCTGACCGAGATGACCGTGGATGTGCTGCCTGTGCCGGAGCCCGCCACCTATGTGGCTGGCATGTTGCTGCTGCTGCCCTTCGGGTTCAGTGCGGTGCGGCGGTTGCGGCGCACCCCGATCGCGTAAGCCAATTTAAGTGGGGAAATCAACAGATGTCAGGCCGGTCTTCGGACCGGCCTGACTTTTTTTATTGCTCCCATTCGTCCGGACGTATGCGGCGGCCTCTTCTTCTTTGCGACATCCGACATGCTTTTTTGAGAAGTCGCCAACCCTGGTGACGAACCTGAGCATGCCGTTGCTTTGGCGGTTGCCGTCAACCGCACCCACCACCGTTTTCCGATTTGAATTCCGCCAATTCTGGGGCGGAACATCCTGGCTTCGCTTGTGCCATTCCGTGAAAGCCTTTTGCCAGTCTGTGGATTCCATTCTTTTCAAAGTGACCTAGCCTAATCTGAAATCCTTGATGTCAACTCGTCAAATCGCCATGAACATTAATCGCAGCATCAACTTTCGTTTTATTTTCAAAAGCCTCGGCTTGGCGCTGGGAATTGGTTGGGGCGCGATGCCGCTCGCGCAGGCGCAGACCAATATCATTGCCGTGGGCGAGCCCACCGGGGCCACCCGCAACGACACTTACGTGGCCGCCGGTTTTGAATTCTATGCCCCGGTGGCTGGCACCAAAATCAATGCTTTAGGGTATTGGGACGCCACCGGTTCCGGTCTGCTGGCCCCGCATACTGTCACGGTGTTCAAATATGCCGGCACCGGGTCGAGCTACCACCAGGTAATCAGTGCCACCATTCCGGCAGGCACCAGTGCGCCGCTGGTTAACGGCTACCGGTGGGTGAGCATCCCCGAAACGGACCTGCCCAACATTGGCCAGGGCGGCGGCTATTATGCGGTTCTGGCGGTGCACTCGCAGGATTATTGGGCCAATTCCATTGGCGCTGCGCCCTACATGGATCCCGCCTTGGGGACGGTTTCGGGTCAAGGATTGATTGGCAACAACACCACCTTTACGGTGTTTGGCGACCCGATTGACATCAATGGCACTGGCAATCCTAATGAAGGTTTTGGCGGCCCCAACCTGGGGTATTTGACCAACGCGCTTCCGGCGTCCGCAGCGCCGGCGCAGATCACTTGGGACGAAAACGGGACGTTTAGCGACAACACCGTTCTTGCAAAGGCCGGCCCGGTCTCAAACGAAGTTTACGGGGTGAATTTCGGGGTGGGCTCTGAAACCACGGGTAACGGCTATTCGTTCGACGACTTTCAAGCCACGGGCAACGTCACCTTGGGGGGCACGGCCAATCCTGCTGCAAATTATTATCTGAGCGGTGGTGGGAGCACGGGAGATGCGGCGTTGGACGCCATGTTGGACAGCGGTTATATCGGCGGCAACGATACCTATTGCATTTTGAACAACCTGACGCCGGGGCAGAAATACACCGTGCTGGCGCTGGCTGCGGATACCACGGGTGTCGGCGGCGCGGCGCAATTGCAGGAAACTGACTTTCTAACTTACAGCCCGGCCCAGACCTTCACGTTCACCGGCGGCACCCCGGCCATTGGCGGCTACCTGAAGGGCGCCTTTACGGCGGTGGCCACCAGCCAGCTTTTCACCATGCACAGCGCGCATGTCCAATATCAGACCATTCTGCTGGCCAAATACACTCCGCCCATCTTCCCGGAGATTGTGGTGGTCACGAATCCGCAGCCGGCCACTTTGAATGTGGGCGTTGGCGGGCAGGTCACCTACACGGCGGCATTCAGCAACTCACCCGCAGTCAACGTCACCTGGCAGTTCATCGGCAACGGGGGGACCAACGACATCAGTTCCGGCGTCGTTAACACCACGAATAACGGCATCCTGGTCAGCACCCTCACCCTGACCAATCTTCAGGGTGCCAATTCGGGCACCTATGCCGCGAAAGCGGTGGATGCAACCAACAGCCTGAACTTCAAATTCTCGCTCCCGGTCACCCTGAACGTCAATGCGCTCATTTATTGGATGAAATCCGGCGCCTTTTCCGACAATAGCGTGCTGGCCTTGGCAGGGGATCCTTCCAACGAAGTGTACGGGGTTGATTTTGGCGGCTCGGGATTTGCAGTGACCGCCAACGGGTACAGCTTTGATGATTTCCAGAGTTCGGGAAACATGGATGTCGCCAACGGCCCTAATAGCTATGACAGCTACCTGGTCAATGGCGCCACGACCGGGGATGGGGCGCTGGACTCCATGCTGACCCACGGGGACTATGGCAGCCCGAATAACACCGGCACGTTGAAGAACCTCACTCCGGGACAGACTTATTATGTGCTGATACTCTTGGCGGATACCCGGGGCAGTGCCGCTGGCGGCAGCGTGTTCCGTTGCTCGGATGGAATTCTTGTCAGTCCTTCCCAACAATTTGCCTTTGCTGACGGCACGCCTTCCGTGGGTGGCTATTGGCTTGGCCGGTTCACCGCGGCGGGCACCAACCAGCCGCTGACAGTCTTCAATAATTATCCGTTTGCGAGCCAGTACAACGCCATCCTCGTGGCCAAAACCACCGCGCCCACCAGTCCGCAAATTTTCCTCACCTCCGACATTACTCCGGCCAACCCGATGGTGGGTGAGGGGACCAATGTAACCTTCACCGCGTCCTTCAGAAGCACGGCGGATCTGACCATCCAGTGGCAGTCGGTCATTAATGGTGTCACGAATGTCATCAGCTCGGGTGTGGTTACCACCAATAACGGGGCGGATGTCGTTTCCACGCTGACCTTGTCCAATGTAGCGCAAAGCAGTTCCGGCAGTTACCGGGTGGAAGCGGTTGATGCGGCGGATAGCGGGAATTTCACCTTTAGCAGTTCGGCCACGTTGGCGGTGGTGCCGGTCATAACATGGACCGCGAGCGGCACCTTCAACGATGCCAGCGTGCTGGCGCTGGTGGGGAGCCCGGCTGATGTGGTTTACGCCGTGGATTTTGGCGGGTCAGGCCAGCAAAGCACCACGAACGGCTACTCGTTTGATGATGGCATAACCACCGGAAACATGACCCTCAACGGCCACAGCGACTTTGGCGGATACATGAGCGGAGCCACGATGGCCGCCACTACGGGAGACCCGGCATTCGACAACGTTCTGACCTACGGTTCCTACGGTGGCTCGGGCGTCGTGGGGACATTGCACAACCTGACTCCGGGTCAGAAATACAACATCCTGGTATTGCTCGCGGACACACGGGGGGCCTCAGCGGGAGGCTTGGTTTTCGTGGTGAATGATGGCGTGAATATGACCACCAACCAGATCTATGCGTTTGCGGATGGGGTTCCCGCGGTGGGCGGTTATTACCTGGGCAGCATTACCGCTGGCAGTACCAACCAGACGCTGGAAATCCGGACCTCGCTGGCGCTTACCGCCACCTTCTATCTGGCGTCACAATACAATGCGGTAGTCGTGGCCAAGTCATCTGCCGCCACGGCGCCAGTGTTGGCCGCGCCTCAACTCTCTGGTGCGAATCTGATCCTGACGGGAACAGGCGGCACGCCGGGCAGCGCCTATACCTGGTTGCAAACCGCCAGCCTCACTCCGCCCGTCACCTGGACCACCAATGTCACCGGCGTTTTGGATGGGAACGGGGCTTTGTCCAATGCCATTCCGGTTAGTGTAAACCAGCCGGGTGGATTGTATCTGCGTTTGCGGTTGCCCTGACGGTTTCCGTATGCGGTTGCATAAATGGTTGGGAACGGTGCCCGGGGCGGGGGTCCCGGGCACCGTGAAACCCGACAAATAAAATGGGTCCCACTGTTCTTGATGCAAAGACCCTGAACTTAGGAAATCAGAGCTGCGGTGCCGGGCCAATGTGCCGGTGAAGAAACCTAAAATCAAAAACCCAAACAAATATTAAAACATGAAAATAAAGTGTGTCGCATCGGCCGTCCTGGTCATAGCTGCCCTTGCCCCCGCGGCCATCGGACAGAACGTAATTGGTGTGGGAGAGCCCACCGGGACGGTGCGCAATGATACCTATACTTTTGGCGCCGGGTTTGAATTCTATGCTCCCGCCGGCACTGGCACCACCATCAATTCATTGGGCTATTGGGATCAGGGTGGCAATGGCCTGGCCACCAGCCACACCGTATCGCTTTACAGCTATGCCGGCTCGGGATCGAGTTACACCCTTTTGGCCACGGTCACCATTGATGCCGGGACAATGGACCCGCTGGTGGCGGGTTATCGCTGGGCCAACATTGGAAATCTGAACTTGCCCGACAACGGTCAGGGAGGAGGGTATTATGCCATTCTGGCCACACATGATGGTTCGGATCCTTGGACGGACGGCATTGGCGGTTCGCCGATTCTGAATCCTTTGATTGGCACCATTTCCGGTAACGGAGTCATCGACCAGACCTCGGGACAAACCATAACCCAAACTCCGGTCAATCTGGCCGGTAATTCCAATCCCGGATCAGTTTATGGCGGGGCGAACCTGGGATTCATCCAGCCGGTTCCCGAGCCCGAAGTTTTCGCTCTGGTTGGCGCCGGCATGGCGATGTTTGTGACTTGGCGCCGCAAAAGTTGATTCCAGCCGCACTTCAATTGCGGAGAAGCAGTTGGCTGATCCCTGCGGTCTCAGTTGGGTCGTTTGAAACCGAATGAAAAAAATTTGCGGTCAAAGAATGAAATTCAATTGCTTGAATCGGGAAGGAGGCTACAAGGGACGTTGGGGCCACCCCGCTTTTACCTTGATAGAACTGTTGGTGGTCATTGCCATCATCGCCATCCTGGCAGGGTTGCTCCTGCCTGCCTTGGCCAAAGCCAAGGCCAAGGCCACGACGATCCAATGTGCCAGCAACCTCAAGCAGTGGGGCTTTGCCGTGAACATGTATGCCGGGGACAACGACAACAATTTCCCCGACCTGAAGGGCGCCGCCGGTGCCGGGGCCGCCGACTTGAGCTGGATGCCCCTGGCATTCAACACGGGTTTTTACCCCAGTTATTTATATAAAAACGTGGCGGGCAGTGCGGGTCATGAACGGGCGGTCAATGATGTAATCTATTGTCCGGATGATCTGTGGCACCGCTACGTCGAGCAACAACCGGGTTACGCAGGTAATTTGATCGGATATTTCTATCTGCCAGGTCGGGCAGACTCCGGGGCCACCAGCCTCGGCGGTACCTACAACAGTCCGGGCATCGGACTGGGGCAGTGGTGTTACCGCAAAAAGCTAGGCGGGCCATATCGGTTGGCACCCATCATGTCGGACCGGATGCAACGCTCCGGAACGAGTTGGGCTGATGGCACCAGCAAAGTGATCCTTTCCGTGCATCGCGGCAAAAACAACGTCCCGCGGGGTGGGAATTTCCTGTATGAAGACGGGCATGTGAGCTGGCACCGGTTTGACCTGGCCAGTCCGCAAACCACAATCAATCTGGGAGTTCAGGGTGGCGGTTGGTCCCTTTATTTTCATCCCATGGATATTACTGCCGGACCGTGGTAAGCTCTGCCTGCGATTCGTTTGCGATTCACCCCTTCATTTGTTGTTTATGTTGCTTTTGAAATCCGCCCGGACTCTCGGGCTTTGGCTTGGCCTGTTGAGTTGGGTTGGGACTTCCGCCTTTGCCGGGCTTCTGCCCGTGCAACTGCGATGCGAGTCCAAGTCGGACCCTGTCGGCCTCAGTGAAACCAGTCCCCGCCTGAGCTGGCAGGACAGCAACCCCAACGCCGCGGACCGCGGGCAATACCAGTCAGCCTATCAAATCCAGGTCGCCAGCACGCCGGAATTGCTCGCCGCCGAAACCGGTGATGTTTGGGATTCCGGTGTCGTGGCGACCAATCAAACCGCGCACATCATTTACGATGGTCCGCAACTGGCTTCGCATCAGGTGTGTTATTGGCATGTGCGGGTGTGGGATAAAGACCAGGTCGCTTCCCCTTGGAGCAGCCCGGCCACGTGGTCCATGGGACTCCTCTCGCAGGCGGATTGGACCGCCCAATGGATCGGCCGCGACGACGCCCCGGCCTGGGATACCGGTTCCACCTTCACCCAGGCCAAATGGATTTGGTTTCCCGAGGGGAACCCGGCTTCAAGTGCGCCGGTGGGTACCCGTTGGTTCCGCAAAGTGGTCACCGTGCCGGATGGTGTGAATATCTCCCAGGCGGTGGCCACCATGACCGCGGACAACGCATTTACCCTATATGTGAACGGTCAGGTCGCCCTTTCGGGAGACAACTGGCAACAATACGGCCAGGCCGACATTGGCATGCTGTTGGCCCCGGGCACCAACGTCCTGGCGGTGGCAGTGGACAACGGTGGTTCCAGCGCCAACCCCGCCGGATTGATTGGTTCACTGGATTTAACATACAGCAACGGGACTACCAACAGCGTGCGCACGGACAGCACCTGGATTTCGGCGAATCAATTGTACGCCAACTGGAACCAAACCAATTTCACGGCGGTTGGCTGGTCAAATGCGCAGGTGCTGGGCAATTACGGCATCAGCCCGTGGAACGGTTTTGTGAAGCATTACCTGGCTGCAACATATCTGCGGAAGGATTTCAATCTGACGCAGCAGCCCTCGCGTGCGGTGCTGTATGTTACCGGGCAGGGATTGGTGGAGCCGCACGTGAATGGCAATCGCGTGGGGCAGGATTATTTTATCCCCGGGTGGACTGATTACGCGCAGCGCCTCTATTACCGGGCTTATGACGTAACCGCTTTGATA
>DATJIU010000250.1:0-3259 GCA_035492855.1 Dongiaceae bacterium | reverse complement strand
CCCATCTGTTTCCGCCGCCGCCGTATCAGGCCGGCTTTGGCGTAAACAACCAGCCACGCTGGCTGGGCGGCACGGTCATTTTGCCACAGTTCAACAGCGGCTTGAACTGGCACCGCGGCGTGGGCCGGATGCCGTGGGGTGAATTGCTCTGGGGTGGCGAACGGCCCAACCTCCATTCACTGGACGGCGGCCATACCTGGGAGTGGCTGGACGAGATGCAGTACCTGCCGGTGCGCGACAACTCCGGTCAGCCGCTGTATCCCAACCCGGCGGAACAGGTCCACGGCGAGGCCAAGAGCGCCGGCGCCACGGTGGACGGGGAAATTCTTATCGAGCAGTCGGACATTGACCCGAATTATTTTCTCACCACGCTCGCCGCCGACGGTCGTTTTACCTCGGCCTCGCGCACCGGATTGCCCGCAGCCGGCGCCCTGAAATGGACCGCCAACACCAAGATGATTCCCGGGCTTGGCACGGTGATTTCTCCCGCCTGGGCCAGCACGCCCACGCCCACCGGCAATAACAACGACACCTGGGCCTGGGACGGTGTCACGTGGACACTATTGACGCCCACCAATCCAGGCGGGCTGTTTCAGCCGTATGGCTACCAGTTTGAAACCGACGGCACAAATCTTTACACCTTCGGCTCGAAGCGCAGCATTTACAAATGGGCGCCGGATTTTCAGGGGATGCTTCCGCCGCAAATTCAAATCGTGGGCGGCACGAACACCGATGACGCGCCCACGGCTACCATGGACCCGGCCACCGGGCTGGCGTCCGTGACACTACAGGCCACCGTGACCGCCGCCTACCCCTGCACGCAGCAATGGGTGTCGCGCGGGCCCATGCCGGTGCTCTTCTCCGATCCGCATTCGCCGACACCGACAGTTTTCTTTTCCTGTCCGGGAGATTACGTCCTGAACCTCAAAGCTTGGAACTCTGGCAACGGCCAGCACGCCGGCACCTGCGTGATTGTACACGTGCTGCCGGCCGTCGGCGGCACCGCGCCCAGCATCTCCAATCAGGCGGCACAACCGCAAAACACGCTGCTCCAGGTCGGCACGCCCACCACGTTCACCGTGGCGGTGAGCGGCACCGGCCCGTTTCGTTATCAGTGGCGGAAAAACGGCACCGACATCGTGAATGCCTCCAGCCAGTCCGCTACGCTAAGCCTCACGCCCACCGCGCAGGATGACGGCGCCACGTTTTACTGTGTGATCGGGAGTCCTTATGGCAAGGTGGTCAGCAATTGCGGCCTGTTGGGCCGGCCGCCGGCGCTTACAGCCGTGACGTCCAACCAGGCCATGCCCGCCGGCACCGCGGGCACGTTGAGCGTGGCGTACAGCGGCACGGGGCTGATGTTCTGGCAATGGTACAGCAACGGCGTGCCCGTGAGTCTGGCCAATGCCACCACCCAGGGCAACTTGATCACCACCAACCGCGGCACTTATACCGTGATCGCTTCCAACGCGCTCGGCGCCTCCGCCATGAGCCCGCCCATGACGCTGAGTGATGGTGCGGGTGCGGTCTTCACCCTCAATATTTCGCAGGGTATTCAGGGCAGCGGCACGTATGCGGTGAGCACCACGAACATTCCCATTGCCGTGCCGCCGTATTACGCCAGCGCGTATTATCCGGTGTTCGACCATTGGAATTCACCGTGGCTGGGTGGCGTGACCGGCGTTACCTGTACCATCGCCGATCCGCACGCGGCACAAACGGTCATCACCCTCAGCGGCAACCTGGCCAATCTCGCGGGAGCGAGTGTTTCCTTGACCCCCATTTATCGCTACTCGCAGGCCCGGCTCACGGTCGTGAACGGCGCCGGCTCCGGCCATTACGACATCAATGTGGTGAGCAATGTGGACATCACCGCGCTGCCGGCGCCGGCGGGATATCGCTTTGACCACTGGGAAAGCAGCGCTGCTGTGCAAGATCCGCTCAGCCCCACCACGCGCATCGCCCTGACCAACGGCCCGGTGCTGGTCAACGCACTTTACGCCACCGCGGCCCTACCTGCCATCACCCAGGTGAACCGCAACGGCCCGGATGTCATTGTGCAATGGGCCGCCACCAGCGGCCTGACCTACACGCTGCAAACCGCCGCGACGCTCGGGCCCGGAGCCGTCTGGACGGATGTCCCGCCGACCAACCGGCCCGGCCCCGCCGTGCCGCCCTGGACCATGACCGGTACCAACTCCGCCGCAGCGGACACCGCGGTGCAATTCTACCGGGTGCGGGCTGATCCCTGAGCGATCCACCCTGCCGCCTCTCGCCACTCTGCCTGGAACGCCGGCTCCAAAACCCTTGTCTGGCATTGGCTACAAATGGGCCACATGGTTGCGATGCCGCCGCGCTTGCGGTATTTTTCCGCAACAGCAAACCAGGGAGCGGCCGCTGAAATCTTCGGCATATTTTGCAAATTCCCGGCACCCGCGCCGCCTTCCCCGGAAGTTCCTACCGCATGAAAACCAAATATTTTAACCTGCTACGCTGGCTGCCAGTGATCGCTTCGGTGGCGCTGGTGGGGCTTATCATCTTCATCTCCGCCCTGACCGTGGCGAAATTGAAGGAGGCCACGCACTGGCGCAAACAGACCTTTCAGGCCGTATTGGACGCCCAAACCTACGAGGACAATCTCATCAACGCGCAAAGTCATCTGCGTCGCTATGCGGCGGCCGGCACGCCGGACCTCCTGATCGAATATAAAAACGACACCAATTCCGAGATACGGGAATTCAACCAACTCACGGAACTCACCCCTGGAAATTCCGAACCGCAACAACGGCTAAAGAAGCTCGGCGCGGCCATGCAGGCGGTATTTGCGCTGGATGACCGCGTGATTGGCATCTATGCCCGCCAGGGCGCCGCCGCCGCCGCGCAACTCGAAGCCCAGGGCGCCGATGCGGTGGATACCGCGGTGGAAGATCTGGAAAAATACAAAAGCGATGAGGAGCAACTGCTCGACAAACGGGACACCACCGAACAAACGGATTATCACCAGGCCGCCCATTGGCTGGTGGGCGGCAGCCTGCTCGCGGCGATATTGCTGGTGGTTTCCAATTATGTCGCCGGGCGGGAAATGGGCCGGCGGCGCCGCGCGGAAGCCCGGCAAAACGAGCTGATCGCGGAATTGCAAAATGCGCTGGCGGAGGTCAAGACCCTTTCCGGATTTATCCCCATTTGTGGCTGGTGCAAAAAGGTGCGGTCCGACGAAGGCTTTTGGCAAAGCGTGGAACAATATGTCAGCACCCATACC
>DATJIU010000249.1:0-10821 GCA_035492855.1 Dongiaceae bacterium | reverse complement strand
GCAGATAGGGAGCCAAGTCGGCTACGGTGACGGTCCGGTCCAACTGCGCCGCGTTCGTCAGGCCATGGTCCAGGGCCCATTGTTGTTTTACCGCATCGATTTGCAGCAGATTCCGGACGATGATGTGGCGTTTGGCGGTGCCTCGGCGATCCCAAGCGGGCACAGCAAGCTCAACGAAGAGCATTCCTCCAATTCCCATCAACAGAGCCAGCAGCAGCAACTTTGGCCAGAGGGCGCGGGAGGATTTTTCGGTCGCAGCCATGGAATCAATAACTCCATCATAGCACAAAAGTTGCGCCGGTTGAGGGCGTTTCCACGCGCATAAGTTGCTGCCCTGACGGCGAGCCGGGAGGAAAATAGTTTTAACAGTGATTTCGCCGGTTCTAAACTTTTCAACCCGTTATCCCGAAGTCATTTGGAACTTAAGCCCCCCCGTTTTTCCCGTCCAAAAATTTGGTTAATGGTTAAACCCCATGCTTTCCGGGAGGGTGTTAGAATGCTCGTCGGGATGCGAAATAGCGCAGCCAGAGCCGGCCTGCGGGCCGAGGCAGTGAGCCATGCAATGCAGCAGGAGGCATGCAGAATGTAGAGTTGCCGCCGGGCGGAATCCGGGGGGACGCAAGACCAGGCAAAGCTACCAATCTCGCAGGATTTGGTCAGGCACGGGAATAAACTTCCGCACCCTTTTCCACGAACTCCTTGCTCTTGGCTGCCATCCCCTGCTGCAACACCGCTTCTTCCGCGATGCCCTGTTCGGCGGCGTATTTGCGGACGTCTTCCGTAATTTTCATCGAGCAGAAGTGCGGGCCGCACATGGAGCAGAAGTGGGCGGTCTTGGCGCCATCCTGCGGCAGGGTCTCATCGTGAAACTCGCGGGCGGTAATGGGGTCGAGGCTGAGATTGAACTGGTCTTCCCAGCGGAATTCGAAGCGGGCTTTGCTCAGGGCGTTGTCGCGATATTGCGCGCCGGGATGGCCCTTGGCCAAATCGGCGGCATGCGCGGCAATTTTGTAGGCGATGACGCCGTCTTTCACGTCCTTCTTGTTCGGCAGGCCGAGGTGTTCCTTGGGGGTGACATAGCAGAGCATGGCGCAGCCGTACCAGCCGATCATGGCGGCACCGATACCGCTGGTGATGTGGTCGTAGCCGGGCGCGATGTCGGTGGTGAGGGGCCCGAGGGTGTAGAACGGCGCTTCGCCGCACCATTCGAGCTGCTTGGCCATGTTTTCCTCGATCATGTGCAGGGGCACGTGGCCGGGGCCTTCGTTCATCACCTGCACGCCCTTGGCCCAGGCGCGCCGGGTGAGTTCGCCCTGCACCTGGAGTTCGCCAAATTGCGCCTGGTCGTTGGCATCGGCAATACTGCCGGGCCGCAGGCCATCGCCGATGGAGAACGAAACGTCGTACGCAGCCAGGATGTCGCAGATGTCATCCCAGTGGGTGTAGAGGAAATTTTCCTGGTGATGGGCGAGACACCATTTGGCCATGATGCTGCCGCCGCGCGACACGATGCCGGTCATGCGCCGGGCCGTCAGCGGCACAAAGCGCAACAACACGCCGGCATGGATGGTGAAATAATCCACGCCCTGCTCGGCCTGTTCAATGAGAGTATCGCGGAAAATTTCCCAGGTAAGGTCCTCGGCCTTGCCGCCGACCTTTTCCAGCGCCTGGTAGATGGGCACGGTACCAATGGGCACAGGCGAGTTGCGCAAAATCCATTCGCGCGTGGCGTGGATGTTCTTGCCGGTGGAAAGGTCCATGACAGTGTCCGCGCCCCACTTGGTGGCCCAGCGCATTTTCTCAACTTCCTCCTCGATGCTGGAGGCCACGGCGCTGTTGCCGATGTTGGCGTTGATCTTCACCAGGAAGTTGCGGCCAATAATCATGGGCTCCAACTCGGGATGATTGATGTTGGAGGGAATGATGGCGCGCCCGGCGGCCACCTCGGCGCGGACAAACTCGGGCGTTATTTCGGCAGGAATGCGCTGGGGAAAACGCGCGAAAACGGAAGGGGTGAAGGTGTTCTGCCGGTTGCCGATGGCAGATTGTTGCGCGCTGCCGGCGTGCTGTTTGTTCAGGTCATTGCGGGCAATGTCCCCGGCCAGCTCGGCAATTTTCGCGCGGCCCAAGTTTTCGCGAATGGCGATGTATTCCATCTCGGGCGTGATGATGCCGGCGCGCGCGTATTGGAGTTGCGTGACGACCTTGCCCGGCTTCGCGCGGAGCGGCTGGCGGCGCGGGGCGGTGAGACCTTCGAGCCGGTAGCCGGCTTCGTCCTGGCGCTTGGCCTGGGACAGCCCGCGATGCTTTTCAGAAAGATACCCGTCATCAATCGGCTGCACGGAGCGACCGGTGTATTCCTCCACATCGCCGCGTTGCAAAATCCAGTCGCGGCGCAAGGCCGGGAGCCCCTGCTCCACGGTGCCGGCAAAGGCCGGGTCGCCCCACGGGCCGGAGCAATCGTACACGCGCACGGGGTCGTTGGGCTCGCTCTGGCCATTCAAGCCGTGGGTGGGGGTGACGGCAATCTCCCGCAGGGGCACGCGGACTTGCGGGTGCAGGGTGCCGGCCACATAAACCCGGGTGCTGGCGGGCAGTTGTTCGCTGCTGTGCGGCTCGAATGAATCTTTCGTCGCGATCATAAATCTAATTTTGGCTTTGCCTCCGGGCAGTCAGCTCCGGGAAATTTCCGGCGCACCATGGATTCAGGGAAATGCTTTTTGCAGAAGTTTGCCCGCAACGGCCCGAGAGCCCGCGGCAAGAAGTCCTACGCCAGCATTACCTGGATCAGTTTTTCGGGTCTCCGGCGTTCCACGCCGAACTCTCAGCCTTCGTCGTCCCATAAATGGAACGGCCGGTTGGCTCCCCATTGCGGGAAACTTTAGGTCCGGGCCGGGGGAGCGTCAAGCCTTGCGGGAAGGGCCGCAAAAGACTCCGCAAGTGACTGCGGGAGAAGGCGAGTTGTTAGCCGCCCAGCCCCGGCCACATCATGAAACCGGCACCGGGGCTGAGGATTGGCTCTGGCTGGCGGCCTGGAGGAAATCTTCCGCCCAGCGGGCAATGTCGTAGTGACTGATGGTCGCGGCCATTTTGTTGAGGCGGGCCGCGCCTTCCTCCGGCGACATTTCCAGCGCCTGCAACAGCTTGCTGGCCAGGTCGGACTTGTGGTAGGGATTGGTGAGCAATGCCCCCTTGAGCTCCACCGAGGCGCCGGCAAATTCGGACAGCACCAGCACGCCGCTGTTGTGGGTGGTGTCGCAGACCGCCACGTATTCCTTGGCCACCAGATTCAGCCCATCCCGCAGCGGAGTCACCCAGCACACATCCGCCAGCGCGTAATACGCCAGCACCTCATCGAACGCAAAGGAACGGAAGAAAAATTCCACCGGATTCCAGCCCGGCCGCGAGAACCGGCCATTGATGCGGCCCACGGCCTGCTCCATCTGGGTCTGCACCGAACGGTAGATGGTCATCTGCTCGGCGGCCGGGGGACAGATGTTCACCAGGGTCACCTTGCCATGCCATTCCGGGTGCTTCTCCAGCAGGGCCTCGAAGGCGTGCAGCTTCTGCACGGGGCCCTTCACGTAGTCCATGCGCTCGATGGAGAGCACCACCTTGCTGCCCTCGTAATGGCGGCGCAAGGTTTTCAGTTTGTCCTGGATGGAGTCGCTGGCCAGCCGGGTCTTGATGTTGCTGACATTCACGCCCACCGGATGCGCCCCGAGCCGGGTGACGTGGCTGCCCTGGCGCACTTCGGTGTAGGATTCATCAATGCCCAGCGCGCAGCCGTAAGTCATGAACCGCGGCGCGAACGACTGGCGGTTGCCCGGCACCACCGGCGCGTGCGAGCGCGCCACCTGCACAAAGTTGGCGATGTAATGCGGGATGTGAAAGCCCACGTAATCGCATTTCAACAGGCTGCCGACGATTTCGTTGGACCAGGGAATGATGTTGAAAATGTCCGCCGCGGGAAACGCGGTGTGGTGAAAGAAGGCGATGCGCAGGTCCGGACGGAACTGGCGCAGGTACGCGGGCACCATCCACTGGTTGTAATCATGCACCCAGACGAGGGCGTTTTCCTGGGCCTGCTCCGCCGCCTGCTCGGCAAACTGGCGGTTGATCCGGCAGAAATGCTCCCAGTGCGCATCCACAAACTTGGCCCGTTCGGGGAAGGAAAAGATGATGGGCCACAGCGCCTCCTTGGAAAAAACCTTGTAGAACAAATCATAGTCCTTGGGCGAAAGGGGCACGCGCGAGATTTGCAAGGCGGGAAACTGCGCGTCGTCCAGGCGCACATTTTTTTGGTAGTCCTCGCGTTTTTTGGCCGCGGGATCCGCCGCCAGCCAGATGCCGGGTTTTTGGGAAATGAAATAATTCAACAGCGTGGGAATGATGCCGTTGGGGCTTTTCGGGGGCGTGCGCTGGAGCACTCCATTGACCGTGGTTTTCTCATAGGGCAACCGGTGATAGCTCAGGATCACTTGAGCGGAACCGGCGGCGGGAAAGGGCTCGGGTCCCGTAAAAACCTTTTCATTCTCAATGAAGCCGAAATGCGCGAGGGCCTCCAGGATTCCTCCGGCGCCCCGGGCGCGGGCCTGGTAAATGTTGGACTCGCCCCGGGTTTCCGCCCGCAACGCAGCTTCGGCATTGCCCACGGCCACGGCCGGATAACCGGCCCGCAACAGTTCCAGGTCGTTCAAGGTGTCGCCGGCGGCAAGCACGCCCTGGTCCGCGGCGAGTTCCGGCACGGAGGCGATCAACCGCCGCAACGAGGAACCCTTGTTGACGCCGCGCGGGAGAAAATCCAGATACCGGTCGGCAGAGGTGAGCAGGTCGCAGTGATGGCGCTCGGCAATTTCCCGGATCCGGTTCCAATCCACGGATGCGTCGTAGAAAAACGAACATCGGTGCTCCTGGGGCACCTCCTGCACCTGAATGCCCGGCACGGCGGCCATGGCGGCCACAATGGGCTCGTAGCCGGACCAGATTTTTTCGATTTCATACTGCAAGAGCTGGATGGGCCGCATGTCGCGGGCATCCACCACGGTGCCGCCCACATCGGCAATGATGTAGTCCGGCCGCGGGATGGAGCGGTCGGATAACAGGGGCACCACCATTTCCAGCCCCCGGCCGGTAACAAAGATTAATTTTAGCGAATCACTTTCCTGAATAAGACGATAGAGCTGACGCCGGGCCTGCTCGTCACCGCCGAGGAAAGTTCCATCGAGATCGGTCGCGAGAATCATGAAGGGCAGTGTAGCAGATTTTTGCCGGACGCCCCGAGCATAAAATGCCCCAAACGGAAAATATTTTTGCGAAACTGGCGCGCGAATCAGTTCTGATTGGATTCACCCCGCGCAGCATTAGCATCGGTGTCTCAAAATTGAAAATGACTCTGCGGAAGCGAACGCCAGATGAAAACCCTGCGGCAGGCGCGAACCAAATTTAGAACTATTGCGGTTACAACAATGTCCCATGCAGGACTTCATAGGCAATGGTGAAATAAATCACCAGGCCCGTAACGTCCACCAGCGTGGCCACGAACGGCGCGGAAGAGGTGGCCGGATCCAGTTTGCACCGGCGCAAAACAAAGGGGAGCATGGAACCCGCCAGCGTGCCCCACAACACCACGCCGATGAGGGAAAAGAAAATGGCCACGGCGATCAGTCCCCAGTGGGGCCCGTAAATGTGGGAAAACTGGGACCAAAGGGTAATGCGCAGAAAACCAATGGTGCCGAGAATGACGCCCAACAGCAGGCCGGAGAGCACTTCGCGGCGCATCACCCGCCACCAGTCGCGCAGGGTCACCTCGCCGATGGCCATGGCGCGGATGACCAGCGTGGTGGCCTGGGAGCCGGAATTGCCGCCACTGGAAATAATCAGGGGCAGGAAAAGCGCCAGCACCACGGCCCGCGCAATTTCATCCGCAAAAAAACCCATCGCCGTGGTGGTGAGCATTTCGCTGATGAACAGGATAATCAGCCACGGGGCGCGCTTGCGCACCATCTGGGCGATGGTAATGCTTAAATAAGGCGCATCGAGGGCTTCCATACCGCCCAATTTCTGGATGTCCTCGGTGGCTTCCTTTTCGGCCACGTCCATCACGTCGTCCACGGTAATCACACCCAGCAGGACGTCCTTGGAATCCACCACTGGCAAAATTGTAACGTCGTATTTTTTGAAAACGGTCACCGCGGTTTCCTGGTCGTCGGTGGCGTGCAGGGACAACAACTGGTTTTCCAGCAATTCCACCACGGGGGTCTCCGGCGGCATCACCACCAGGTTGCGGAGGCGGACGAAATCCACCAACCGGCCGGCGGTGTCCACGACATAGAGCTGATTGATGGCGGCGCGCTTGCGCTTCTCGCGGCGCAGTTGCTCCAGCACCTCGGCCACGGTCCAGGTTTGCTGGATGGCCACATACTCCGGGGTCATGCGCCGGCCAATGGAGCCCTTGGGATAGCCCAGCAGGTCGGTGGCAATGCGGCGCTCTTCGGGGTTCAACAGCGCGAGCAGTTTTTGGGTCGCGGCGGCGGGCAGTTCCTCCAGCAGCGCGGTGCGGTCGTCGGGCGAAATGTCGTTCAGAATCTGGGCAACCTGTTCGTTGCCCAGCGCCTGCACCACCTGTTCCTGGTCTTCGCGGCTGAGATATTCAAACACCTCGGCGGCCAGTTGGCGCGGCAGGATGCGCAGCAGCACCGCCTCGTCACCGGGCTTGAGATCGGTGAAAATTTCGGCGATATCCGGCGGGGGGAAACCGCAAAGAATTTCGCGCAACTGCGTGAAATCACGCCGTTGAATCATTTCCGCCAGTTCCGGCTGAAGCAAATTGCCGATCACGGGCTAAAGACAACCCGAACCCGGCGTCCGGTGCAAAACAAAAAGCGTGGCGGGACGGTAAAGTTTCCGCACCGCGATGCGGCCGGCGCCGGTGAAACCCGCATTAAAATTTTGTCAATTTTTCCAGTTCCCGCACGCGGCGGTCAATGTCGGCGCGTTTGATTTTGGTGGTGCGGTTGAGGCCGAAACCCTCGCAGCAGAACGAGGCGGTAACGCTGCCGTAAACCATGGCGCGCCGCAGATTCTGCTCCACCGAACCGCGGGCGGTGGCCAGATAGCCCATCAGCCCGCCCACGAAGGAATCGCCGGCGCCGGTGGGATCCACCACGTGGGGCAACGGGTACGCCGGGCAGAGAAACAACCCCCTGGGACCGGACAAAATGGAACCATGCGAGCCCTGTTTGATGATGACGTATTTCGGGCCCAGCCGGTGGATTTGCTTCAGCGCCGCGGCCAGGTTGTCGGTCTGCGTGAGTTGATGGGCCTCGCTGTCATTGAGCACAAAGCCATCAATGCGCCGGAGCAATTTCAGCAGGTCGGCCATGGCAATGTTCAGCCAGAGGTCCATGGTGTCGGCCACCACAAATTTGGGGCGGCGCATCTGGTCGAGCACCCGGTGTTGCAACGCCGGGGCAATGTTGGCGAGCAGCACATAGGGGGTTTTCTGATGGGCCGGCGGCAACGTGGGGTTGAAGGACTCAAACACGCCCAATTCCGTGGCGAGCGTGCGCCGGTTATTCATGTTCACTTCGTATTCCCCCGACCAGTGAAAGGTTTTACCGGGCAGAATTTGGAGCCCTTCCAGGTTGAGCCGGTGGCGGCGGTAGAGCTGGAGATATTTCTTGGGAAAGTCTTCGCCCACCACACCGATCAATTTGACCGGACTGAAAAAACTTGCAGCCACTGCGGCGTGACTGGCCGAACCACCCAACAGACGGGAGTTTTCGGCGGTGGGGGTTTTGATGGAATCCAGCGCGGTGGAGCCGACAATCAGTACGCTCATGTTGGTTTCAGATTTTAAATTTTGAGCGGCCAAAATAGGCGGGATGGGCCGGCGAAGCAATGCGCGAATGCCCGGACCGGGCGGTCCGCCCGCAAATTTGCCTTCGCTTCTGGAGCGGCTTCTTTAATACTGCGGCACCTTAATGGCGACCTCGCAACGATTGGAGTCACTCGACAGCATCCGCGGCCTGGCGGCATTGGCAGTGCTGTTCGGGCACGCCCTGGCGGTTTTTATCTGGCCGTCCCCGTATATCAACTGGGAAGACTGGCCGCTCTTCAACCTGCTGGTGGATGGCCGTTCGGCCGTGACCATGTTTTTTGTGCTGAGCGGCTTTGTGCTGTCGCGGCCCTACTTTTCCGCCACTGCCCGCCCCCTGCATGTGCCAGTGTTTTACCTGCGGCGCTTCCTGCGCATCTGGCTGCCCTGGTTTTTTGTTTTCCTGGTCAGCCTGGCGGCCCAACGCTGGTGGCGGCCCCATTACGCAACCCAACCGCCGGTTTCAAAATGGTTGAGTGATTTTTGGCAATTGCCGCCGACGTGGGCGGATGTGGCCCGGCAATGCTGTTTCCAATTGCACGACCCCGCGCGGCTGTTGCTGCCACAGGACTGGAGCCTGGGGGTGGAACTCAAGGGCTCGGCCTTGATTCCGCTCTTTCTCTTCCTGGCCCGGCGGCGCCATTCCTGGCTGGGGCTTGGCATCGTGGCGGTGCTGGCGTTCGTCCTGATAAAAACGGGAGGCTATTATGTTTCGTTCATTATCGGAGTATTGCTGGCGCAGCAGGCTGCCGCTTGGATCCCCCGCTTGCAGGACTGGTCCTTTGGGGGCCGTCTGGGGCTGTTCCTCCTGGGAATTGCGGGCTATGAGGCGCGTTATTTCCTGCGATTTTTTGGCCCGGAAAACCGCTGGGGGGACCAGACGGTCTGGGTCATCAGCAGCGCGGGCTGCGCGTTGATCATCCTCATCAGCCTGGCCAGCCGGCGCATCGGCCATTTTCTCACCCGGCGGCCGCTGGTGTTCATTGGCCGGATTTCCTACTCGGTTTATCTGTTGCAGTTCGTGGTGCTGATCTGCCTGGTGCCGGCCCTCATCCACCTGCTGAACGCCCATGAAGTCGCAGTGCCTGTTCTCTTTGCCACAGCGTTGGTGAGCAGCTTTGCCCTGACAATCCTGCTGGCCTGGGGCATGTATTATCTTGTGGAAGTGCCCAGCGTGAATTTGGGGCATTGGGCAGCCCGCCGCATGACCGGACCGGGCCGGAAATAATTACTGTCCCTCAGTCCAGCCGCCGCCGGAACTCGGCGCAGGCTCGGGCGACATCTGGCGCGTTTAAGATGGCGGACACCACACAAATTCTTTTCGCTCCCGCCGCCAGCACGGCATCCAACGTCTGCAAATTGATGCCGCCAATGGCGAACCAGGGCACTTGAAGATGGGTGGCCGCCCAGCGAACGTATTCCAATGTCACCGGCCGGGCGGTGGGTTTGGTGCCGGTGGCATAGACCGGACCAATGGCCACATAATCCGCGCCAGCGGCCACGGCCCGCTGCGCCTGTTCCGGAGCATGGGTGCTCAGGCCGATGCACAGGGATGTCCGGGACGGCCGCAACGCCGCCACCTGCGTATGGCCGGCATCAAAGAAATCCTCCTGCCCCAGATGACAGAATTCCGCCGCCACCTGCCGGGCAATTTCCAGGTGGTCATTGATCACCAGCCCCACTTGGGCCGCCTGGGTGACGGGCCGGATTTTCTCCGCCAGGCGAAGCACGGCTTCTGCCTGAAGGTTTTTGGCGCGCAACTGAATGAGGTCCGCGCCGCCATCGCAAAGTTGCCGGGCCACCACCTCCGGGGCACGGTCCCCCAGGTACGCGGTATCCACAAAGGCATATAAACGGCAATCGGCCAGCGGTTTCATGAGCCGCCAGTCTGGCAAAAAAAAAGGCGGACTGCAAACGCAGTCCGCCCGAAGTCAGCGTCGGGGGTTTATTTCGGCAGCAGATCGCCCACCATGGTTTTTTCTTCCTGCAATTCCTTGACGGTGGCGTCAATCTTCGTGCGGCTGAATTCGCCCACGGGAAGGCCCTGCACGATTTCCAGGGTCTTGCCGTTGCTGCGCACGGGGAACGAGGAGATGAGACCTTTTTCCACACCGTAGCTGCCGTCGGAGCAGAGGCAGACACTGTGCCAGTCGCCGGCGGCGGTGGGTTCGACGATGGAACGCACGCCGTCCACGACAGCGTTGGCGGCGCTGGCGGCGCTGGACAAACCGCGCGCCTTGATGATGGCCGCCCCGCGCTGCTGGACTGAGGCGATGAATTCGCCCTTCAGCCAGGCTTCATCCTTGATGACCTCGGTGGCGGGCTTGCCGGAGATTTTGGCGTTGGTGAAGTCGGGGTACTGGGTGGCGGAGTGGTTGCCCCAAATGGCCATGTTGCTGACCGCGGTGATGTCCACGCCGGCCTTTTTGGCGAGTTGCGATTTGGCACGGTTTTCGTCCAGCCTGGTCATGGCAAACCAGCGGTCCCGCGGCACGTCCGGGGCGTTGTTCATGGCGATGAGGCAATTGGTGTTGCAGGGATTCCCCACCACATGAATGCGCACGTCGCTGGCCGCGTTTTTCTGGATGGCCTGGCCCTGGCCGATGAAGATCTTGCCGTTGATGCCGAGCAGGTCCTTGCGTTCCATGCCCGCCTTGCGGGGCACGCTGCCTACCAGCAGCGCCCAGTTCACCCCGCGAAAACCCTCGTTGAGATCGGCCGTGGGCACGATGCCTTTGAGCAACGGGAAGGCGCAATCATCCAGTTCCATCACCACACCGCCGAGCGCCGGCAAAGCGGGCTCGATTTCGATGAGATGCAGGATGACCGGCTGGTTGGGGCCAAACATGGCGCCGGAGGCAATGCGAAACAACAGTGAATAACCGATCTGACCGGCAGCACCGGTGACCGCCACACGAATGGGACTGGGATGGGAGGACATA
>DATJIU010000248.1:0-19332 GCA_035492855.1 Dongiaceae bacterium | reverse complement strand
CTTCGAGCCGGGCATCAATCTTTTTGCCGGCGGCGCAAAACTGCTCGTAGTTGGTGTCGCCCAATGCGAGCACGGAATACTTCACGTGCGCGAGCGCGGCAGCGGCCTCCGTTTGCAACCAGTTCCAGAATTCCTGGGCGTTGTCCGGCATGTCGCCGTCGCCGTAGGTGCTGGTGACGACAAGCACGTGGGATTCCCGGCTCCAGTCAATGGTCGTGTGGGCGGCGGCATCCACCACGCGGGCGGCACAGCCGTGCGGCCTGGCCTCGCGGGCAATCTGCCGGGCCACTTTCTCCGCCGTGCCAGTCTGGCTGCCGAACAGGATGAGCAAAGGCACCGCGGCCCCGGCCGGCTCGGCTGCCGCACTGGCCCCGGTGCCAGCCGGGACGTATCCCCGCCCGGCCAGCAATCCGGCCAGATAACCGTTGAGCCACAGCCGCTGGTCGGCGGTGAACGGCGCGGTTTCCGGAATGAACGCGCCGCCAGCACCGCCGGCCGGCGGGAGCGGATTGGTAATGGAAGTTTCGGCCGACATCAGAAGTTGAATTCCAGTTGCAGCCAGAATTTCTGCACATCCACCGCGGGACTCGCGGCCGAGAAGGCATCCTTGCCGTCGTAATAACCGTACTTCGCCAGGGCGTTCCAGTACTTGCCCAGCTTCTTGCTGATCACGACGTCAAATTCCTGGCCAAAATCCGCGCCGCCGCTGTTCGCATCAAACTTGTGATACACGAAGCGCAACGGAATGGCCGCCGGCAGCGTCACCTGAAGATAGCCGTAAATGTCCTGCAACCCTTTCGGCGGCGTGTTGAGAAAGAGATCATCCCAGCCATTGAAAGCGTGCAGCGTGGCCAGCGGCGTCTTGAAGCCCACGCCGTTGTCGTCGCCCAGCACTTCGTAACCGCCGCCGAAAGCGAACCAGCGCACTTCGCCGCCGGCCTCGAGGTTGTAATATTCGGTGTCGTATGCGACCGGCGCGTTCTTGTAATCCGACTGCCAGGCAAATTCCGCGCGGTAATTGGCCTTGAGGTTCTTAGCCTTGTCAAACGTGTACCCGCCGGTGACGCTGCCGCCGAAAGTTTCGCAGGAATTGCCGCCGGAATTGCTGAAGTCCAGTAGGTAACCATACCCCACCAGCTTGGCGAACTGGCACGCGTCATACGCCAAGTGGAACAGGTGCGAATCGGAATTGAAATCCGTGTTGGCCGCCGGCAGGCCGGAGACGTTGCCAAACACGCGGTTTACCTGCCACAGATAACCGTAGTAAAGGTCGAGCTTCGCAATAGATTTGTTCTCGAAGGTGATGGCGTCGAACGTCTGCATGTTCTGCCGCCAGCCGACGTCGCCCACAAACCGGGAGTTATCGAGCACGATGCGCTGCCGGCCGCCCTTCAGGACGGAATCCCAGTTGGAATAGCTAAGCCAGGCCTGATTCAACTCCGTGGTGGGCGGGTCGGCGATGATGGCTTTGCCGCCCTCGCCGTTCGACCCCGCCGCGTTGTAATTGCGGCGCGGGCCGAGCACGGTGATGTTCTCGCCTTCCAGCATCCCTTGGAAGCCGTACAGCTTGCCGCTGGTGATGCCAAACCGGGTCCGCAGTGTGAAGGCGTCGGAAGGCGATTTGTCCGCCGCCGGCGTGATGGAATCCTGCTCGGCATGTTCCCACCGGAGGCGGGCGTTGACATTGATTTTGCTTTTGCCGATGGCATCCGGCAGGTCGCCGTTGAAGATGCTGTCAATAGTGCCGGGTTCCGCCGGCGCCTTCTTGACCGCGGCGGGCGGGACCGGCGTGTCGTCGGCCCGGGCCACAGCCGCGAGAGCCAGAACCAGCGCGCCGCCGGTGAGCAATTTCTTGGTGGAGGAATTGGACATGAGGTTGGAGTTTTGAGGTTTGGTCTGAGTCAGCGGGGACATGGGTTCAGGCGGCCCGGGCCACGGCGGGTTTGTGGTGCGCCCGTTCCTCCAGGAAGGTGATGAGGTGTTCGCGGCAGCGGTAATATTCGGCGTCTTCCAGGAGCGCCGTCCGGTGGCGCGGCCGCGGGAAGGTGACTTCCAGAATGTCGCCAACCTCGGCGGCCGGACCATTGGTCATCATCACCACGCGATCGGAAAGAAAGATGGCCTCGTCCACGTCGTGCGTGACCATGAGCGCGGTGAGCTGCGTGCGGCTCCAGACATCCAGCAGTACCTGCTGCAATTCCAGGCGGGTGAGGGCGTCCAGCATGCCGAACGGTTCATCGAGCAGCAGCATCTTGGGCTTGAGCGCAAAGGCGCGCGCGATGCCCACGCGCTGGCGCATGCCCTGGCTGAGTTCGCGCGCCCGCTTATGCAGGGCGTCGCCCAATCCCACCACGGTCAGGTAATACTCGGCGATCTCGCGGCGTTCGGCTTTGCTGGCGGTGAAGAAAACCTGGTCCACGCCGAGCATGACGTTTTCCAGCGCGGTCAGCCAAGGCAACAGGCACGGCGATTGAAACACGATGCCGCGATCCGGGCCGGGGCCGGTGAGTTCTTTTCCCGCCAGGATGATGCCGCCGTTGCTGAGGTCACTGAGCCCGGCCAGCATGGAAAGCACGGTGGATTTGCCGCAGCCGGAATGCCCGATGAGGCAGACAAATTCCCCCTGCTTGATGCGCAGGTTGAAATCCTTGACGATGATCGCCGGGCCCTTGGGCGTCGGGTAGATCTTCGAGAGATTAAATAATTCGCAGTAGTGGGACATGTGCGATTTATGATTTACGATTGATGATTGATGATTGGCGTCGGGTCATTACTGTGACACCTATGAATCCCACCGAACTGAAGGAACGAACGCTCCAATTTGCGGTCCGCGTGTTGAAGCTTGCCGATTCGCTGCCAAACCGGCCGTCGGGACGAACCATTGCCAACCAAATTGCACGCAGCGGCAGCTCCGTGGCGGCCAATTACCGGGCGGCGTTGCGCGGGAAATCGCGGGCTGATTTCATCAACAAGATCACCATCGTGCTGGAGGAGGCGGATGAAACCGGTTTGTGGATCGAATTGATTCTGCGCGCCGGCCTGTTGCCCGAGAAACGGCTGGCCGCCCTGCGCAACGAAGCAGAAGAATTGACCCGGATCTTCAACGCGACCCAGACCACTACTTCCCGCAATCGTAAATCGTAAATCGTAAATCATAAATCCATTTTCACCGTCTCATTTTTTTCTTCACCGCGCCGGCGCGGCACGCGGCGTCCGGCAAACAGCGCCTGCGGTCCGGTCAAATCTTCGGGTTCGATGTCCGGCAAAACGAGTTTGCGGGTGACCTGCGATTTGGGCCGGCCGCCGGCGCCGAGCAGATAACCGATGACCTCCTTGCGGATGGCCTTGAAGCTGGGATGATGGTTCAGCGCCTTGCGGTCCCGCGGGCGTTCGATGTCCACCGCCACGGCGGGCCCCAGCGTGGCGCCCGGGCCGGCGCTCAGGGGAATGATGCGGTCGGCGAGCAGGATGCCTTCATCCACATCGTTGGTGATGAGCACCACCGTCTTGCGGTCCTCGGACCAGATGCGGCCGATTTCGTCCTGCAACACCGCGCGCGTGAGCGCATCGAGGGCGCTCAATGGTTCGTCGAGCAGCAGGATGCGCGGGTTCATGGCCAGGGCGCGGGCCACGCTCACCCGCTGGCGCATGCCGCCGGAAAGTTCGCGCGGTTTCTTGTCGCGCGCCGGGGTGAGATTGACCATGGCAATGTACTTCTCGATGTGCTCGCGCCGCTGCGCGGCCGGCCATTGGGGAAAGACTTCGCCGACGGCGAGCGCGATGTTTTCGTACACGCTCAACCAGGGCAGCAGGGAATAATTTTGAAAGACGATGGCGCGGTCCGGTCCGGGCTCGCGGACTTCCTCGCCGCGGAGTTGCACGGTGCCGGTATCGGGACGTTGCAGGCCGGCGATGAGCGACATCAACGTGGTCTTGCCCGCGCCGGAATAGCCGACGATGGCCACGAACTCGCCTTCGGCGATGCTGAGGTCAATGTCGCGCAACACCGCCACCCGCCGGCTGCCGCTGCCGTAACCCTTGCTGACGTTGTTGAGTTCGAGAAAGGCCATGGCTTATTTAATCCTCACGCCAAGGACGCCAAGGGCGCAAAGGCAGGAGGCTGCTGTGGTGTGGCGTCCTTCGCGTCCTTGGCGTGAGGTTGAACTTGAATCTCTTGCAAACGAACGGCACTGTGCGTGCCTATGCAAACCTCCACTATCTTTCGCAACGAAAATCAACTTTCTAAAATCATCCTGGACGCGGCCTTCAAAGTTCATACCAAAACGGGGCCGGGCCTGCTGGAAACTGTTTGCGAAGTGATCCTGGTCCATGAGTTGAAACGGCAGGGATTGCAGGTGCAGCGGCAGGTACCGATTGCGATCCGTTACGATGAACTCATCTTCGATGAGGGCTTTCGGGCCGACCTTTTGGTGGAAGGCCGGGTGATCGTGGAACTCAAATCCGTGGAGCAGTTGATTCCTGTCCATGCCAAGCAACTGCTGACACAACTCCGGTTGAGCGACCGTAAATTGGGATTGTTGATTAATTTTGGTGAGATTCACCTCAAGAACGGCATTGAGCGCATTGTCAATGGTTTGCCAGAAGGCACCCGGACTTAGTTTTCCCTGCCCCGTCCCCCCTTTGCGTCCTTCGCGCCCTTGGCGTGAGGTTGTTGTGGATTGAGCGTTCATGAGTTTAGCGGATGGCGGCGCCGTCAAAGCTCACCATGCGCTGGAGAATCATCATGATGCGGTCCAGCGCGAAGCCGATGAATCCGATGGTGAACACGGCGACCATGATTTGGGCGAGGGTTTCGCTGCTGCCGTTCTGGAACATATCCCAGACAAATTTTCCGAGCCCGGGATTCTGCGCGAGCATCTCCGCCGCGATGAGCACCATCCAGCCCACGCCGAGCGAGAGCCGCAGGCCGGTAAAGATGAGCGGCAGCGCGGAGGGGATGACAATTTTGCGCACCTTTTTCCACCAGCCGAGCTTCAGGACGCGGGCGACGTTCAGGTAATCGTTGTCAATCTGGGCCACGCCGAGCGTGGTGTTGATGAGCGCCGGCCACAGCGAACACAGCGCCACGGTGAACGCCGAGCTGATGAAGGATTTCTCAAACATCGGGTCCTTGGGATTGTATAACGCGCTCACCATGATCATCACAATCGGCAGCCAGGCCAGCGGCGACACCGGTTTGAAAAGCTGGATGAACGGATTCACTGCGTTGTTGAAGACCTTGCTCAGCCCGCAGAGAATGCCCAGCGGCACCGCGATGAGCGCCGCAATGACAAACCCCGCAAACACCGTTTTCAGGCTGGTGAAAATTTGGTCCACGTAGGTCGGGGCGCCGGAATATTTGCGCTCCTTCCATTCACCGCCGGAATTTTTGGCGAGAAACTCCTTTTTCCGTTCGGCTTGGTGCCGGTAAAACTCGGCCTCCTTTTCCCGGTCGGCCCGATAGGACTGCCACAGCACTCCCGCCTGGGTCCACACCGCCTGCGGTCCTGGCACAGAGCCGAAGCTGACCTGCACGTGCGCGGCCACCCAGCTCCAGGCACCGAGAAAGATGAGAATGGCCACCATGGGCACGCCGAGATTCAGGAATATCTGCCGCACCTGTTCGTTGGGATTTTCGCGGCGCAGCAGCCGGAGGAACGGCACGAACCAGGTCAGGCCAACGTGTTCGCAGGTTTGAATCAGGGCGGTCATAACAGCTTCAATCGGGTCAATGCTTCAGGCCGATGGCGAACTTGCCCAGGTAGTCGTTGGGGTGATGGGCGTCGAACTCGATGCCGTCAATGAAGTCGGCCGTCGGCGGCTTGTAACCGTCGGTGTGCGGTACTTCGTCGGCTTTAAGTTTGCCTTCCTTGACCAGCGCGGCGGCGGCCTGGAGATAAATGTCCGGGCGATACACGTGTTTGGCCGTGGCTGCGTACCAGTCGTCGGATTTGGGCTCGGGAATTTGGCCCCAACGGCGCATCTGGGTGAGGAACCAGATGCAATCGCTGTAAAACGGATAGGTCGCGTTATAGCGGAAGAAGACGTTGAAATCCGGCACCGGGCGGGTGTCGCCGGGATAATATTCCCACGTGCCGGTCATGGAATTGGCGATGACCTTGTAGTCCGCGCCGACGTACTGCGGCTGCGACAGGATCTGGCAGGCTTCCTTGCGATTTTCCGGGCTGGCATCCAGCCATTGGCCGGCGCGGATGAGCGCCTTGATCACCGCCAGGTGCGTGTGGGGATTTTGCTCCGCCCACGCGGCGGTGACCCCGAACACCTTTTCGGGATTGTTCGTCCAAATTTCAAAATCGGTCACCACGGAAACGCCGATGTCGCGCAACACCGCCTGCTGGTTCCACGGCTCGCCCACGCAATAACCCTGGATGGTGCCCTGCGCCATCGTGGCCGGCATCTGCGGCGGTGGCGTGACGGAGATCAGCACGTCGCCATCGGCGGTGCCGTTGATGTTGGCTGCGGTGTACTGGCCGGGGTTGATGCCGCCCGCGGCCAGCCAATAGCGCAGATAGTAATTATGCGTGGACACCGGAAACACCATGCCCAGCTTGAGCGGCGTGCCATCGGCCTTGAACTTTTGCACGATGGGCCTGAGCGCGTCGGCCTTGACCGGCCGCGCAATTTTGTCGCCCTTCAATGCCGGATTCGCCGCCTGCATCTGCGCCCAGATGTCCTTGGAAACGGTGATGCCGTTGCCGTTGAGGTCCATGCTGAACGCGGTGACCACCGCCGCCTTGGTGCCGAAACCGATGGTGGCCGCGATGGGCTGCCCGGCCAGCATGTGGGCGCCGTCCAGCTCGCCGGAGATGACGCGGTCCAGCAGAATTTTCCAGTTGGCCTGTGCCTCAAGCGTGACATACAGGCCTTCGTCTTCGAAGAAGCCTTTCTCCTTGGCGATGACCAGCGGGGCGCAATCGGTCAGCTTGATGAAGCCAAACTTGAGATCCGTCTTTTCGAGTTGCGCCGAAGCGGCGGCGGCGAATAACAGGGTAACGCCGACGCCGCCGGCGATCAGGCGGGAACGCAGGGAGCGGTAAAATTTGCAATAGAACTTTGTCATGGTTTCAGGAGGGGTTTCAGGAAGGATTGGTTTAGGAATTCACCAGGCTTTGGGGTGGGAGGTTAAATTTTTTTTTGAAACCGGCGGGCAGTTGCCGGGCGGCCTGGAAAATATCCGCGCGGAAGACTTCCGCGGCGGTGGCGGCGGTGACCACGGCCGGGTTCGGCACCAACCCCGCGGCCCGCATATGATTCAGCACCCAGGCGGCCTTGGCGGCGGTGGGTTCGTAAGTTTCGCCGGCGGCGGCGGCGGCGATGGCCCAGTCGAGCGTGAGATCGTAACCGGCGCGCAGGGCGGCGGCGGGGGCGTTGACGTAGCGGGCCTCGCCGAGCGTTTCAATGATGCGCTCGCGGTTTTCCGGCGCGGCGCAAAAGTGACACGCCTCCAACAACGCCGCGATGAGCCGTTCGTGCTGTTCCGGATGCGCGGCGGCAAACTCCCGGCGCACCATCAGCACCTTTTCCGGATGGTGCGGCGCGATATCCAAACTGGTGGCCGCGCGCCAGCCGTGGCCGGCGCCGGTGGCCACGGCGTTCCAAGGTTCGCCCACGCAATACCCGTGCAGATGGCCGGCCTTCAGGTTCGCGACCATCTGCGGCGGCGGCACCACCACAAACTGCACGTCGCGGCCGGGAATCAGCCCGTGTTGTTCCAGCCACGCGCGCAGCAAAAAGTGGTGCGATGAGTATAACAGCGGAATGCCAAAAATCAGCGGCGTGCTCCAGTGCCGCGTGAAGGCCCGCAATGTGGCACCGTCCCGCACCCCGGCATCCGCGAGCGTTTGCGACAGGGTAATGGCGTTGCCGTTCAGGCTGAGCACCAGCCCGGTGACGCACGCCGCCGGCACCGATCCCAGCCCGAGACTGGCGGCGAACACCATGGGCGCCAGCGCGTGCGCGGCGTCCAGTTCGCCATATATGATCTTGTCACGCACCGTGGCCCAGCCCACTTCGCGGCTGAGATGGACGTGCAGCCCGTACTTTTCAAAAAGCCCCAACTCCTGGGCGATGACCAGCGGGGCGCAGTCGCACAAGGGCACAAAGCCCACGCGCAACGGCCGGGCGGCAGTATTAAATTGCTGGCGATATTTGGACATAAAACAGCATCCACCGCATCAGGCCGCGTCTTACGTGCCATGCTGGCCCGGAGCCTGCTATTCAGTGGGCTCATTGTTTTTATGAGAACCATAGATTTGATTCATATATGTCCGCCCCGATAGACAGCCGGCAGCTTCGCGCCTTTGTAACCCTCGCCCGCAGCGGGTCGTTTACGCGCACCGCGCGCGAACTGCATCTCTCGCAACCCGCCGTCAGCCACTCCATCAAGGCGCTGGAAGAGGAAATGCGCTGTCGCCTTTTTGACAGGGTGGGCAAAACCGTGAGTCTCACGCAGGCGGGCGAGCAGTTTTTGGAACACGCCAAAAAAATTCTCGCCGAAATGGACGCCGCCCGCGCCCGCCTCAGCGAACTGGGCAAATGGGGTCACGGCCGCCTGCGCCTGGGCACGAGCCCCACCGCGTGCCAATATATTTTGCCGGCGTTGCTGCGCGAATTTAAGGAAAGCTTCCCGCAATGTGTAATCCACATCGAGCCGGGCGACACGCCCACGTCGTTGGAACTCCTACACACCAACCGCATTGACCTGGCCCTGACGCTGGAGCCGCAGGAGCAGACCACGCTGGAATTTCAGCCGCTGTTCACCGACGAACTCCAGTTTCTCGTCAGCCCGCTGCATCCCTGGGCGCAGACCGGCCGCGTGGAGCGCGCGGAGATCAAGCGGCAAAAATTCATTCTCTACAACCGGGCGAGCTATCTTTCCAAAATGGTGGAGGAATATTTCCGGGACGAGGGCATCGTGCTCGCCACGTACATCGAACTCGGCAACATGGAAGCCATCAAGGAGCTCGTGAAGCTGGGTCTGGGCGTGGGCATCCTCGCGCCGTGGGTGGCCCAGAAGGAACTCGCGGAAGGCTCGCTGCACGCCCTACCGCTGGGCAAGCGCAAGCTCCGCCGCCGCTGGGGAATTTTGTTCCACAAAGGCCAGCGCCTCACGCTCGCACAGGAGACGTTCATCGGCCTGTGCCGCGCCGTGGCGGAAAATTTTCGGGGATAACGCCAGCGCCGCGGCCCCAAGAAAAGGGCCTCACGCCAGGAACGCCGAGAAAGCAAAGGGGGAGGCGGGCAGGCTTGGCGGCGGGATTTGGGCGCGGCATCTGGCGTTTAAAATTTGGATTGCCCGCGGGATTAACCCCGGCAGAATCAGGCAAATCAGAACCGCTGTCATGCCTACGCCAACTTGCTCCAAGTGCCACCGGGCAATCCCGAGCGCGGACATTAATGTGGCCCAAGACGTGGCCTACTGCCGCGAATGTAACCTGTCACATCGCCTCTCCGAGCTGACTTATGACCAGGAAATCAATGCCAGTCTCGACCTGCAACACCCGCCTCCGGGCGCGTGGTATATTACCAATGGCGGCGGCACGGTGATCGGAGCCACCAACCGCAATCTCGGCATGGCGATCGGCACCCTGTTCTTCGCACTTTTTTGGAACGGCATTGTGTCCGTCTTTGTCGTCCTTGCCATCGCTGGCACCCTGCATAATCTCCATATTCCGCTGCCCGGTTGGTTTCCCGCACCCAAGATGGATGGTGAGAACATGAGCCCGGGCATGGCCGCGTTTCTCTGGTTGTTTCTCACGCCGTTCATCGTCATCGGGTTGACTGTTGCGGGCACCTGTTTGACCTGCCTGTTCGGGCGCACGGAGGCAAGGCTGGAGCGCCCGCGGGCCATCCTGTTCACGGGCGTCGGGTCGCTGGGCTGGAAACGCACCTTCGACGTTTCCGAGGTGAAGGACGTGCGGCTGCATGAGCAACGCAGCAACGAGGGCAACAACCGGGTGAGCATCCTCATTGAAACCCGAACCGGCAAGCAGCTCAAGCTGGGTTCCTTGCTCACCAGCGAACGCCGCCAGTTTGTCCTCGGCGCGCTCCGGAAGAGCTTATTGAAATAATGTGGAAGGGGTTCATGCTCGCGCGCCAGGGCGAAAAATTTACGAGGTTGCTGTCATTGGCAGGAAGGGGCCTCATGCCAAGGGCGCGAAGGACGCAGCGGCGGCTCATTCCAGATTAGGGTTCGGCGCCTCAGGGTTTACCAAGCTGAATCCCATTTTGCCGCTGCAATCTTGCATTCTGGGCAAGTGTAAATAGCCGCCCGTTTCGGGCTATCTGCGGACACATAGCACCCGCCAAGAACAAATGTATCCGCGTGGGGGAATAAGTTTGTGCTGGCCACATATTTCGCTCGATACCGCACGTCAAACACAAGCAAGCCGTATGCAATAGGGACGGCGGTGCGATTCATCTGAACGTGGTGAAGTCCACAAACCGACGATTCGCCGATGGTATAATCAGCCACCTCAACCCGGTGTCGGGGTAAGGGCGTGACCGTAATGTCGCGTTTGCCAACGCATCCGGCCAGGCAAGCCGCCAAGATGAGTGTAAGAATACGCATGGGATTCTCCGCTACTTAAACACTCACCGGGGGATTTTTTTGCGCGTGTCCAGGGTGAAGGCCAGGACAATGAGAAAATAAACGGGAATGGCCGCCAGCAAACCATACCAGCCGAAAAAGTGAGCAGCAGCCATGGTCAGCAGCCAGCCGGGGGACGAATAACCCATGTAGCGTGACCATAAATCAAGCCGCCGGCGCTTTGCCAGAACGGTAACGACCGCAAGGATCCCGGCTAATAAGCCCAGAATTGTGGAGCAAAGGGTAACGCTAATGTAAGTTTTTTCATCCATGCGCAGGTTGAAGGCAGACTCAAATTAGGGGCAATGACGGCGCTGTCAATTCGGAAGCCAATCCGCTGTATGCCATTTACCTGATTATCCGGAGATGGAAATCATGCGCGCTGTATCGAGGACAAACCGCGTGATGGGAGGGTTGGGCGAGTTTCAATTTTGATCATTGTGTCGCGGCGCTCCGCCCTGACTCCCAGGCCACAGCGGTGTGCTCGTTGGAGCCCACAGCGCACTCCGCGGTCAATTAATCCCGTTAAGCAACCGCACCAAGCTTAGGCCGCAGTATCATGAATGCGTTCCGGTTGTTTCCGGATGTCTGACCAATATTCCTCCCGGACGTCGGCATCGATTTCAATGGGGATGCTGCCACCGTACAACGCATCGCCGCCCCGGCGCTTGGGGCCGGAAATCCAATAGTCCTCGCCGGTCTCCAGGCAGTAATAGTTCGACTTGAAGCCGGCGCCTTTGAGGCTCTGAAAGGTCAGACCGCCATAATAAAGCGTGCGCCCGGTCTTGGAGCCGAAGACCCGGCCGATCCGGCCAGAGCCGGTCAAACTGCCCGCCTTGCACTCGATATACATGATGCGGCCAACCTGGGCCCTGGCTTTGCGGGACGGCGTCTTGCCAGCTCCACTGCCATAAATGGCCGCGGCAATCTCCTGCTGCAAGGCGGCGGTTTTTCGACTGGGCGATTTGGGCATAAGGTTACAGAATCCCGGGATGTCCCAAGGAGTTCCGCTATTTTATCGGCAACGTCCGCCTCCTTTTCGGGCGTGTCAAATCTATTATCTGCGGATTTCTCGCTCGCCGACTCGGTGCGGGCGCTTAGTCCGGGGCGCTTCCCGAAGAAATTTATCACAACGGAAAATCCAGTTTGTCCTCGGATGGCTCTTCCGGCTTGGCCGCCGGCGGGGGTTCCGTTTTCGCTTTGGGTAGGGCGGCGGGCGGCGCTTCCGCGGCGGCGATCGCTTCGGTAATGGTTGCTGCCGGAGGTTCCGAGGCCGGCTCGGGTTCGGATTCGGAGAGCGACTCGGAAAGCGGCGGCAGTGTTTCGGTCTCGGTCTCAGGTTCGGGAGCCGGCGGAATCGCTTTTGCGTCTGCGGGAACAGCTGGGGCCAGTTCCAGCCGGGCCTGGGCGCGATGCACGAGGGCGAGCATGGTCACGGAAACGGCGGCCGATTCTTCGGCAGCCTGGATGCGGGCGAATTCGCCCAGCACCTCCGCGCGCACCGGTTCGTCGCGCGTGGCCACTTCCTGGCCCTGGGCGGAACGCAGCGCCATGAGGACGTGATGGCAGTTGATGGTTTCCAGCGGCCGCGCGGGATGATACGCCGATTCCTTGCCGGCGACTTCGACGACGAGCCGGGCGGCCAGCAGGGGGCGCATGACCTGTTCCACGAGCCGGCTGGGAATGGCGAGTTCGGTGGACATCTGGGAAATGCTGACCGCCGGCAGGCCGTTCTGGAAGCGCTGGCCGAGGCAGGTCATGAGGCGCAGCGCCACGAACTCGCGGCCGCGCTGGTTGACGTGCTCCACCAGCTTGTCCTGCAAATAGGAACGGCGGTTCTGGTAGGCGTACGCCACCTGCGCGCCAAACAGCAGAAACAGCCACGACAAATAAAGGCCGGCCATGAAGACCGGCACCAGCCCGAGGCTGCCGTAGATTTTGCTGTTGGTCACCACCCGGGAGACGTAGAGGAAGCCAAAGACGTTGTTCAGATACCAGAGCGTGCCGGCCACCATGCCGCCCACCAGCGCGGCGCCGAAATGCACCTTGGTATTGGGCACCAACTGGTAGAACACCGTAAAGACGAGCCACAGCAGCAGGAGCGGCAGCAATTGAAAAATCAGGCTGCCGATGACCGGCATGTGGCTGACAATGGCCCGGGTGGTTTGCAAGTGCGGGCCGCCCGCCAGGCTGAGGGCCACGCCGATGAGCGTGGGGCCCAAGGTAAGCACGCACCAATACAGGGGGACGCGGACGAACCAGCTCCGCCCCCGGGGCACGCCCCAGATGTCGTTGAAGGTGGCCTCCACATTGGCCAGCATGCGGATGGCCACGGACACGAGCAGGATCATGCCGAGGGTCCCCAGTGCACCGCTGTGGGTGTTCTTGATGAAGTCATGGATGTATCGGGCCGCCTCGCGTTGGGCGTTGTGGACGCGGCCAGCATCGGGGTCCGAGGTGACCGGACCGCTGGTGGCGGCAGCGGGAGTGTTGGTGTCCGCAGATAGCCAGCTCAGCTCGGAATCAATGGAGACATTGACGTCCTCTGGGGTGTCGGAGGAATAATCGGCGGGCGGAATCACGGCCGCCACAAAGCTGTCCACCAAGCTGCTAATCCGTTCCTCGCCCTTGGAATCTTTCAAAATGAAGCTGGTGACCCCGAGAGCCACGGCGAGAATGGGAATCAGCGCCAGCAGGGTGGAATAGGACAGGGCCGAGGCGCGAATCAGGCAGCGGTTGCGCACGAAGCTCTTGATGACCAGCACCCAGAAATGCGCCCACCGTTCCAGCCGGGAAAGGCTGGCTTCCAGCAGCGGACCGTCGGCGTCGGCAGCGTCGTCGTCGCCTTTCACGATCCGCAGCAACCGGGCAAATAGCGGCTTGGCCATGTGACGCGGCCACGCTAACAAAGCCGCCGGTCAAGTCAATGGAAGTGACGGGAAATGCTGGATCTGAGATGCGCGCCCCCGGAAAATGGTTCGCCTCATCGTGTCACCCATGTCCTGGCCACATGCGTCCACCCCGGTTCTCTCCTCATATTGATGAGGAGAAGGTGACCAATAGCCGGCGCAGACAATTTCCGCACGTCCGGGCCAGTCGGCGCCGCTGTGAGCACGACATGGAGCAATCTGATAACATATCGCTGGTCCTCCTCGCCCCGCCCAACGGGGAGAGGAAAGAGGTGAGGGGCCTGAGGTGATCCCCTGCGGGGGCTCGGCATTCTCTCAGCCCAAAAATCAAGCGCTCTTCACCCTGACGTTGACTTGCTCGCGAAAAATTATCCTCGCCGTTACGCCGCCATTGTCGGGGTATTTTGCGGCCTGATATTTGCCCTTTGAACTGCGAACTTTGAAGTGTTAATCTCGGGACATGGCCCGGAAAACGGACGCTACATCTCAATCGGAACATGGTTTTGGCGACATCATCGGCTTTGTGCTGCTGGGGGCGGCGGTGCTGTTGCTGGTCGCGCAAATTTCCTATGACGGCCGCGACCTGGCCGCCAACCACCTGCCGCCCAATCATCCCGTCCACAACCTGATTGGCCTGATCGGCGCCTGGCTGGCGGACAAGACGTTTTTCGCCCTCGGCCTGGCGGCTTATGTGCTGCCGGCGGTGTTCCTGGTTTTTGGCCTGGCAAACCTGGTGGGAATTTTGGAATTTTTGGGCCTGGGCGCCCTCGCCGATGCCATCCGGCATCTGGCGGAGCGTTGGAAATCGCAAGTGGTCTGGGCGCTGGCGGGGATGTTCGCGCTGGCCGGGCTGGCGCACATTGCCCAGACGCTGGACTGGTTTCAGCCGCTGCGCGAAAAGCTGTTTACCGTCAGCCTCGGCGGCTGGGTGGGCTATGCCCTTTACGGCCAGACGCAGCATTATGAATATGGCTTCTGCCTGCTGGGTCGCGTGGGAGCGACCATTGTTTTCTTCCTCATCGGCTTCATCAGCCTGCTGTCGCTGACCAATTTTCAGCTCGGCCCCTGGCTGGCGGCCTGGTGGACGCATCGCCAGGAAGTGGCCGCCGCGAATGTAGCCGACGAAAAGGCGCTGGAACGCCGCGCCCGCGAACTGGAAAAGCAGGCCAAGCAATTGCAGGAGCAGGTGGAAAAATCCGCCGTCCCCGGCCTGGGCGCTGACCTCCAGCCAGTGCCCGAACCCATGGTCCGCGACCTGAGCGTGCCGCAGGCCCGCAACGCCGCGCCGCGCATCCGCAAGGCCACCTTGCCGGAAAAATTGCAGCACCCGGTCACCCCGGCTGAACCGGACATTATAGAAACCGGCGAGGTGATTCCCGCGCGCGAAGTGGCCGCCGCCACCACGGCCGACATTCTGGGCCAGGCCGCCTCGGCTACAGACGAAGCCAAACCCGGAACCGAGCCGGCGCCAGACGAAGACGCCATCGCCGCCGTGACCGCGCCCGCGGAAGCTCCCGCACCCAAGCCCAAGCCGGCCCCGCGCCGGCCCAAACCCATCACCGTGGCGCAGACGCCGCTGATCGGCAATTACCAGTTGCCGCCCATGGATTTTCTCCAGCAGCCGGACATGACGGTGAAACCCACGGAGTCCAAGGAAAGCCTGATGGCCAACGCGCGGCTGATGCAGCAGACGCTCGCGCAATTCGGCATCGAGGTGCAGTTGGGCGACATCACCAAGGGCCCCACCATCACCCGGTACGAATTGCATCCCGCCCCCGGCGTGAAGCTGGAAAAAATCGCCGCGCTGTCCAACAACATCGCCGCCGCCCTGAAGGCGGAGCGCATCAACATTTTGGCGCCCGTGCCCGGCAAGAGTTCCGTGGGCGTGGAAGTGCCCAACGCGGTGAAGACCAAGGTCATCATGCGCGACCTGCTGGAGTCCGAGGAATGGCGCAACGCCAAGGCGCGCATCCCGCTGGCGCTGGGCAAGGACGTGTACGGCCATCCCATCATCGCGGATCTGGCGGACATGCCGCACCTGCTCATCGCCGGCAGCACGGGCTCGGGCAAATCGGTGTGCATCAATGCCATCATCGCCTCGCTGCTCTACAAGTTTTCACCGGACCAGTTGCGGTTCGTGATGATTGACCCCAAGGTGGTGGAATTGCAGCAGTACAATTCCCTGCCGCACCTGGTGGTGCCGGTGGTGAACGACCCCAAGAAGGTCATCCTCGCGCTGCGCTGGGTGGTGAATGAGATGGAAAAGCGCTACCAGATCTTTGCCCGCGTGGGCGTGCGCAACATCAAGTCGTTCAACGAACGGCCCAAGAACAAGCCGCTGCCGCAGCAGGAAATGGAACTGCCGCTTTCCGCGAAGAAGGAAAAGGTCGAGCCCGGCGCGGACGGCTTTGCCGTGGAGGTGGACGAGGAAATCGTGGTGCCGCGCGAGGAGGACATCGTCATCCCCGAGAAGCTGTCGTACATCGTGGTCATCATTGACGAGCTGGCGGATCTCATGCTCGTGGCGCCGGCGGATGTGGAAATGGCCATTGCGCGCATCACCCAGATGGCGCGCGCGGCGGGCATCCATTGCATCGTGGCCACGCAGCGGCCGAGCGTGGACGTCATCACTGGCGTCATCAAATCCAACATCCCCGCGCGCATCGCGTTCCAGGTGGCGGCGGCGGTGGACTCGCGCACGATTCTGGATAACAAGGGCGCCGACAAGCTGCTCGGCAAGGGCGACATGCTTTACCTGCCGCCGGGTTCGGCCAAGCTCATCCGCGCCCAGGGGGCGTTGATCACCGACCAGGAAATCCAGAGCGTGGTGGACTTCATCGCGCTCCAGGGCAAGCCGAGTTACGAATTGGAAATCCACAAGCAGCTTTCCAAACCGACGAACAACTACGGCAGCGAGAGCGGCATTGACGAGGATGAGGAAATCATCCAGCAATGCATCGAGGTGATCCGCAGCGAACAGAAGGCGAGCGTGTCGCTGATGCAACGCCGGCTGCGGCTGGGTTACACCCGCGCGGCGCGCATCATGGACGAGCTGGAAAACCGCGGCATCGTGGGCCCCAGCAAGGGCGCCGAACCGCGCGACATCCTGATCGATCTCGACGGCGAAGGCCACGACGGCGCGGGCCAGCAGGCGGTGTAATCCGCGTCCAAACCACATGAGCAAAACCTTGTTTGAAAAAATCGTGGCGCGGGAGATTCCCGCGCAGATCGTGTTTGAAGACGACCGGGTGCTGGCGTTTCGCGACATCAATCCCCAGGCGCCGGTGCATGTGCTCCTTGTGCCCAAGCGTGCGGTCCCGCGTATTGCCACAGCCCAGGCGGAGGATCAGGAATTGCTAGGGCATCTGCTGCTCCAGGCGGCGGCGGTGGCGCGGCAGCTCGGACTGGAAGCCCGGGGTTACCGGCTGGTCATCAACAATGGCGCGGATGGCGGGGAAACGGTGCCGCACCTGCACGTGCATATCCTGGGTGGCCGGCCGATGGCCTGGCCGCCGGGGTGAAGATTTCATGGGCGCGCCAATTTCCCCATCGGACAGGATCGCCCGGCGGATCTGCGCCGGGGTCATGGGAATTGCCGGAGTTTTTTTCAGCTTTTACTTGGGCGCACTCCTGATCCAAGCCGGAAATTACCGGGAATATTCGCTGGCCTTGGGGGTGCTTGGTTCGCTGGCCGGCATTTCCTTTTACGTTTCCTGGCATTTCTGGCGGACCGGTCATAGCTCCGCCACTGGCGCCGGATTGTCTCCCAAGTTTTTCATCGGGTTCGGGATCTATTTGTATGTGTTGCTGCTTGTAACCCTCGGTCTGAATTTCAACCACCCGGTGGGCATGGTGGCGGCGGGCCTTGCGGTTGGAGCGCTGGCCATAGCCCTGTTTCAGCAACTAATGAAGCAACGCTGGCTCCGGATGCTGCAGGAACTCGAGCGACGTTCCCGGCAATACGCCGCTTCTCAAAACGCGCCACGAGCATTGCCACGCCCAGAAACCTCGGCTCCTCTCAAAGCCAAGGAAATGAAGCCGGCGAAACGGATGGCGGCGGCCCGGCTGGCCGCTTTTTATCGTAATCCGCTGAAAGCGCGCGCGGTGCTACGCGCGCATCCCCAAGAACCGGATCCGCTTGACCGGGAGTTGAAAGCAATTGAACAGGCGGCCGCGCACTCGGCGCAGCTTCAGGTGGCATTGCGCCAGCGGCAAGACAAGCGGGGATGATGTCAGGGCAGGCAGGACGGCCTCATCCGCATGCCCAAAGAAGCCGACTGCTTATCGCCGCACCGGAATATTTTTCTCCGCGAGATATTTTTTCACATCGCCAACGGTATAAGTGCCGTAATGGAAAATGCTGGCGGCGAGTACGGCATCCGCGTGGCCTTCGAGCAGCACGGCGGCCATGTGTTCCAGGCTGCCGGCGCCACCGCTGGCCACCACGGGCACGCCGACGGCTTCGCTGATTCGGCGGGTGATGACGAGGTCAAATCCGGCCTTGGTGCCGTCGGCATCAATGGAATTGAGCACGATTTCGCCGGCGCCAAGCGCCACGGCCTGGCGCGCCCATTCCAAGGCGTCGCGCCCGGTGTCCTTGCGGCCGCCGTGGGAAAACACGCCCCACTTGTCGGGCGCAATCTTCTTGGCGTCAATGGAAACGACGATGCACTGGCTGCCGAATTTCTCGGCGCCTTCGCGGATGAGCTCGGGCCGGGCGAGGGCGCTGGAATTGATGCTGATCTTGTCGGCCCCTGCACGGAGCATAACAAACATGTCGTCCACGGACTTGATGCCACCGCCGACGGTCAGCGGCATGAAGCATTGATCGGCGGCGCGTTCGATGACGCTCACCATGGTCGCGCGGCCGTGGGCGCTGGCGGTGATGTCGAAGAACACCATTTCATCGGCGCCCTGCTCGTTGTAGCGCAGCGCGAGCGCGACGGGGTCGCCGACATTGCGCAGTTCGCCGGCCTCGGCCTTGCCGAACTGCACGCCGCGGGTAACCTGGCCGTCGTGGACGTCCAGGCAGGGAATGACGCGTTTCGCGAGCATGGGATTATTTGAACCGCAAGTCCGCCGGGAATCAAGGCGGCGTTTCCGGGGGCACTACGCCGTCAGTGGAGCACCGCCACGGCGCGACCGGCGAGTTCCAGCACGCCGCCCGGGAACAGCCCCAGCCAAAACATACCGGCGATGCACACGTACAGGCCCACCTGCATGGGTCGCGAGACGGGAATGGGTTCGCGTGACCCGGTCTCGCTGCTCCAATAAATCGCGCGGATGACGCCGAAATAGTAGTAGAGCGAAATCACCACGCCCACCAGGGCAGTGAAGGCGAGGCAGTAATATCCGTGATTGACCGCGCCCTGCTCGATGACGGCCTTGAGCAGCAGAAATTTGCCGAAAAATCCGGCCAGCGGCGGAATGCCCGCCAGCGAAACCATCGCCAGCGTGAGCGTGGTGGCCAGCAGCGGCGCGCGCTGGTTCAGCCCGGCGAGCCCGCCGATATCTTCGCTGTCCAGGTGGCGCATGACCAAAACGATGACGGCAAAGGCCGCCAGCGTGCTAAAGAGATAGCCGCCGAGGTAGTAGAGCACCGCGGCCTGGCCGGCGCTGGTCAGTGCGGCCACGCCGAGCAGCAGGTAACCGGCGTGCGCGATGCTGGAATAACCCAGCAGGCGCTTGAGATTGCGTTGCGGCAACGCGCAAAGGTTGCCATAAAGGATCGTGATGCCGGAGATGATGATGAGCAGTTTCTCCCAGTGCGCGGTGACCGCCGGGATGGCGGCGAACAGGAAGCGCAGCAGCAGC
>DATJIU010000247.1:0-18979 GCA_035492855.1 Dongiaceae bacterium | reverse complement strand
AATTCAGAGTTAATTATGGTCAAATTACTTACAACAATTTCTGGCGGCAAACCAAATTGGGTTCGTTTGGCTTCGTTTGCCGGTTCGTTTTGCCGTTTGCGGGAGTGCGCCCGTCAGGCGCAGCAAGGTTATCACACCTTTACCCAAACCAAAACCAGGGTGCTGGCAGTTGCCAAATCCCACCTCTTCCCGGGCGTGCCGGCGCCGCCAACATTCGCACGCGGTCGGTCGAATCACGTTGCTGCGGCTGGTCTGCGACACAGCCGCGCTCCGGGACAGTCAAGACCAAGTGCAACTTTGCCCGACCAGATTACTCAGACCAGTCAGCTTGGCGTGGCAAGCCCGATCCCCATTCCGCACTCCGCACTCCGCACCACCCAGTCCCTGGCTCTCCCGCGCTTGCCGGGCACGGTTCATTAATCATACATTCTCCCGCCATGTCGCGTGAAACCGCTGCCGCCAAAATTGCCCGCACCCGCAAAATCATTGCGGGATTGCGCCACACTTATCCCGCGGCGCATTGCGAATTGAATTTCGCCACGCCGCTGCAGTTGCTCGTCGCCACCATCCTTTCCGCGCAATGCACCGACAAGCGCGTGAACATCGTCACCGCGGAACTGTTTCAGAAGTACCGCTCCGCCGCCGATTTTGCCAGCGCCAGCCTGGCGGAACTGGAGGAGGCGGTGAAGACCACCGGGTTCTTTCGCAACAAGGCCAAAAACATCCAGGCCTGCTGCCGGAAGCTCGTGGAAGGGCATGGCGGCGAGGTGCCGCGGACGATGGCGGAACTTACCGCGCTGGATGGCGTGGGTCGCAAGACCGCCAATGTGGTGCTGGGAAATGCGTTTGGCATCAATGTGGGCGTGGTGGTGGACACGCACGTCACGCGGCTGGGCAACCGGCTGGGCCTGACCCGCGAAACGGATGCGGTGAAGATCGAGACGGAGCTGATGCAGCTCGTGCCGCAACCGGACTGGGCACTGTTCAGCCACTGGCTCATCTGGCACGGCCGCCGACGCTGCGCGGCACGCAATCCCGATTGCGGCGCCTGCGAGATTCGCGAGCTGTGTCCGCGCATCGGAGTAAAGAATGCTTAGCGAAGCTTCGCGCCGCTGCTGAAATTTGCGAATGAAATTTTACCTCCTTAATTCCGACCCCGGCGGCGCCGCATACAACATGGCGCTGGACGAGGCTCTGCTCGAAGCCGCGGCCCATCTGGGGCAACCGGTGCTGCGGTTTTACGGTTGGACCGAACCGGCGGCCACGTTCGGTTATTTCCAGAAGCACGCGGAGGTAGCACAGACCACGGCGCTGCGGCCGTTGATCCGGCGGCCCACCGGCGGCGGCATTGTGCCGCATGATGCCGACTGGACGTACAGTCTCGCCGTTCCCCCGCAACACGCGTGGTACGCGCTGAAGGCGACGGAGAGTTACCGCGGCGTGCATGAGTGGATCCAGGCCGCGTTCACACGGCTGAATGTCGGCACTGAACTGGCGCCGTGTTGCAAAAAAACCCTGCCGGGCCAGTGCTTCGTGGGTTACGAAAAGTTTGACCTGTTGTGGCACGGCAAAAAAATTGCCGGGGCCGCCCAGCGCCGCAACAAGCTGGGCCTGCTGATCCAGGGTTCGGTGCAACCACCGGCGGGGCCGTTACCCCGTGCGGATTGGGAAGCGGCCATGATTGCGGCCAGCCCCGTAGGCGCGGCAGGGGATTTCGCTCCCGATATTTCGCTGCGCGGCCGGGCCGAGGAACTGGCGGCCCAGAAGTACGCCCAACCCGCCTACAATGAACGCCGGTAAACGCCAACCGCAACCCTGCAAAATCAAGCCCCACGCCACAAAAACGCCGTTGACACCGGAGCATAATTCTGTTTTTATCACCCCCCTTTGAATTTATGTACGCTGTATTAGAAACCGGGAGCAAACAATATCGCGTCGCCGCGGGCGACCGGTTGGAAGTGGAACGCCTTGACGTCGAGGCCGGCAAGCCGTTCACTTTTGACCGCGTGCTGCTTGTCAACGCCGACGGAAAGCTCAGCGTGGGTGCGCCCACTGTGAGCGGCGCCAGCGTGGTGGCCGACGTGGTGGAGCACATCCGGGGCGAAAAGACAATCGCCTTTAAGATGCGCCGCCGCAAGGGTTACCACAAGACCATTGGCCACCGTCAGGAGCTGACCGTGGTGCAAATCAAGGAGATCAAGGCTTAATTTTATGGCACATAAAAAAGGTCAAGGCAGCGTCCGTAACGGGCGCGACAGCGTCAGCAAACGGCTGGGCGTGAAGGAATTTGGCGGGCAGTTCGTGACCGCAGGCAGCATCATCGTCCGCCAGCGCGGCACGAAGTTCAACGCCGGCAAGAACGTGGGCGTGGGCCGCGACTGGACCCTGTTCGCCCTCGTGGACGGCAAGGTGAAATTCGAGAAGGCCAACAAGCGCATCAGCATCATTCCCGAGACCGCCCCGGCCAGCAACTAGGCTGTCATTTTCAGCTTTCAAGGCGAGGCGCCGGCCTCGCCTTTTTTTGTTTAACCCCCGCCAGCAACCCGCCATGTTCATTGATGAAATCAAGATTTACGCCCGCGCCGGCCACGGCGGCAAGGGCTGCGTGGCGTTTCATCGCGAAGCGTACATCGCCAAGGGCGGACCCAGCGGCGGCAACGGCGGGCGCGGCGGCGATGTGATTCTGGAAGCCGATCACGACCTGAACAACCTGCTGGCGCAGTTCTATCAGCCCCGGCTCATTGCCCAGGATGGCAAGCCGGGCATGGGCAAGGGTTGCGATGGCCTGGCCGGCAAGGACCTGGTGATCAAAGTTCCCTGCGGTACCCTGGTGTGGCGGTTGCCCAGCGAACCCAGTGCCGAAACTCCGGAGGACGACGAGGAGGCCGAAACCGCCCCGCCGCCGCCATTCAAGTTAAGCACCGGTCACCGGCCGGTGCTCCGCAGTTCCGGCGGCGCCCGCGCCATGGAGATTGATTTTTCCAAAGAAACGGCAGATGCCGGCACTGCGCCCGATGACAGCGAACGCGAACTGGTGGCCGACCTGACGGAACATGGCCAGCGGTTTGTGCTGTGCAAAGCGGGTCGTGGCGGCCTGGGTAACCGCAATTTTGCCACCAGCACGCGGCAGACCCCGCGCTTTGCCCAGCCGGGCGAGCCGGGCGAGGAAGGCGCCTTTCAGTTCGAACTGCGCATCATGGCCGAGGTGGGTTTGGTGGGCTATCCCAACGCGGGCAAGTCCACGTTGCTCACAGCCATCTCGCGCGCCCGGCCCAAAGTTGCCCCCTACCCGTTCACCACGCTCACCCCGCAAATCGGCATTGTGGAATATCCCGACTGGCACCGCCTCACGGTCTGCGACGTGCCGGGATTGATCGAAGGCGCGCATCAGAACGTGGGCCTGGGCCACGCATTTTTGCGCCACATCAAGCGGTGCAAAATCCTCGTGCTGTTGCTGGACATGGCCGGCACGGATGGCCGCAAGCCGTGGGACGATTACAAGCAGTTGCTCAAGGAACTTGAGCTGTATGATCCCGCCATGCTGGACAAACCACGGTACGTGGTGGCCAACAAAATGGACGAGCCGGCCGCGGAAAAAAATCTCAAGCAGTTCAAAACCAAAATTCGCAAAACGCCCGTGCTGCCCATCGCCGCCGGATTCGACGAGGGCATTGACCAGTTCAAAGAACTCATCCGCACGGCGGTGACGGATGCGAGCGGGGAATGATTTATGTTGAAAGCTGGAATTGTCGGTCTGCCCAACGTGGGCAAGTCAACGTTGTTCAACGCCGTCACCCGCACGCGCAAGGCGGAGGCGGCGAACTATCCGTTTTGTACCATTGACCCGAACGTGGGCGTGGTGACCGTGCCGGACGCGCGCCTGTACGTGCTGAAGGACATCGCCAAAACCAGCGTGGTCATCCCGGCGGCCATTGAGTTTGTGGACATTGCCGGCCTGGTGAAGGGCGCCAGCGCGGGGGAAGGTCTCGGCAACAAATTTCTGAGCCACATTCGCGAGGTGGATGCCATCGTGCAGGTGGTGCGCTGCTTTGAGGATGCGGACATTCATCACGTGAGTGGCAGCGTGGACCCGGTGCGCGACATCGAGGTCATCACCACCGAACTGGTGCTGGCCGACCTGGACGCCGTGAAGAAACGCCGTGCCAACGTGGCCAAGGACGCCAAGCGCGGCGACAAGCAGGCCGTGGCCGAGGACGCCGTCCTCGCCAAGCTGGAGCCACATCTTGACTCCGGCAAACCCGCGCTCACCCTGGAACTCACCCCCGAGGAAAAGGCCATTTCCCGGCTGTTCTGGCTGATGACGGATAAACCCACCATTTTTGCCTGCAACGTCAAGGAATCCGATCTCGCCCAGGCCGACAGCAATGCGTATGTCCAAAAAGTCCGGGATTACGTGAAAGCGCATCTCGCCTGCGAAGCGGTGGTCATCAGCGCCCAGATTGAGAGCGACCTGATTGATCTTTCCGAAGCCGAGGCCAAGGATTTCCTGAAGGAACTGGGCGTGACGGAGTCTGGAGTGGGCGCACTCATCCGCGCCACCTACCATTTGCTGGGCTTGCGGACCTATTTCACCGCCGGGGAAAAGGAGGTCCGGGCCTGGACCATTCATGCCGGCGATACCGCGCCCATGGCCGCCGGGGTCATTCACTCCGATTTCGAGCGCGGCTTCATCAAGGCCGAAACCGTGGCTTACGACGACTTGGTGAAGTGCGGCTCGGTGGCCGCCGCCCGCGACAAGGGCCTGTACCGGATGGAAGGCAAGGAATACGTGGTCAAGGATGGCGATGTGCTGGTCTTCAAGTTCAACGTGTAAAAGTCGCTTGCGGTTTAGTCCGGGCTGGATAAGTTGCTCCCATGCCGATTTACGAGTTCCATTGCAAAAGCTGCGAAAAAGACAGCGAAATCCTGGTGCGGTCCAGTGACTGGAAGGGGGCCAAGTGTCCCCACTGCGGTTCGGCGAAGCTTTCCAAGAAGTTTTCCACCTTTGCTTCAGCCACAGCGGGCGCGGTTGGCAGCACCGCGCCCTCTTGCTCAACCGGCTCGGGCAAAGGCGGTTGCGGTTGCTGTGGTGGCGGCCATCACCATCATTGAAGTCGGCCCGATGGCTTACCGGATCAGGTCGGCCACGGAAATCTCGCGGACATCGTTCACCAACCAGTCCGGACGATGCAGGCGCATTTCCGCCGAGGTAGCCCCGCCGGTGGTAACACCCAATACCTTGGCCCCAATAGCCCGACCGCATTGGATGTCGTAAGGTGTGTCGCCAACGACAAGCATTTCTTCTCCCCTTAAATCAGTCAGTTGCAACATTTCCGAGGTCCGTTGCCGGGCCACGACAGCGATCTGGTCCCGGACTTCATGATCATCCGCAAAAGCCCCGGTTTCAAACAACTCCCACAGGCCATATTGGCGGAGCTTGATTTCGGCGCCCAAGCGGATGTTGCCGGTCAGCAAGGCAATGGCCGGGGCGGGCTTCAGTTGGCGCAGATCCTGGATAAGCTCAAAAATACCCGGGCAAACGCCACCCCGACAGTGCGGCAACAGGTGATCCAGCCAGAATACGTAACTGTCGAAGAACCGCTGGAAATGCTCCGGTGTGGGTGCAATGCCGTGCAAATGAAAGAATTCCCGTACCAAACCGGTGTCCGTGCGGCCGGCAAATTTCATCGTTATGGTCCCGTTGGGCACGCCAAAGGCGGTGTGTCCCGCCCGGGAAAAGGCTTTGACCCCCGCCCCACCGGTGCGGATAAGCGTGCCATCAATGTCGAAAAAGACCACTCGGATCATTCGCGGAGGACATTAGGCGGCAGACCGGAGAATGGCAATTCCAGGAGATAAAAAAATTGCAGGGGCGCAAGTGGCTCGTACGGACCTATTTGTTGCGGTCAAACTCCAAATCAATCAGATGATGGCCACACTCGGCAGCCAAAACGACCGCGGTCACCCACCTCCGAAACTTCAAAACCACCAAAAAAACAAATGAAACAGGCCGGTCCTTACGGACCGGCCTGAATCAAAGAGAAGATTAAACCAATCGGCTGATTCTGATTACGCCGTGCGGTTCTTGCGCATCATGCGGAGGGTGCTGGCGCCGAAGGGCAGGAGCAGCAACGCACCGGCAATGACGGTCGTCGGTTCGGGTACCGGGACGAGCAGCTCTTGCACCCAGCTCTGGGTGGGCTTGAGCATGTAACCGGTGTACGGACCAGCGCCATTAACCGGCAGGCTGGCCAGATAGGTGTTCACCGTGGTGGAGATCGGATCCAGAACCTGGAACCGCGTACCCGTCACGTTACCAGTGGCATCCGTGTTGTACAACGCATCCCAAACCGCGAGCTGCAAAGCGCCCCAGTCGGTCGTTCCCAGAACAGAATACTTCTGAAAGAGGAAGTTCGCATTGTAGATGGCAGCCGTGGCCGCACCGGCACCAGTGCCCCAGGCGGGATTCAACCCGGCTTCACCAGCGAAGGTGACCAGATTGAATTCATGAGTACCACCACCGATGCTGTTGTTGATGTCAGCGCAGACGGTGTTGAACTTGCTCAGACCGCTGATGCCACCATTCGGGGCTTGGGCGGTCATCACAATCTTGCCTGCGAGTTCATGACGCCCCTGCCCATCGATCATGATGTTGTAATAGGTATTGGGCAGTGAGGTGGCCTTATAGTCATAAGGACCGGACGAGAACGCCGCGCTAGCCTGATTGGATCCGAGGGCGAGGAGGCTCGCCGCACCGAGAGCCAATGCGAATTTGTTTGTGAGTTTCATATTTTTTCTTTCTGCTCTGTTGGTTTAGTTCTTCAGCTTTGTACTGTCGCTTTGTCTTTGGTTAAGACGAGTGCATTAAACTAGAAACCACTCAATTCCATCTATCCAATAACAGGACATCATTGAACGCTTTCGGGACATAGTAAAAACGCGCTCCAACTCCAGCGGCTCCCGGCCGCTAAACCGGGCATTCAATTGGAATGCGCAATCCTATAAATGAAAGTAGGTTGCAACCGGCAAAATACCTGCTGGTCGGAGGTGACCGATTGCAATAAATTAAACGCAGATTATGCCGTTTCCATTGGCCCATCCTGCAGCAATCTTTCCATTGCGCCGCTGGTGTTCCCGCCACCTCAGCCTATCAGCACTGGTCATTGGGAGCATTTGTCCGGATACTGGTTATTGCTTTCCGTTCGTGGCTTCCTTCTCGCATCGCTTCGTGGCGGGGGCTTTCGAATTCTGCCTGCCCATGGGCCTTTTGATGTGGGGCTTTTTCTTTTTAACCAACAACTCACTCGTCCGAATTCTGCCTGGTTCCTACCGAAAAGTGCTGCTGCCACTGTGTCAAAAGCCCGGACCCACGCCAGCCTCACTGGTCGGCTCCCTGCTCATCGGCATTTGGACGCACCTGTTTCTCGACTCGATCTGCCATCAGGATGGTCTGGTCGTGCAACATCTGCCGTTGCTCCAGACCAGAGTCCTGATCCTCGGCAACCAGGCGTATCAACTTTGCGACGTGCTGTACATGGTCCTCACTTTTGGCGGCATCTACTGGATTTCCCTGGTCTATCTGGAATGGCTGACCCGGGTCCGCATCTCCCGCCAGGCGCTCCCCAAAGCCGTGCTCTGGGGGTGGCCCGCCATCGCCGCCTCCGGCGTGGTCGCCTTTTGCATGTTTAGCCGGGGCCCGCTGCCTCCCATAAATACATTCGGATTACTTATTATAACTTTATCAATTCTAACGGGCTTTCTAATCCTCACCGGACTGCTCCTAAAAAGCCGCCTTACCACCGCCTAATGTCGCGTTCTTAGGCATTGGTGCCCGCCTCTTCAAGACGCAATCCCTTGCCTGCAAGTGCCCCAAGTGTGGGCGAAATGATTCAGTTTTGAGACAGTCAATGGCGATCCAATCGACCCAATTCCCGATTCTTGCCGGCTGCTCTCCAAAAACCGGCCAAATCCTGTCTCGGCCCACCGGTTAATTGGCCTTTTCCAAGGGATTTACCGGTCTGGCAGGGAGGCTGCTAAAGGAAGCAGCAGAGCGGGAATTCTGTTTTATCCTGATCCAATGTAGTTATGTCCGTGGCTCATTTAAGATTCTGTTTAAGTCTGATGCTGCTGGCCTCCAGCCAAGTGCTGGCCTCGGCCCAGCTTTTTTTGAGCAGTGAAGACGCTGCGGCGCAATCCCCCGCCACGGCGCATTTTCTGACGATGGGCTGGAGCCCCAGTCCGGATACCAGCATCGCGGGTTATTACGTTTGCTACGGCCTGACCAGCGGGAGCTGCACCAACCAGTTGAACGTGGGCAATTCCACCACGGCCACCTTTGGCGGCATCCAGGAGGGGGTCACCTACTTCTTCCGCGCCGTCGCCTACGATGCTTCCGGTCAAAAAAGTCCGCCGTCCAGCACCGTGGCGTTTTCCCTGCCCATCCTGCCCCCGCCACCGACCAATGACGCGCCGCAACTGACCCTCGAGGATCTCGGCACCGGCGCCTTCCGCATCCAGGGAAATGACCCGAAACAGCGGTCCCACCGCATCCAGTTCATCACCAATGCCGGCAGCACCAACTGGCAGACCCTGGGCAGCGTGACGCCTGATGCGACCGGCGCCTTTGAATTTGTGGATGTTACCGGTTCGGCCCAGCGCGATTATCGCGCCATCCTGGTGCAGGCCACAGCCCGTTCCATTCCCGCCCCGGTGATGCAGCCGCAACAGGCGGTGGCCGGCGGTGTGGTGCTCACCTGGAGCACCGTGTCGGGACAAACCTACCGGCTGCAATACCGGAACGGTCCCACGGATGCCACCTGGCATGACATGTATGCCAGCATCGTGGCCACGGGACGCTTCCTGTCCGTGACGAATTTCACTGCCGATTCTCCCCAGCGCTTCTACCGCACCGTCACTCCCTGATGCCGTCCGCCCGGACCGCGCCACGCCGTGGTCCAATTTGTGACGCCGGTGGTTTGAATTCGCTCTGGATTTTTCCTTTTCCCCTTCCGTCCCGGCGCCGGTGTGAAAAAATTTTTCCGCGCCCCCTTCTGGTCCGAAATCGGGGCAAAAAACGGTGTGTGTCTGCCAACTGTGGTGAAGTCCCGCGGGCGTTTGGCTGCCACTCTTGATTTGTCGGTACGACCCGGCATCGCATGACACGATCCGGCAGGACAACGCCGTCATTCCGCCGGCGCCCGGCATCGGACATTTAAACCGCAATTCAAAAAAGATTTTACATCACTTTTGTTTAAGTTGTGAAGCCTATGACTCCCCCTAATAAATCCGCGGCCGCCACCGCCCCGGCGGTATTCAAAACCATTGATGGCAACGAGGCCGCCGCCTACGTCGCCTACCGTCTGAACGAGGTGATGGCCATCTACCCTATCACCCCCTCCTCGCCCATCGCCGAGTGGTGCGACCAGTGGGCGGCCGAAGGCAAACGCAACCTCTGGAACACCATTCCCGGCATTGTGGAAATGCAGAGCGAAGGCGGCGCGGTGGGCGCCGTCCATGGCATGCTCCAGACCGGCTCGGTCAGCACCACCTTCACCGCCTCGCAGGGGCTGCTGCTGATGATCCCCAACATGTTCAAGATCGCCGGCGAACTCCTGCCCACGGTCTTCCACGTCACCGCCCGCACGGTGGCCACCCACGCCCTCTCCATCTTTGGCGACCATAGCGACGTGATGGCGTGCCGCTCCACCGGCTGGGGCATGCTGTCCGCCAACTCCGTGCAGGAAACCATGGACTTCGCGCTCATCTCGCAGGTGGCCGCCTTCCGGTCCCGCCTGCCGTTCATCCATTTCTTCGATGGTTTCCGCACCTCGCATGAAGTTTCCAAGATCAAGCTCATCCCCGATGCCGTGATGCGCGCCATGGTGGATGATGCGTTGATTGCCAAAATCCGCGCCCGGGGCATGACCCCGGACCAGCCCGTGCTCCGCGGCACCGCCCAAAACCCCGACGTCTTCTTTCAGGGCCGCGAAGCCGCCAATCTTTATTATGACGCCTGCCCGGACATTGTGGCGGCGGTCATGAACGAATTCGCCGCCCACACCGGTCGCCAATATCATCCGTTTGAATATGTCGGCGCCCCGGATGCCGAACGCGTGGTGGTGCTCATGGGTTCCGGTTGCGAAGCCGCACATGAGGCCGTGGAAAACCTGCTGGCCGCCGGCGAAAAAATCGGCATCGTCAAGGTGCGCCTGTACCGGCCCTTCGACGGCAAGCGCTTCATCGAAGCCCTGCCCCCCTCGGTCAAGGCCATCGCGGTGCTGGACCGCACCAAGGAACCCGGCGCCACCGGCGAACCGTTGTACCAGGATTGCCTTACCGCCGTGCTGGAAAGCATGGCCGGCGGCAAATGCCCGCTCAAGCGGCTGCCCAAGATTCTCACCGGCCGCTACGGGCTGTCTTCCAAGGAATTCACGCCGGCCATGGTCAAGGCCGTGTTCGAAAATCTGGCCGCCGCCACGCCCAAGAATCACTTTACCGTGGGCATCAATGACGACGTCTCCCACACCAGCCTGAGCTTCGATCCCGAATTCTCCACCGAACCCAAGGAAGTCATCCGCGCCCTGTTCTACGGCCTGGGAGCGGACGGCACGGTGGGCGCCAACAAGAACTCCATCAAAATCATCGGGGAAGAAACCGCCAATTACGCGCAGGGGTACTTCGTCTATGACTCCAAGAAATCGGGTTCCATGACCGTTTCGCACCTGCGCTTCGGCCCGCAGCCCATCCGGTCCACTTACCTGATTTCCAAGGCCAATTTCGTGGCCTGCCATCTGCCCACCTTCCTGGAACGCTATGACATGCTGAGCCCGCTGGTACCCGGCGGCACGTTCCTGCTCAACACGCCCTTTTCCAAAGATGAGATTTGGGCCCAATTGCCCACGCCGGTCCAGCAGGCCCTTGCGGCCAAACGGGCCAAATTCTTTGTCATTGATGCCACCAGCGTGGCCCGCGCCAGCGGCATGGGCGGTCGCATCAATACCATCATGCAGGTCTGCTTCTTCGCGCTCTCCGGCGTGCTGCCCAAGGACGAGGCCATCCAGGCCATCAAGCAATCCATCAAGAAGACCTACGGCAAGAAGGGCGAGGAAGTGGTGCAGAAGAACGTCCAGGCCGTGGACAATACTCTGGAACATCTGCACGAGGTCAACGTGGCCGGCAGCAAACTCAACGGCACCGGCGGCCTGCTCCCGGCCATCACCACCGACGCCCCGGAGATGGTCCAGAAGGTCCTCGGCAAAATTGCCGCCGGGTTTGGCGATGAACTGCCCGTGAGCGCCTTCCCGCAGGATGGCAGCTTCCCCACCGCCACCACCCAGTACGAAAAACGCAATCTCGCGCTGGAAATCCCCGTGTGGGACGAGGCGGTGTGCATCCAGTGCATGAAGTGCGTGGCCATCTGCCCGCACGCCACCATCCGGGCCAAGGTGTATGAACCCGCGGCATTGGTGGGCGCCCCGGCCACCTTCAAGTCCACCAACTCCCGGCTGCCGGAATGGAAAGGCCAGAAGTTCTCGCTCCAGGTGGCCGCCGAAGATTGCACCGGCTGCGCCCTCTGCGTGGATGTCTGCCCCGCCAAAAACAAGGCCGAGGCCAAGCTGAAGGCCATCAACATGCGCCCGCAACCGCCGTTGCGCGCCGCCGAGCACGACAACTGGAAGTTCTTCCTTACCCTGCCGGAAATGGACCGCCGCAAAATCAAGCTCACCACCCTGCGGCAGCAGCAGGTCATGCAGCCGTTGTTCGAGTTCTCCGGCGCTTGTGCCGGCTGCGGCGAGACGCCCTACATCAAGATGCTCACGCAGCTTTTCGGCGACCGTGCGGTGATCGCCAACGCCACGGGCTGCTCCTCCATCTACGGCGGCAACCTGCCCACCACGCCGTATTGCACCAACAGCGCCGGCCGCGGGCCCACCTGGTGCAACTCGCTGTTCGAGGACAACGCCGAGTTCGGCCTGGGCATGCGGGTATCGCTGGACAAGCAGGTCGAATTCGCGGGCGAGCTGCTGCGCAAGCTTGCCGGTCAACTGGGTGATGACCTCGTCACCGCCCTGCTCCAGGCCGACCAGAGCGATGAGGCCGGCATTCATGACCAGCGCGAACGCGTGGAAGTCCTGAAAAAGAAATTGCAGCCGCTCGACACGCCCGAAGCCAAACTGTTGCTGAGCCTCGCCGACAAGCTGGTGAAGAAGAGCGTGTGGATTTTGGGCGGCGACGGCTGGGCCTACGACATCGGCTACGGCGGATTGGACCACGTGCTGGCCAGCGGGCGGAACATCAACGTGTTGGTGCTCGACACGGAGGTGTATTCCAACACCGGCGGCCAGATGTCCAAATCCACGCCGCGCGGCGCGGTGGCCAAGTTTGCCGCCGGCGGCAAACCGGTCGGCAAAAAAGACCTCGGCCTCATTGCCATGAGCTACGGCCACATCTACGTGGCCAGCGTGGCGCTGGGGGCCAAGGACGAGCAGACGCTCAAGGCGTTCGTCGAAGCCGAGTCGTATCCCGGCCCGTCGCTCATCATCGCGTACAGCCATTGCATCGCGCACGGCATCGCCCTGGATGCCGGCGTGGGCGCCCGCCAGCAGAAACTGGTGGTGGATTCCGGCCAGTGGCTGTTGTATCGCTTCGACCCCCGCCGGGCCGAACGCGGCGAAAACCCGCTGCAGCTCGATTCCGCGGCCGCGCGCGCCAAGGTGCAGGATTACCTGCTCTCGGAAAACCGCTTCAAGATGCTTACCAAGAGCAAGCCGGAGGATGCGAAAAAGTTCTTCGCCCAGGCGCAACAGGACGCCGACCGCCGGTGGAAGTTCTACCAGTTCCTGGGCGGCCGCGATTTCAAAGCGGAAACCACCCCCGTGCCCCCGGCCAAACCGGCCGCGAGCGTGGACCAGCAACCTTGAGTCCCCAACCCCAACCTGAACATTTATGGACCTGACCACTTCTTACCTGGGCCTGAAACTCCGCACGCCGCTGGTGGCCGCCGCCTCGCCGCTGTCGGAAAGTCTGGACAACATCAAAGACATGGAGGATGCCGGCGCCGCCGCGGTGGTGCTCTATTCGCTCTTTGAGGAACAACTGCGGCGCGAACGCGAGGAACTCGTCCGCAACCTGGAACAGGGCACCGACAGCTTTGCCGAGGCGCTCTCGTACTTCCCGGAACCGGACGAATTCCGGCTCGGACCGGAGGAATACCTCAAGCACATCGCCAAGGCCAAGGCGGCGGTGCGGATTCCCGTGATCGCCAGCCTCAACGGCTCTTCCGCCGGCGGCTGGACCGAGTACGCCAAGGCCATCCAGCAGGCGGGCGCGGATGCCCTGGAACTGAACATCTACCACATTCCCACCGACCTGGATCTCACCAGTGCCCAAGTGGAACAGACCTATCTCGACATCCTCAAGGCGGTCAAAAGCACCGTTACCATCCCCGTGGCGGTGAAGCTCAGTCCGTTCTTTACCAACTTCGCCAACATGGCCAAGCGGTTGCAGGCGGCGGGCGCGGATGGCCTGGTGCTCTTCAACCGGTTTTATCAGCCGGACATTGACCTGGAATCGCTCGAGGTAAAACCAAACATCCTGCTCAGCACGCCCATGGCCATGCGGGTGCCGCTGCGCTGGATTGCCCTGCTCTCCGGCCGGCTGAACCTGAGTCTCGCCGCCACCAGCGGGGTGCATCGCGCCACCGACGCGCTGAAGATGCTCCTGGCCGGCGCGGATGTGACCATGCTCTGCTCGGTGCTCATCCGCCACGGCATCGGCCAGATTACCACAATAGAACGCGACCTCGTGGCCTGGCTCGAAGAGCACGAATACCAGTCCGTCACCCAGCTCAAGGGCAGCATGAGCCAGAAGAACTGCCCCGACCCCGCCAGCTTCGAGCGCGCGCAGTATATGCGGGCGATTTCCACCTATTCGCTGCCGGCCACGCGCTGAGCCCCGCCAGAATTAAAAACAAAAATGCCGCCCGATAATTTCGGGCGGCATTTGTTTTTAGGAAAGTGGCGGGAGCGGACTATTTGCCGTTGAGGGCGCGCTCGAACAGCTTGCGCTCCTCCGGCAACGGCGGGTGATCCGGGCGATTAAGCCCCAGCATCAGGTAATGTTTGGCCTTGGCCCTGTCGCCGTTGGCCGCCAGGACCAGCCCATAATAACCGGCCAGTTGGTCGTTCTCCAAGGCTTCCGGCTGGATCGAACTCATCACTTTCAAGGCGTCGGCATACCGTTTCTGCAAGTACAGCGAAAAGGCATAGGTGGACGCAAAATCCGGATTGGTGGGATTGCTCTTGTAGGTACGCTCCGCCAGCTCGGCCGGCTTGTATTCCTGGGCATCCAGCAACAGGGCGGCCATGGCCAGGTTGTTGTTGACGTCGGCGTTATCCGGGAAGCGTTTGGCCTGCTGGAAATACAGCGTCAGCAGGGCGCGGGTCCGGCCGCTCGCGTAGAGCGTCCGGGTAAGCGTCTGCACCACCCCCCATTCATCCGGAAATTGATTCACGATGGCCCAGCACAGCTCTTCGGTTTCCCCCGCCCAGTTCCAGCCGGCGGCCAGGTGCAACAGGGCGCCGTACTGATCCTTGTCGCCGTTCACCTGACGGATGGCAATTTCCCACTCGGCCTTGGCGGCGCCCTCCAGGTTTTGGCCGCGCAACGCCCGGGCCAGGAACGCGTGCCGGAAGAATTCCAAATCCCCCCATTTTTGCCGTTCCAGCGTAGCCTGCAGGTTGCGCCAGTCGGCCACGGCGTCGCGGCATTGGGCCATCAACAGCGCCACCGGCTGGTTGGTCTGGATGCCGGGCGGCAGGCTCTCCAGCCAATTGAGGGCGACATTGGGGCCATTGGGGCTTATTTTTGCCTGCTCCCAGGTGCCCAGGTCGAACGCGGTCACCAGGTTCGTGGCGGCCACGCGTTCGGTGGCGGCCAGGGTGGATTGAAATCCGGGATTTTTGGCGGCTTGCAGGACGCCCAGACGCAGCAGCCAGTCCTGGAACTCGGCCCCCGGGTCGGCCAGGAGCTGCCGGACCAGGGCCAGTGCCTCCCCCGGCTGTTTGTTGCGCAGCGCGTCTTCAATCAACTGGCGGAGCGACTGACACCGCACCGCCGGGCTGCTGGACTTGGTGGAAAGCTCCTGCAACTTGGCCCGGCCGGTCGCCTGGAGCTGCGGCGAGTTGGTAATCGACAGTTGGGACATGGCCAAACTGAATTGCAAGGTGGGATCGTTGGGCATCAACTGGAGCGCCGCGGTGAAATCAGCCACGGCCTTGTTCGGCTCGAAGAGCATTTCCAGGGTGCCCATGGCCGTGTGATATTGCACGGTCTTCCGGTTGGCCGGCGCCACCTGCGCCAGCACATTGGAAGCGGTGAGATACTGGCCGGAGGCCACGGCAATCCGGGCCAGGGCCAGTTGGTCGGGAAAGGACGTGGGGTTCAGTTCCAGCACCTTGGTCCGCCAGGTCAGGGCGTTGGGCGAACGGTTGGCCTCCGCAATCTGCGCCATCAGCCGGTAGGCCTCCGCGTCGTGGGAATTGGCGTCAATGATGCGCCGCAGGCACAGCAACGCATTTTTGTCGTCCCCGGCGGCAATGTATTCCTTGGCCTGCTTGGTCAGTGACGTTTGCCGCGCCGACACGTAAATTCGCCGGCCCAGGTAAATGCCGCCGATCACAAAGGCCAGCGCCAGCACGATCCATAAAAGTTTGCGCATAATGTTGGTTTGATTGGTAACTGCCCGTTAAATATTTTCCGCTCCCACCGCCGGCGGATTCATCCCGTTACCGCGACGGTTGTTATGAAATTCAAGGTGATAGTAACTCCGGCGGGGGCCAGTGCAAGCCCCGTCGGCGCCGGGGCTCAGGCGCGTTCGATGACCGGCGTTGGCCGCAGTTCCACGGGTTTGGCGTCCGGCAGGTAAGGCACGTATTCCGGCACAATCTCCTTGAGCAACAGCTTCAACTCCATGGGCGGCGCGTGGTGCAACTGCCCCCGCAACCGTTCCAGGCTGGCGCGAATTTCCCGCACGTCCGCCGGCTGCGATACAAACCGGCAAATCTTGGGATGCGTGGTGGGCACAAAGTTTTCGCCCTCGTGGGTGACTTCCTCGTAAAGTTTTTCCCCGGGCCGCATGCCGATGAATTCAATCTGGATGTCCACTTCCGGCTTGAGGCCGCTCAGTTCAATCATCTGCCGGGCCAGGTCCACAATCTTCACCGGCTTGCCCATGTCCAGCACGAAGATCTCGCCGCCGCGGCCCTGCGTGGCGCTCTGCAACACGAGCATGGAAGCCTCGGGAATGGTCATGAAAAACCGGGTCATGTCCGGATGGGTCACCTTCACCGGGCCACCGGCGGCGATCTGCCGCTGGAACACCGGGATGACGCTGCCGGAGGAACCCAGCACGTTGCCGAACCGCACCGCCATGAACCGCGTCCGGCCCGGATTTGCCGCCGCCAGCGCCTGCACGTACAGCTCCGCCAGCCGCTTGGTCGCCCCCATCACGTTGGTGGGGTTGATGGCCTTGTCCGACGAAATCATGATGAACCGGTCCACGCCGAATTCGAGCGCCAGGTCCGCCAGATGGGCCGAGCCCAGGCTGTTGTTCTTGATGGCTTCGCCCGGCTGGTGTTCCATCATCGGCACGTGCTTGTGTGCCGCCGCGTGAAAGACCACCTGCGGGCGGTAGGTGGCAAAAATCTGGCGCATCCGGTCCTCATCCCCGATGTCCGCCACCAGCGGAATCAGCGGCCGGCCGTAGCCCATGCGGATCAATTCCTGTTCGATCTGGAAGAGCTGCGGCTCGGAACGTTCCACCAGCAGCAACCGCCGGGGATGATACGTGGCGATCTGCCGGCACAATTCGCTGCCAATGCTGCCGCCGGCGCCGGTCACCAGCACCAGCTGGTCTTCCAGCGCGTGTTTGATTTCCTCGGTTTCCAGTTCCACCTTCTCGCGGCCCAGCAGGTCCTGCACCTCCACGTTGCGCAACTGGCTCACCTTGATCTGCCCCAGCGCCAACTGGTCCAGCGAAGGGATGGTCTTGCATTCCAGATGCGCCTCGCGCAGCAGGCTGACGATTTCGCCGATGCGCTTGGCCGGCGCCGTGGGCATGGCGATGATCGCCTCCTGGATATCCAGCCCGGCCTTGGATTCCAGCATTTCCAGCAGCCGCTCGGGCGGGCCGATCACCGGAATGTCATGCACCCGGGAATTCCACTTGCGCTTGTCGTCGTCAAAAAACGCCACCGGGTCCAGCCCGAAGCCGGGCTTCAAGGAAAGTTCATGCGCCAATACCGCCCCGGCGTCGCCGGCCCCGATGATGCACACCCGGCGGGTGTGGCGGCGGTCCTTCTTGGCACTGGCGCTCAAGGATTCCCGGAACGTGCGCATGGCCAGCCGCACCCCGGTCAACCCCACCAGGGCGAACAGAAAATCCATCACAATCACCCCGCGCGGCGGGGCAAAATGTTCGCCCCAAAAAATCCAGACCGCCCCCACGATGATGGTGCTGATGGTCAGCGCATGAAACATCCGCGCCAGGTCCGGCGTGCTGAAATATCCCAGCAGGGTGTTCATTTGGTGGAACAACCCCAGGCAGACCAGTTGCAGCGGCACAATCCAGAGCAGCACCAACAGGCGCTCCCGCTGGGCCTCGGGCCCCACCAGGAAATCGTAGCGCAGTTCGTACGCGAACCACAGGCTCGCGATCAGTTCGGCGGCGTAGAGCACCAGCAGCACCCAGAACCGCATGGGCGGAGCGAAGTTCCAACGCGTTGTTTTCATATCGGGTTGCACCATAATTTATAAAATTACGCCGCCCCGGCGACCGCCACTTTCCACGGCCGCCCCTGCAATATGGTCATGATCTCGTTCATTCGTTCGGGATGGACTCCCGGCACTGCCACCACCACTTCGTCAATTTGCGCCTCCCATTCCGGATTCAACAGACATTCCGGCATTCCCACCACGGGGATGTCGTACGGCCGCCGACACCAATAATGCGGATTGTCGGCAAAGAACGCCACCACCTGCTGCCGGGCCCGCACCGCCGCCGCCAACCGGGTGGCCGCCGGCCCCGCCCCAATGATGGCCAGGCGCGGTGACCGGGACGAAAATTCGCCCACCGGGACCGCCCCCCGCTCCCAGCGGCGCCGGAACGCCATCCGGATACCTAACAGAACCACAAAAGCGAGACCAAAAGCGAGCACGAAAATTACCCCCGTCGGCCCCTCCGGCTGCGGGAACAGTTGAAACCACCCTACTTGCAACACCGCAGCCAGCCCCAAAGCCACTGCCATGCGCCGGATTTCCCGCCCCCCAAAACAGCCCAGCATGCCGTGCAACTGCCGCAGCCCATAGAGCGACACCAGTTGCGACAGCACCATTACGGGCCAGACCCGCAAACCCGCCCCCGGCGCCACCGGATGCCCGGCCAACACGGCCGCCAGCAGCCAAACGACCCAAAAACTCGCGGACAACGCCACAAAATACAGGGCCGCCACAAAACTCCAGGCCGGACACACCGTCCGCAAAATAATCCCGATATCCTGAAACAATCCCGCGCGCGCCGCGTATTCCCGGTTCAGTTCAATCTTTTGGGGCAGGCAATGGCGCACATAAAAACTTTCCACGTCCGGCACCCCGCGCAACAAGGCTTCCTCGTGGCGGAAGAGCAGCGAAGCCAGGTCGGTAATGCCGGGCTTTAATTCCAAAATGGTGCGCTGTTCCGGCGTGTATTTCGCCACGTACCGCGGCACTTCCGGCCGCGGCCCCACCAGACTCATCTCCCCCGCCAGCACGTTCCATAACTGCGGCAGCTCATCCAGCTTGGTCTTGCGCAAAAACCGCCCCACGCGGGTAATGCGCGGATCCGCATCTTTGGTCACGGCAATGCCCAGTTTGTCGGCATTGACCACCATGGACCGGAATTTCCAGATGCGAAACTCCCGCCCGCCGCGGCCCACCCGGATCT
>DATJIU010000246.1:0-7141 GCA_035492855.1 Dongiaceae bacterium | reverse complement strand
TCGCGCGGGGCGTTGCGGGCCAGCTTCAAGGCGGCGCTCGGCTTGACGCCCGACCAACCGGACCCGCCGACACCAGCGAAGCTGGACCTGTCGCCCGCGCTGCCGAGCGACGCGGAATTGTGGCAGGCCGCGCTGGCGCGCAATCCGGAATTGAAAGCGATGGCGGCCGAGATCCGCACCGCGCAGGCGGGCATTGCCGTGGCGTACAAGGATCGCGTGCCGGATTTCAGCCTGGGGTTGATGGTGGATGTTAAAACTTCGCCCACCATGCTCCGGCCGTTGGGCGGGATGACCCTGCCCATCTGGCGCGACAAGCTGGCCGCCGAACTGGCGCAGGCCCGGGCACAGGAACTGGCGGCCCGTTCGCAATGGAACGCCGCGCAGATTTCGCTGGCGATGACGTTCGCGGAAAAAACCTTCGGCTACCGCGAAATCAACCGCAATCTTGACCTGCTCCAAGAGGGGCTCGTGCCCAAAGCGCGGCAGTCGCTGGAGCTGGCGCGCGCCAATTACCTCGCCGGCACGCTGGACTTTTTCAACTTGATGGACGCGCAACGCACGCTGTTGATGTTTGAGCTGGCCGAAGTCGAAGCGCGTACCCAGCGGGAAATCATCATGGCCGACCTGTCCCTGCTCATTGCCGGCACAGCATCAAATGAAAACCCATTGCCGCAAAACATATTGCAACCATAAAAGCCTTTATGAGATTTAAGCTTCTTAAACCTTTTGCGGTATTTTACGTCGCCGTGACCCTGGTCGCCTTGGGCGGCATGCTCTTGGGCGCCCTGCCCGGTCGCCTGCATGCCGCCGAGCCGGCGGAGAAGCAGCTTTACACTTGCGGCATGCACCCGCAGGTCATCCAGGACCATCCCGGCAACTGCCCGATTTGCGGTATGAAGCTCACCCCCATGCGTCGGGCCGCCGGCTCACTGGCCACGATCACCATTGACCCGGTGACGATGCAAAACATGGGCTTCCGTTCGGAGCTCGTCTTGCGCGGGCCGCTTGAAAAGACCATCCGAACCTATGCCACGATTGACTTCGACGAAACGCACCTCGCCGACGTAACCACCAAGTTCAAGGGCTGGATTGAAAAGCTCTATGTGGACACCACCGGTCAGCAGGTGCACCGCGGCGATCCGTTGTTTGAGATTTACGCGCCCGAACTGTTCAGCGCGCAGACCGAGTACATCCTTGCACTTTCGCAATCCACCAACCTCCCCGGCAGTGACACGCTTCGGGCCACCGCGCGTGCGAAGCTGAAATTCTACGACATCTCCGACGCGCAAATCGCCGAACTGGAGCAGAGCCGCGAACCCAAGAAGACTTTGCAGATTCTCGCGCCGACGGATGGTTTCGTGGTCGAGAAAATGGTGGTGGCCGGCCAGATGGTGGATGCCGGCATGAAGCTATATCAGATTGCCGACCTCGCCACGGTATGGGTGCAGGCGCAAATTTATGAACAAGACTTGCCTTTCGTGAAACTCGGTCAGGAAGCGGATGTGAGCCTCTCCTATCTGCAAGACCGCAAGTTCCGCGGGCGCGTGACCTACATCTATCCCACCGTGGATGAAAAGACCCGCACCACCAAAGTGCGCATGGAGTTTCACAACCCGGGCTACTTTCTAAAGCCCGGCATGTTTGCCACCGTAGAGTTGCAGGCGCGGTTGGCGGACCAGGCGCTGCTTGTGCCTGATTCCGCGGTGCTGCGCAGCGGCGAGAAGAACACCGTTTTTGTGGCGCTGGATGGAGGCAAGTTCGAGCCGCGCACCGTTACTCTCGGCCCGCGCGGGGAAGGCCAGGTATTCCAGGTATTGAGCGGATTGAACGCGGGCGACCACGTGGTTACCTCCGGCCAGTTCATGCTGGATTCCGAAAGCCAGTTGCGCGAAGCCATTCAGAAAATGCTGGAGCCGAATGCAACTCCTGGCACGGGGGAAGCTTCGCCCGCAATACCTGCGACCACCAACGAAACTGCGGCAACCACCGGGATGCCCCTCAAAGAAACCGCCACTGCCACGAACACGGTTTACATCTGCCCCATGCCGGAGCATGTCTCCATCCGCTACGATCATCCGGGCAAATGTCCGCTTTGCGGGATGACCCTGGTGCCCGTAAGCGAAGCCACGCTGGAGAAAATTCAGCCCGGCGAAAAAATCCTCTACTACGCCTGCCCCATGACAGAAGACTGCCCCACTCCCGAGCATGGCCTGGTGAAATACGACAAGCCCGGCAAATGCCCCGTCTGCGGCATGACTTTGATTCCCGTGACCGAAAACACACCAAATGCTCCAGCGGTCACCACGAACACCCCGACTGCCGGCATGCCGGAAACGCTCTATACTTGTCCGATGAAATCGGATGCTGATGTAGTTTCGGATAAACCGGGCGAATGCCCGAAATGCGGTATGACCCTAGTGCCCACCCGTTCCGTGGCCCACGGCAAAATTGCCGAGGAACACTGGCAGCAGGAACATCAGCACTGACCCCCCGCCCGGGAACTTTCATCTCATGCTCACGCGCATCATCGATTTTTCGCTCAAGAACAAATTCATTGTTCTGTTGGCGACCCTGGCCCTGACGCTCGGCGGCATCCTGGCGGTCCGCAACATTCCGCTCGACGCCATCCCCGACCTGTCGGATGTGCAGGTGATCATCTATACCGAATGGTCCGGCCAGGCGCCACAAATTGTGGAGGACCAGGTCACCTACCCCATCACCACCAAGATGCTTTCCGTGCCGAAAGCCAAGGTGGTGCGTGGGTACTCGTTTTATGGGTACAGCTTTGTCTATGTCATATTCGCGGACGGCACTGACCCTTACTGGGCGCGCAGCCGGGTACTGGAATATCTGAGCAGCATCAGCGGGCAATTACCCAATGGAGTCAATCCCACGCTCGGCCCAGATGCCACCGGGGTCGGCTGGGCCTTCATGTATTCACTGAACTCCACGAACCGCAGCCTGGCGGAACTGCGTTCCCTTCAGGACTGGTATTTGAAATACCAGCTCGCTTCGGTGGAAGGCGTTTCGGAAGTCGCCAGTGTCGGCGGATTCGTGAAGCAATACCAGGTGACGGTGGATCCCACCAAGCTGCGCGCCTATGACCTTTCGCTGGCCGACGTGAAAATGGCCATCGAACGCAGCAACGGCGAGGTCGGCGGCCGTTCCATCGAGATGGGCGAGAAGGAATTCATCCTGCGGGTCCGAGGTTACGTGCAAAACCTCGACGATCTGCGCAGCGTGGCGGTGGGCGTGGGCGCCAACGGTGTGCCCGTTTTGCTGGGCGAAGTGGCGAACGTGCAGTTCGGACCGGACATGCGCCGGGGCATCGCCGAGTGGAACGGCGAAGGCGAAACCGTCGGCGGCATTGTGGTGGTGCGCTATGGCGCCAACGCGCGGCAGGTCATCCTGGACGTGAAGAAAAAGCTCGAACAGGCCAAGAGCGCCCTGCCGCCGGATGTGCAAATTTCAATCGCCTACGACCGCAGCGCGCTGATTGACCGCGCCGTCAAGACGCTGGAGGAAAAGCTGCTGGAGGAAAGCATCGTCGTGGCGCTGGTCTGCCTGGCGTTTCTGCTGCACCTGCGGAGCGCGCTCGTGGCCATTGTCATCCTGCCGCTGGCGGTGCTGATGGCGTTCATCGTCATGTTCACCCAGGGGCTCAGTTCCAACATCATGTCGCTGGGCGGCATCGCCATTGCCATCGGCGCCATGGTGGATGCGGTGATCATCATGATCGAGAATGCCCACAAACATCTCGAACACGACGCCGGCAAAAAACCGCACTGGCAGATCATCCGCGATGCCAGCATCGAGGTGGGCCCCACGCTGTTTTATTCGCTGCTGGTCATCACGGTTTCCTTCATCCCCGTGTTCACCTTGCAGGCCCAGGAGGGCCGCCTGTTCAAGCCGCTCGCGTTTACCAAGACCTATTCCATGGCGGCGGCGGCGTTGCTCTCCATCACGCTCGCGCCCGTACTGATGGGCTTTTTTATCCGCGGCAAAATTCCCAAGGAGGAAAACAACCCCGTCAACCGCCTGCTTATCTGGCTGTATCATCCGGTCATTGACTGGGTCATCCGCTGGCGCAAGACCATCATCACGCTGGCCGTGCTCGCCGTGGTGTGGGTGTTCTTTCCCTGGAACCGGCTGGTCACCCGGCATCTGCCGGAAGGCGGCGCCAAGCAGTTTGCCGAAAAAGCCGGGCGGCTGTTTCCCTACCAAAACCTCGGCTCGGAATTCATGCCGCCATTGAATGAAGGCGACTTGCTCTACATGCCCACCACCTTCCCCGGCATCGGCCCGACGAAGGCCCGCGAAATCCTCCAGCAAACGGATAAGATCATAAAAACATTCCCCGAAGTGCAGAGCGTCTTCGGCAAAGTGGGCCGCGCGGAAAGCGCCACCGATCCCGCGCCGATGGACATGATCGAAACCACGATCCGGCTCAAGGATGAGAAGGACTGGCCCGCCGTGGAGATCCGCGACATGCAGGGCCACGTCATCGCCCACCGGCCACGCACCCAGGACGAACTGGTGGATGCCATGAACAACGCCATCCAGTTTCCCGGCCTGAACAATGCCTGGACCATGCCCATCAAGACGCGCATTGACATGCTGGCCACCGGCATCAAAACGCCTGTGGGCATCAAGGTGGCCGGGCCCGATTTGGCGGAGCTGGAGCGCGTCGGCTCGGAAATCGAAGCCGTGGTCCGCACCGTGCCCGGCACGTTGAGCGCCTATTCCGAGCGCGTGATGGGCGGCAACTTCATTGAGTTCCACATCAACCGCGAGGAAATTGCGCGTTACGGTTTGCGCGTGAGCGATGTGCAGGACGTTTTGGAGGTGGCGCTCGGCGGCATGCCGCTGACCACGACGGTGGAAGGGCGGGAGCGCTACACCATCAACCTGCGTTACGACCGCGATTTCCGGGAAAATCTGGAGGCGTTGCGCAACATCATCATTCCCACCGCCTCGGGCGCGCAGGTGCCACTGGGGCAGCTCGCCAAACTGGAAGTGGTGCGCGGGCCCATGGGCATCAAGAGCGAGGGCGCCGTACCCAACGCGTGGGTCTATGTGGATGTGAAAGGCGTGGACCTCGGCACCTACGTGCAGATGGCGCAGCACGCCGTGAACGAGGCCATCACCCAAGGCACCATCAAGCTGCCGCAGGGCTACAACATTTTCTGGAGCGGCCAGTTTGAATACATGCAACGCGCCAAGCAGCGGCTGCTGCTGGTGGTGCCGCTCACGCTGCTCATCATCGTGCTCATCATTTACCTGAACACCAAGTCGGCCATCAAAACGGCGATTGTGCTGCTGGCCGTGCCATTTTCGCTGGTGGGCGCCGTATGGGCGTTGTACCTGCTCCATTACAACCTGAGTGTGGCCGTGTGGGTGGGGCTCATTGCGCTTGCAGGCCTGGACGCCGAGACGGGCGTGGTGATGCTGCTCTACCTGGACCTGGCCTTCGAGCAATGGCAGAGCGAGGGCCGGATGAAATCTTTTGCCGACCTGCGGGATGCCATCTATCACGGCGCCGTCAAGCGCGTCCGGCCCAAGGCCATGACCGCGGCGGTCATCACCGCCGGCCTGCTGCCGATTCTGTGGAGCCACGGCGCGGGCGCGGACGTGATGAAACGCATCGCCACGCCCATGATTGGCGGGGTGATGACCTCAACGCTCATGGAGTTGCTGGTTTATCCCGCCATCTTCTACATCTGGCGCGCCAGAAAATTGAAAAACCCGCCCGCCGAAACTTGACTCACGAACAAGTTCCCGACGAAAGACATTTATGGCCGTTCAACCACCCGGAAAAAACGGGCCGGGGGATTGGTGCTATTTAGTCCGCTGATAACCATGGAACCGCTGGTGGCCCGGTTGGTGGCGATAGTGATCCAGCTTTGAGGGGATTTTAGATCGGTGGCAGCTTGGAGATAATTGGTGACGCCAAATGCCAGGCCGGACACCGTAAATTGAAGCTTCCCGCCATTCAGTACGGGGGCGCTTAGAACCACGGGAGCCAATGCCGGAGCCAGCAGGTTGAGGAGATTGGTGCCCTTGGGAGTGCCCCAACCGGTGCACAGATCATAACCGGTTGTCGCAAAAAAGTGAGTGGGACTGTAACTGTTGGTATTGTTGCCGACCGTAATGTCGTGGAAGGCGGCGGAGTAAGAACCGCTTTTGCCGATCAGGTACAGAAGCGGGTTCAGGAAACCGAGGCGCGGCAAACCATTGGCCGCGGCCTGCTGGTTGGCCAGAGCGGCAAAACCCGCCCACAAAGGCGCCGAAAAGCTGGTACCCCAACCGCCGCTAGTGGTGGCGCCGTTATTGTAAATGACATAAAAGCCGGAAGCCACGCATGCCACGTCAGGAACATTTCGCCAAACCGTCGAGCCACCGTTGAAGGACATGTCCACGGATTGCTGCCAGGAGGGAATCGCGTAGCTGGAACTGATTCCGCCGCCGGTACCCGTGCCGTTATTGAAGTTCCAAACTTTTTCCGAACTCCAGGCGCCACCCGCCGTTGTGGTCAGGGTCGTGCCCCCCACGACAATGGCATAGGGATAGTCCACCGGAGGATACACGCCATGACCCGCCGCCGCGTTGAAGGCATCGTCATCAAATGCACAGATGAAAAAAGTTTGGCCCTGGGCGGCAAACTCCTGAAAAATCTGCGCCGTGGTGGGATTGTTGGAAAACCACCACGAGGAACTCAACTGTTGGGCGGTATTGTCAGTTGCCATCCGGTTTAACGCGTCGTCACCCAAACCATAAGCGCCGACTTCATAAACAATGATTCGGTCCAAACCCGGGGCCATGGAGGCGGCCATTTCGATGTCCAATGAAACCTCAAACACGCTGTTCACCCCGCTTCCCGGAGTCCCGCTGAACCCATCCACCAGCACGTTGGTCAGGGGCACGGCCGGGAGACCGGACTGCGCGGCGTAATTGGTGATATCCCCGCCATAATAGCCATCGAATTCCAGCAGGCCGACCTTTTGCCCGGCGCCGGTGAGCGCCGTACCGGGAACATACGCATTCCGAAAATCTTTCCCGCGCCAACTGCCGGACGGACCGCTCCCGCCCCCGTTCCCGCCGGCGTCCAGCGGCGATTTGCTGGCATCCACAGGGGGCGTCA
>DATJIU010000245.1:0-12424 GCA_035492855.1 Dongiaceae bacterium | reverse complement strand
CATTTCTCAAATTTGCAACTCGCTTTCCCGGAAGCATTTTGAATAGCCGGCTTCGCATTTTTTTGCCCAAAAAATTGAGTTCACCATTAAACCACATGATTTCCAAGAGGGTGATAGAATGCTTTCCGGTATGCGAAAAAGCGCAACCAGAGCCGGCCCTTGGGCCGGTGTAGCGTCGGGCCTGTGGCCCGATTCCAGCAAGACCGGCATCCCGCCGGGCCCTCGGGTTATGCCCCGAGCCAACCCCGAACCCATGCCGCAATTATCCCGGAAACCGATATGCCGTGGGGAGCGCGCCCGGGGCGGGCGCGCTCCCCAACTCCAGTTATCCGGCCCAATCAAACCGGATCAAACCACTTTTATGCTGGCGACCTTGTCCGCCTGCGGTGGGGTAGGGCGCGCCACTCCGTGCGCGCCGTTGGGGACAGGCAGGTACGCTCCATTCTGCCCGAAGGCTTGCGGTGTCTCGCCCGACGCCGTCGCGGCGGGCAGGGGACTGCCCGCCCGACCCAAGCAGTGGCGCGAAAGAGTGAAATTACCAAACGAACCCATTTTTTTTGGAGACAAAAAGATGCGAAATTAACTATGGTAAAACAACTTGCATCAATTTATTGCGTTAAAACAAATTGGGTTCGTTTGGCTTCGTTTGGCGGTTCGCCGGAGTGCGCTCGGGCGCGGCAATGGGAAAAGGAAGGCGCGGTGGCGTTCCCTTCCTGCCCGCACGGGAGGCAGCGTCGGGCGCGGACCTGGCTGTCCGCGCTCCGGGAAACCGGCGAAAGCAGGCCAAATCAAACCGGATCAAACCAGTTTTGAGCGTCGGATCCTGAATGCGTTTTAAGCGTGATAAAGACTTTGCGCTGTTTATGGGAGCGCAAACCGCGTTTTGGCGGCAGACATCGCCGCCGGGTTTCATTACTGTGAAAACCATGAGCGGACAGCACATTGCGGTGGTCGGCGGCGGGGCGGCGGGCTTTTTTGCCGCCATCACTGCCGCTGCAGCCGCGCCCGGAACGAGGGTGACGGTGCTGGAGCGGGGCCCGCAATTTCTGGCCAAGGTACGCATCTCGGGCGGCGGACGGTGCAATGTCACCCACGCGTGTTTTGAGCCGCGCGAACTGGCCGCCCGCTACCCACGCGGGGGCCGGGCGTTGCTGGGGCCGTTCGGGATTTTCCAACCGCGCGATACGGTGGCGTGGTTTGCCGCGCGCGGCGTGACGCTCAAGACCGAGGCCGATGGCCGCATGTTTCCCGTAAGCGATTCCTCCCAGACCATCGTGGACTGCCTGGTGGCTGCGGCCCAAAAAGCGGGAGTGGAGTTGCGCTTGAATTGTGGTGTGGCCGAAGTGAAGCGCGGTGCTGGCGGGGGCTTTGAACTGAATCTGACCCATGGCGAAACGCTGGTCTGCGACCGCCTGTTGCTCGCCACGGGAGGCAGCCGGGCCGCGACGGGCCAACTGGCTGCGGCCTTGGGGCACACGGTGGTGCCGCCGGTGCCGTCGCTGTTCACCTTTCAGATTGAGACGCCGTGGTTGCGCGGGTTGGCGGGAGTTTCGGTGGCGACAGTGGAAGCGGCCATCCCGGCGGCGAAGTTGCGCGAGCGCGGGCCGTTGCTGGTGACGCATTGGGGCTTGAGCGGTCCGGGCATTTTACGGCTCTCGGCGTGGGGCGCACGCGAACTGCATGCCTGCGATTATCGTTTTGTTCTGCGCGTGAACTGGCTGCCGGATTTGACCGAGGCTGCGCTCGCGGCGGAACTGGAGCAACGGCGCCAGGCCCAGCCGGCGAAGCTGGTGGTGAACACCCCGGTGTCGCCCCTACCAGCACGGTTGTGGGAGCAGTTGGTGCTGGCGGCGGGCATCGCGCGTGAGACGCGGTGGGCGGCAGTGCCGCGCGCGGAACGGCATCAGTTGATCCGGCAACTGACCCGCACCGAGCTGCCGGTTACCGGCAAGAGCCTGAACAAGGACGAGTTTGTGACTTGCGGCGGGGTGCCGCTGGGTGAGGTGGATTTTAAAACGATGGGCAGCCGGATCTGCCCCGGCCTGTATTTCGCCGGCGAAGTGCTGGATATTGACGGAGTGACCGGCGGATTTAATTTTCAGGCGGCCTGGACCACCGGCTGGCTGGCGGGCCGGGCCCTGGCAGGAGCAACGGCATGAAGGGCCAATTCCAGCGCCGCCAATGCGTTAGTGGTTCCCGGGCAAACCCCTCCGGCGGGGCGGGCATTGGGAGGGTAATTTTGGCTTTGAGGATTGCCACTGTTTGCAGGCTCCCGTATTTTTATTGCTTCGCTGGTTTTTCCAAAAGATGCCTTGTGTTTCCGAAAATCCAGCCGAAGTTCTATTAGCGATTTTATGACCGAGAATTCAAATCCTGTGCCTGAGGGACAGAATGCCGACCTTTCCGCCTGGAAAGAGATTGTGGCCCGGTATCAGCAGCCTTCCGTGGGCCGCAGCGTGTGGCAGATCATGAACACGGTGGTGCCGTATCTGGCGCTGTGGTATTTGATGTATCTGGCGCTGGGGGTGTCGTATTGGCTGGCCCTGCCGCTGGCCGTGCTGGCCGGGGGATTTTTGGTGCGCATGTTCATCATTTTTCATGACTGCGGTCACGGCTCCTATTTCAAGTCGGCCCGGGCCAATCATGTGGTGGGGGCGATCACCGGGTTGCTGACCTGGACGCCGTATTATCACTGGCGCTGGGAACACGCGCTGCATCATTCCAGCTCGGGCGATCTGGACCGGCGCGGGGTGGGGGATGTGTGGACGCTGACGGTGCAGGAATATCTGGAAGCTTCACGGTGGAAGCGCTTTTCCTATCGGCTCGCGCGGAATCCGTTCGTGCTGTTTGTGCTGGCGCCTTTGTTTTTGTTTGTGGTGTGGCAGCGGTTTCCGAATGTCCGCGCCAAAGGCGGCCGGGAACGGCGTTCGGTGTATTGGACGAACCTGGGCATCGCGCTGATCAGTGCCGGCCAGATTTGGCTCTTCGGATGGGAAGCCTTCCTGCTGCTGCAATTGACGGTGGTGGCGGTGGCCGGTTCGGCCGGGGTGTGGCTGTTCTATGTGCAACACCAGTTTGAGGGCGTTTATTGGGAACGGGGCGAGAACTGGGACTACGCCACGGCAGCGCTCCGGGGCAGTTCGTTTTATAAATTGCCGAAAATTTTGCAGTGGTTTTCCGGCAATATCGGCTATCACCACATTCACCATCTCAGCCCGCGGATTCCGAATTACAACCTCGAAAAATGCCATAAGGCCGAGCCGTTGTTCCAGACCGTGCCGCCGGTAACCTTGTTTTCCAGCTTCAAATCCTTCACGTTCCGGCTGTGGGACGAGCAGCGTCGTAAACTTGTGGGATACAGTCACTTAAAAACATTGCGACGGGAGCGCCGGGCCACCGTACGGCAATGATTTGCAGGAGCTTGCGCGGAATTATGGCGGGCGGGAAGAGGTGATGGTGCGCCCCGGCGGCGGCGGAAAGCGGCCTGGCCCGGTAAAAATGCACCTAAAACCAGACCGAACAACCTTTTACCCGGTAGCCGAAAAGTGCAAGATTCCGCTTGCCTTTCCCTTTGAAACCGTCAATCTGCGCCTGTCTGATAGATAGCTAAGCGCTTCCACGGCATGGTAAATCTTCAAGTGAACTCGGTTCAGTGATGATTTGAAACCCGATGGTCGGGAACAGTCGGTCAGAGCCAAGGTTAGTCTAGGACACTTGCATCACATGAGCACAAAACTGTTTGTAGGAAATCTTTCCTTCAACACAACCGAAAACGATCTGCAGGACGCTTTTGCTGCGCACGGTACGGTCGTGGAAACCAACCTGATGATGGACCGGGTGACCGGCCGTCCCCGGGGTTTTGGTTTCGTTACCATGAGCACGCCCGAAGAAGCGCAGAAGGCGATCTCCGCCATGCACGGCGCGCAGCTCGACGGCCGTCCGCTCACGGTCAACATCGCGCGTCCGCGCGAAGAACGTCCTCCGGGCGGTGGCGGCGGCGGTGGCCGCGGTCCGCGTCGTGAGTTCGGTGGTGGCAGCGGCGGCGGCGGTGGTGGCCGCAACCGTTACTAAACCGAAGTAACCTCAAATTTCGCCGGCGGGGCTCGGTGAACCCGGGCTCCGCCGTTTTTTTGGAATTTTTATAAATGGAAGAACATATTGAAGTAGAAGGCTGCATTTCCAGCGTCCTCGCCGGAACCATGTTCCGGGTGGAACTTGATAACAAGCATCAGGTCCTGGCCACCATCTCCGGCAAGATGCGCAAACGCTTTGTCCGGCTCACCGTCGGCGACCGCGTCAAAATGGAAATGTCCCCCTACGATTTGAACAAGGCCCGTATCGTCTGGCGGCTCGGTTGAGCCGCGGCCGGTAAATCAGGACAGGTTTACCGGATCAATATCCACCGCCAGGGTCACGTCTTCCGGGAGCGTCAACTGCTGGGTCAGCTGCGCCAGTTGCGCGCTCAACTTCGTCATTAGCCGGGTGCGCAGCATGATCTGGTACCGGTAAAACGATTCCGCCTTCAACAGCGGCGCCGGGGCCGGACCGGAAATCATCAGGTCCGAAATTCCCGTTCCCGGATCCGCCGGCGGAGTGCTGTCCCCCAGCTCCGGCTGCACTGGTTGGCTCTTGGCTTTTGGGTTGGGCCCCAGCTCTTCCAGCCGCCGCTTCAGGTGGTCGGCGGAGAACTTCACCTTTTCCTCATTGCGGCCTTTCAGCGTCAGTAACGCCACCCGGCCCACCGGCGGATAGCGGAGCTGCCGGCGGAATTCCATCTCCTGCTCGTAGAAGCCCACGAAGTCGTGCCGCCGCGCGTACTGGATGGCCGGATGAAACGGCGTGAAGGCCTGCACAAACACCTCGCCCGCCACATCGCCCCGGCCCGCCCGGCCCGCCACCTGCGTCAGCAGTTGGAAGGTCCGCTCGCCCGCGCGGAAATCCGGCTGGTGCAGCGCCAGATCGGCGTAGATGATACCGACCAGGGTGACGTTGGGAAAATGCAGGCCCTTGGCGATCATCTGGGTGCCCACCAGGATGTCGATTTTGCCCGTGCGAAATTCACCCAGCACGCGGCGGTAATCATCCTTGCGCTTCATCACGTCGGCGTCCATGCGCCGGATGCGCGCCGCGGGGAATAATTTTTCCAGGGTGGCCTCCACCTTTTGTGTGCCGAGCCCGGTGTAGCGGATGGCCGGGTTGCGGCACTTCTCATTGGGGCACACCGCCGGAACGGGCTCGCAGTAACCGCACAGATGGCAGCGCAGTTTCTGTTCCGGCCGGTGATACGTGAGCGCCAGGCTGCAATTGGGGCACTCGCACACATGGCCGCAATCCGGGCATTGCAGCGACGACGAATAGCCGCGCCGGTTCAGGAAGAGGATGGTCTGCTCCTTCCGCTCCAGCCGTTGGGCGATGGCCTCCTTGAGTTGCGGTGAAAAAATGGGGATGCCCTTGCCGCTGCGGGCAGCCTGACGCAGATCCACCACGCGCACGTGGGGCATCTTCTGGTTGTCCACCCGCTGACGGAGTTCCAGCAGGGTATATTTGCCTTGCTGGCAGTTGTGGAAGCTCTCCAGTGATGGCGTGGCCGAACCCAGCACCACCACGGCGTTTTCCATCTGGCCGCGCACGATGGCCACGTCGCGCGCGTGATAGCGGGGCGACTCCTCCTGCTTGTAAGTGTGCTCGTGTTCCTCGTCCACGATGAGCAGGCCCAGCGGTTCCACCGGCGCAAAAATGGCCGAGCGCGCACCAATGACAATGCGGGCCCGGCCCTGCCGGATTTTGTGCCACTCATCATGCCGCTCCCCGGTGGACAAATGACTGTGCAGCACAGCCACCAGGGTTTGCAGTGGCCCGGAACTGAACCGGGCCTTGAAGCGCTCCACCGTCTGCGGCGTAAGCGAAATTTCCGGCACCAGCACAATCGCCCCCTTGCCCTGTTCCAGCGCGTGCGCGATGGCTTGCAGGTAAATCTCCGTCTTGCCGCTCCCGGTCACGCCATGCAGCAGGAAAGTGGAAGACTTGGCTGGCGGAGAATTGGCCGGGGTGGTACCCGCGGCATCCATGGCGGCAATGACCTTTTCCAACGCCACGCTTTGTTCCGCATTCAACGTCAGCGGTTGCGTCGGCACGATGGATTCATGGGCGTATGGGTCGCGCTCGGCGATTTCGGAAGTGATGGTTACCAGCCCGCGGTCTTCCAGCTTGCGCACGGTGCCGGCGGTGGTGCCGGCCAGGGCGACCAGCTCGGAGAGCAACATTTCCCGGCGTTCCTCAATGAGATTCCAGACCTCCTGCTGGCGCTTGGGCAGTTTGGGGAATTCCCCGACGGCAGGCAGCAGCCGCACAAACAGCCGCTCGCGCCAGCCGGACTCCTCCTGGCGCACGGCTTCGGGCAGCACGCTTTTCAGGGCGATCTCCGGGGCGCAACAATAGTAGTCGGCGATCCAGCGGGCCAGCCGCAGCACCTTGGGGGTGACCAACGACTGCGCCCCCACCGTCTTGACGATGGCCTTCAGGTTCGGGTGCGCGGATTCCTCGGCGAGCGCGGTCACGCAGCCCATGACCAGCCGGCGGCCAAAAGGCACCTGCACCCGGGTGCCCACCTCCACCCGGCCGGACAGTTCCGGCGGGATGGCGTAATCAAACTCCTTGCGGAGGGCGATTTCGAGCGAGACCCGGGCAATCATGAAAACCAAGGTTCAAGTGAGCGGCGCCGGGTGTCAAGCCGGGGCGCAGCTTGCGCTCGACCACACCCCCTGGCTTCGGCTACAAATGCCGTGTGAATTTTCGCCGGCTCCAGGTGGTGCTCCTCGGCGTGCTGCTGTGCGGCGGCGCGTGGTGGGGTTATGATTACTGGCGCGAACACCGCGAGGACAAGGTGATCCTTGCGGCCGCGCACCGGTACGGCGTGGACCCCGCCCTGGTCAAGGCGGTGGTCTGGCGGGAGAGCAATTTCAATTCCGACGCCCATGGCGGCAAGGGGGAACTGGGCCTGATGCAGGTAAGCGAGCACGCCGCGCAGGAGTGGGCGGACAGCGAACACATCCCCACCTTCGTACCGGAACAGCTGATTAATCCGACCACGAACGTGTACGCCGGGGCATTTTACCTGGGCAAGCTGCTCCGGCGCTATTTGAACACGGACAATCCCATGGCCTACGCCCTGGCGGATTATAATGCGGGGCGCACGCCGGTACTGCGGTGGAATCGCGGCGCCGGCGCGACCAACAGCGCGGTGTTTCTCGACCAGATGGATTTCCCCACCACGCGGCGTTATGTGCTGGCCATCCTGAAGCGCCGTATCCGTTACCTGCCGGACTTTGTCAGCCCGCCACGGCAGCAACCCTAACGGCGCTGGGAGATGCTTTAATCCTGCGTCATTGCGCGCATGCGCCGTTCCAGTTCCACCCGCAGGGTGTCACGTTCGGCCTCCGTGGCTTCGCGCGGCACCACGAGCGGTTCGCCGAGGCAGACCTCGCATCGGGCAAACGGCAGGGGGATTTGGAACCGGTCCCAACTTTTGAGGCGGATTTTCCAGTTAAGGTTTAGCGCCACGGGGACAATGGGCAGTCCGGTCATCTGGCCCAGCGACAGGATGCCGTCCTGGATTTGATAACAGGGCCCGCGCGGTCCGTCCGGAGTAATGGTAAGGTCGTAGCCGCGTTCCGCCCAGGTGGTAAGCTCCAACATGGCCAGCGCGCCGCGCCGGCTGCTGGAGCCGCGCACCGGCTGCACCCGGAACAGTTCCAGGATGCCGGAGAGAAAGGCCCCGTCCTTGCTCGCGCTGACAAGGGCCGCCATGCCCGCGCCGCCATTGTTGGGCCGCCGGTAAATATCCAGGGCTTTGATGCACGAGGCCAGCCGGTTATGCCACAGGCAGAAAATGGCGGGCGCCGGGGCGCCGGGGGAAAAAAAATGCACTGCCCCGCGGTGCCGATACCGCATGGTGGCCATCACCAGGCGCAACAGGGCGAATACCACGAAGGCGCCGAGCCGCTGGTGCCATTTGGGCCGGTGCGGCGTAAAGCCGGAGGATTTCTTCGGCCCGGAGGCAGACGAATCGCTGGGGCGGGTGGCTTCGGGTGGTTGCGGGGCGGACATGCCGGACGTTCAGCTTTTTTTCAAACAGGCGCGGACCAAATCTTCCAACCCGGCCTGGGGGCCCAGCATGGCCTGCGCGGCGCGAACGGATTCGTGCGCTTCGGGTTGCTTGAAGCCCAGCGCCATGAGGGCCAGCACGGCGTCATTAACCTTCTGGTCATCGGGCGTGAGGGTGCGGGTGGCGCTGCTCGCCTCCCAGGCGCCAGCGGCTCCGATTTTGTCCCGTAATTCGACGACGATGCGTTCGGCGGTTTTCTTGCCCACGCCGGAGATTTGCGCCAGTGCCTTCACATCACCTCCGGCCACCGCGCCGCGAAAGGCGCTGACGCTGATGCCGCTCAGGATGTTCAGCGCAATTTTGGGGCCGATGCCGCTCACCGTGTTGATGAGCAGCCGGAACAGCTCGCGCTCTGCGGCCGTCATAAATCCATACAACACGTGGGCGTCTTCACGCACCACGAGGTGCGTGAGCAGTTTTACCTCGCCGCCCGGCGCCGGCAGCTTGTCAAATGACGACAGCGGAATCAGCACGTCGTAACCCACGCCGCCGACTTCCAGGATGACCTGGGTGGGGAGCGCATCGCTGAGTTTGCCGTGAAGGAACGAAATCATATTTTCTTGAGGGGCTGCCATGCGGGGCGTCCGGCTTCCTGCGCGTGTGCCAGGGCCAGGGCCAGCGCGTCGGCGGCATCGGGCGCGGGCAGTTCGGCCAGTGCCAGGAGGCGTTGCACCATTTTGGCCACGGCAATTTTTTGCGCGGCGCCGTAGCCGACAATGGCCTGCTTCACCTTACGCGGGGCAATCTCATAAATATCCAATCCGGCTTCGGCGATGGCGGCCAGCGCCGCGCCCCGGGCTTCGCCCATGATGAGCGCGGTTTGCAAGTTCTGCGCGTAGAACAGGCCTTCCACCGCGCAGACGGTGGGTTGATGTTCGCGGATGAGGTCGCGCAGGGTTTGGGAAATTTTGGCCAGACAGCGGGAGCGCGGCCAGCCAGCCGGGCAGGCAACGGTGCCGTGGGTCAGCGTTTGCCACCCATTGCGGCCGGTCCGGATGATGCCGTAGCCGGTGCCGCGCAGCGAAGGGTCCACGCCCAGGATAACCGCGGCGGCGCGGTTTATCGGTGGCTGCGGAAGTTCCGGTGGTGCCGGGCTTCGGGAGCGCCGGTTCAACCGCTGCTTCATCTGCTCGAACTGTTGTATGGTGACGGCCACTGCGGGCACTGTGCCAACGAACCCGGGATTGCAAAAGCAGAAAACAGAGCCGGGCCGGGGTCAGGGAATCTGCCGGGCCCGGTAGAAACGGTTGGCGAAGCCCGGCGCGGCGGTATCCACCAAGTCAAAGGAAGTGCCGGAAATGACATTGGTTTTCAGCGCCGTCCAGCTGATCAGGTCCGTAGAGGCATCCACAGCCCAGCGGGAACCGTCGGGGCCGTACACGCGCACCAGCGCCCAGTTCTCGGTGGTGCGCCCCAGGAACTCCACTTGGGCCTCCACCGGTGCGGCCACGTTGGCGGTGATTTGGTAATTGTCGAAGAGCAGAAAATTATCACCGGGCGCGTTGGTGTTGGCGATATACCACACAGCGTCAACATCGCCCAGATCCAGGGTGGCGCTGGTGGTGGTCATAGGCTGGTTGTTGACCAGGTTGGCGTCATCCAGCCAGGCGCTCCACCGGTTGTTCGCAAAATCCATTGTGACGATAAGCTGATAGGCCACGTTGGGGGTGAAGCTGCGGCCGGTATCCACCAGTGGGCTGGTGGCGCCATCCAGCTGATAATTGATATTGGTGGTCAGGTTGTCGAAATCGAGCGTGAACAACTGATGCCCGGACTGGTTGAAAACTGCCCAATCAAAAGCATCATATTGCTGATGCGCGGAGGTGGAATCCACGACGCTCATCACTGCGGAAAAAGTCACTACCGGCAGCCCGGTGCCAACTGGGTCGAAATTAATGGGTTTCCAATAGAAAACTTGAGACTCTCCAGATGTTGGCGGCGTGAAACCGATATAAGCCTGTTGACCATATCCCGGGATAAAACCTGCTAGAATGCCGCTCCCGCCCGTGCCATCGCTGGTCCAGCCGTTTTGTCCCACGAGATCTTGGTTGGTTTGGTAGCCTTCCGCCGCCTCAAATTGCGTGGTGAAAACGTTGGTCGGATCGGCGTGGCTTGCTCCCGCAGCAGCCAGCCCGAAACTCAAACCCAACAGCATCAAACGGCAGGTTCCCTTGAAGCCAGTCATTGAAGTCATGGTTGGAGGTTAGCGGCCGTGGCCCCGATTGGCGGTGGAGCGGGTGTTGTTGGACGGCCCAATGGAGGTGCGTGGCGCGGGCGAAACGTTTTGCGGCCGGGGTGTTGGCGCCGGAGCACGATACTCCTGACGCGGCGGTGGCGTGTATGAAGGCCGGGGTTCAACCCGGGTGGGAGCTTGATATTGTGACCGTTGTGGCGCCCGTTCGATGGGCGCGGTGATTGTGGGGCGCGGAATCGACACTTGCGGGGTGGAAACGCGCGGTGTGGTCGTCATGGGCCCAATGGTGGTGGGCCGGTTGGCCAATGGCTGCCGCGTCACCGGCCGGTTGCCGGTGCTGTTGTAATTGGCTCGGGACTGTGAATAGGTATGGGTGGTGCTGTTCCACAAAGGCGCCCGCGGCGTCGGCGTGGGAACGGTGGCCATTTGCTGTTGCGGTTCCTGGCGCGGCATCGTGCGGGACGGGGTCTGATTCCCGCGATTCTCCCGGCTGGTCACCGGGTAGTTCCGCGTGGAAGCCGCGGGGGAACGCGGTTGCATCCGCTGATTCCGCCCGTTCCAGTTTTCATTAAACCGGCTGCTGGATACCCCCGGAGTTATGGCCACCGAAGGCGGCCGGACAATCGGCCGGGCATCCGCCACCATCTGGTTGTTGCTCCAAGCCGCATTCCGGTCACCGACATGCCTGGAGGCGCTGCGCGGCTCCCGGACCGGTACGGTATGTACCGGGGTGTGACTGACCATGGCGATTCGTTCGCGGTCCACGCCCCGGTTTATGATGCGGTCGCGGCTGTCGCGGCTGAAATTATTAACCACGGTGGTCTGGGTATAAATCTGCCGTACCTCCGGCCGGGCCACCGCCCAATGCCGCGGATGGCGGTCGTAGAAATGGTGGCAGGAGACGAAGGTGTAGCAATCCGGCGTAAGATTGAATCCGAAGCCGAAGCCCACATTGCGGCCGTAGTAGCTGAAGCCAATGCCGGAAACAAACGTGGTGAACGGCGGCAGCGGCGCCCAGCCGCAATAGTCGGCGGAGTTGCGCCAGCTCACCCAGGACGGGCCCCAGGTGGTGTCCGGCACCCAGCACCAGCCCCAGCGGGAATGCCGGAACCAGCGGCCGTAGTGGAAGGTCAGCCCCCAGGAATAATCCGAGGCCCAGTACCAGCCACAATCGCTGTACACCCAGTGACCCCGGTCACAGTAGGGCTGCCAGGCCGGTTCCGAAACCACAATGGTGGGTTGCCAGCAGCGGCCGTAGCCTTCAATGTCAATCCAAGTGCCGTAAGGCGAAAGCGTGTCGTAAAAATCCGTGACCGACGCCACGGGCGCCGGTTCTTCAATGACGGCGGCCGGTTCATCAGGCACTGCCGGACCCCCAGCGACCTCCGGTGCCGTGTTGGTCACATCGGCAATCGCATTCGTATCCGGCATCGTGGCCGGCAGGGCCGCCGGTGGAGGATTGGGGGCCACGGTGTAGCCCAAGGCGTAGTCCCGCTGCATCATGGTGAGAATGGTTTCGTTGGGCACGCCCAGGTCGTTGAGGTAAATGATGGCCTCGGCACTGATATCGAACGGCGCGGTGGCGTTGGTGATGTATGAAGTCAGCACCGGACCGTCGATGCCCGCCTGCACCAGCTTGATCACTTCGGCGAGTTGCGGCGAAGGGGTGAAATTGGTGGGCAGGGTGGCCTTCTCGGCCGAAGGTAACGCTGTGGCCGGTTCCGGTGCGGCGACCGTATTGGTGGCCGGCAATTGTTCCAGGTCGGGCGCCGGTTGATAGGTCAGCAGGCTGGCATCCGGCGGATTGGTTGCGGCAACCGAATTGGTGGGGGTGGCATAACAGCCGGCGACCATCGTCATACCGGCGATGACCGCCGCCATTTTTGAAATCCGTAAAAGTTTGGCTTTCATACGAGGTCACGGTGTGGGTGGGTTGAAGGCCCAATGCCGCCATACATCCGACGAGGGGGGGGGGGCAGGTATTCACCCACCGCCCCGGTATCGGGACCACCATTTAAGATAGCATCATAAGCCATATCGGGTCAACGGCTTCACTGCTTGTAGAC
>DATJIU010000244.1:0-30722 GCA_035492855.1 Dongiaceae bacterium | reverse complement strand
AGCACATGCAAGCTGGTGATCTGGCCTTCCTGCACCAGCAAATCATCCGCCCAGGTGAATTCGGTGCCCGCCGGGCCGGTGAGCTGCAGGTAGATCTGGCGGCTGGCGTTGCCCACGTTCACCGCCGGGTTGGCGGGCAATGGGGCCGAGGTGGTCAGCCGCCGGTTGACGTAATCAATGCTGGTAATCACGGCGGCATAGTTGGCGACGGGATTGATGGTCAGGTCGGACAACGTCACGCCGTTCTCGCCGTTCAATTTCACCCAGCGCACCGCGCCCTGGCTGTCGCGCGAGATCACCTGGCAGTGGTTGGTGGCAAATTCATAACGGTCCACCTGGCCGGAACTGGTGGTCACGGTGAGGCGCACGGGGTTGTCGGCCTGGTCCAGCACCATGCTGGCCACGGTAGGCGTGTTGCCCCGGTACCATTCGTACACCGCCGGGTAAACCGACTGTGCCTCGTTGGTGGACTGGGCCCAGAGGAACGGGAAGCAGTATTGATAGACGTCGGAATAGGCGTTGGCCTGGAACACCCCGTCGTTGGGCCGGTTCAAGAGGGTGGCCCGGACATGCACCAGCGGCCGGCTGGGATCGTAGGCGGTCCCGAGCGCGGTCGGTTCGCAGCCCACGGTATGTACCGTGCCGCCGCCATTGAAGGTGTACGGAAAATTGCTCCCGGTGCGGGTCATGGTCCAGGTGGCCTGCAACAAGTTGGTGGTGGTGGTGGCAATCTTCTGGGTACCTTCCAGGCAGCGGTCGGTCCAGCGGTTCGTGCCGGGCGCCATGGCCACGTTTAATTTCAAGTCATCGCTTTCGCAGCCATGGAAGCACCAGGTATGGTAGGTGCCACCGGTGAGCCGTTGCAAATCCACGGCGTAGAAGTTGCCGGTACCGTCGCCATCCTCGGTGAAAATCACATCCCGGTCCAACTGGGTGCCGGTCTTGGAGACATAGGTGGCGCGCATGACGGGCGGCGCAAAGGCGCGCAGATAGGGCTCGCCGTCCTGGACGCCGGCACCGTTGGGATCGGCGCTGTCGTGCGCCATGGCGTGGTTGTGCAGGAAGGACCAGCTGGCGGACGGACGCGACCAGAAGCTGCCTTCATTGCGGCAGGCCAGGTCCACCGCGAGCGGCAGTCCCATGCCAAAGAGATCGAGATCCAGGTAATCGCTATGCGAATGCCCCTGCCCGATGCCGAGCCGCAGCGTGGCGGAGGTCTTCTTCAGCACGTCATTCTGGTTCGGCGTGAGTTCCAAAATGGCGCCGTAATCCGGCACCACATGCGGGGGCGCGTTCAGGATGGGGTTGCTGCCCCCGGCGGCAATCGCGGAGGCGTGGACGTCGCTACTGCCGAGGATGTTTTTGAGCACCCAGGCCTGGCGCGCGTCGCCGGTCAGGGCGAACGCCTCGGCCACGCATTCGGGTACGGCGGCCAGCCGGTTGGTGGCCTCCAGCCCGCTGTGCGTACCCCCGCTGGCATCGCCGGCCATGAACGGAAAGCCGCCGGCCACCCACATATCCAGCATGAAATTCGCCGCGGAACGAATCTTGGGATAGCGGTCCACATCGGAAATGTTCATGGGCAAATTGACACCGGAAGCCGCCGCTTCCCGGAACCGCCCGGCCTTGCGCATCAAATCCGCGGCGCCGCCAAACGCGTAAACCATGTAGGACCCGATGTAATACACCCCCGAGCGCGAGAGCCCGGTGCCGTAAATTTCCTGGTAGGTGCCGCTGATGGGATACGTGGCGTTGTACTGCTTGGTCAGGTCATAAAAGTCGGCGGTGTAGGGGCTGTAACCCAGCACCTCGCCGGCCCAGTCTTCCAAATTGATGGAGGGATCAATCAATCCCTTCCGCATGTCCCGCACGCTGGAATAAATGAGCCGTTGATCCAGGAATTTGATGACGTCTGCCGGCGTCTTGATGGCCGGAATAAAGCGGTGGACGGCGTCGGCAAAGACCTGGTTGCCCTGGATGTAGGGGAACACCTGGTCGTAGGCGGTGAACAGCTCGGTGGTTTCGTAGCCGGACCAGCCGGTGTAATGCATCTTGCCGTTGCGGTTGACGCCAGCGCTCCAGTCCACATTGTATTCCAAATCCGGGGAGTGGGTACTCAGGCGGACCTCGTGCAGGGTCATCTCCAGGGCCGGCCAGTCATACGCCCAGCGCACGAGCGCCATGGCGGCGTCGTGGCCGATGTTGGCGTCGCCGTTGGTATAATAGAGGCCGGGCAGGTTCACCCCTTTCCAGTTGGAACCGATGTCGGTGAGGGCGCCCTGATACAACAGATAGCGGTACCCCAGCAGTTCGGCGCGCCGGGTGAAATAGATGTCCGTGGCCAGGGAGGAATATTGGTTGGAGCGGAAATAGATGCCATACCCGGGATCGGGGTCGTTGCCCGGCCAGGGCACGTTGGCCAGGGTGCTGCTCGCGGGAAAGGTCTGGCCGGTGGTTTTGTTCACGAATTCGAGCGGGTCGAAGGCGTGGGCGAAATCGCAATAGCGATTGACGTTGGTGCCGTTGGGCGCGCCCAGGGCCGGCATGATCCACTGGTCCAGGGTCACTCCGGTGGGCGGCTGGCGGAATTGCGCCACCTGGTCATGAACCTGCAGCGGCGTGTTCAAGGGCGGCAGGCCGTTCCAGATCAAATCATCGCGCTGTTCGCGGGCGGCGGTCAGCGTGGTCAATTGGGTGTGCGCCCCCGCGCCCAAATTCTGGCTGGTCTTGATGGCCGCATCGGGGAAGCCCTCCAACTGGTCGGTGGCCACAATCCTTTGCAGCCACGCCGTCTCCTGGGCATCGCCCGTCACCTGGAAGGTCAGCGTGACATTCGTGGTCTGCTCATCCACGTGAAAACTGAAGCCTTGCATCAGCCGGGGGATGAGCGATTGCTTCAACAGCATCACCCCGTGGCCGAGATCCTTGCCGCCGGCATCGCGGGCGGTGAACGCCATGGGGCACGGCTGCCAGACGCGGTTGAGGCTCGTCCGGCCTTTGGGGGCGACGGCGCCATAGACATAATACTTGTAGAGCCCGACGGGCACATTGGTAAGTTGCAGCACAATCGGGGCATCGCCCGGAGCCAAGGGCAGGTAGGCCTCGTTGACCGGCATGCAGACATAGTTCTTGTAGCCCCCATATCCCACGTTGCGGTTGACGGTCTGCGTCTGAGCCCGGCTGGCATCCATGTTCTGCGGTACCCAGGTGGTGGCGGAGCCTACCGGCAGGTCCGCATCCACGCGGAAGATTTCGGGCCGGTACTTGTTGCTCAACCGGATCTTCTTAATCTCCATGACCGAGTTGCCGAGATTGAGGGTGGCGGGGAGACTGCCGGTGAAGCGTAGCCCGAGGCTCGTCCAGCGGCGGAGCAGTTCGGAAGCCCCCTGCAGCAGGCTGAAGCCGGAAAGAAAATTGGTGTCCACCTGCGCCACCGGCTTGAAGTGGATGTCCTTGTTGAGGAGTTCCCCCGTAACCTCGCGGGCGGACGTCATCAGGATCTGGTTGTTGAAATCGCAGCCGAAGGCAATGTAAACCCATTTGTCCGGCGCGCTGCCCTGCACGGAACTGCCATTGCCACCGGCGTACGGTTGGGTCATGAAACCGTCCAGGGGGTCCCAACAGTAGAATTTGGATTTGACCCCGAAGCCATGATCCAGACTCAGGGTGAACTCGCATTCCTTGGAGTTGCTTTCCCAGTCGGCCACGGTGATGGAGTTGAGGGCATTGGCGCTGTAGGGCACGCGCACAATCATTTCGAGCGTCCAGGCGTTGGTGGGGAAATTGCCGGGAGTCGCAAGGCCGACCACACCCTTGTAACCCAGGCCGGGCTCGAAGTTGGCCGGATCCACCTTCAACTGCGCGCTGCCGGCGGCGAAATCCGCCTGGTCCTTGGCACTGGTCAAATCCACCAGGAACGTCGTGTTGGCGTCCACGGAGAAATCCGCCGGAACAGGCTTAATCGGATAATCCTGCGCTGCCAACCGGGTCGCCAACAGACCCAGCGCGCCTACCAAGCCCAAAAAACAAAGCTTCTTCACAAGAGACATCTTTCCATTCGGCCCCAGTTTCTCCGGGGTCATCTCCTGCTACACCAGCACGGATTACGCCATGTCGGCGCCATTCTTTCCGCCACCACTTGCCAGCAGGGAAATAATTCAGCAAACAATTGGCGCAAAACAATTTGCAAACAAAATGCGAGTTTTGGTTTTAACACTCTTAAGGCTTTTCCACATTGTTTGTTGCGGCACCACCTTGACCAGAAACGAGACAAGTCAGAACGGAACGGGGAATACTCCGCAATCGGCCCGGACTGTCAGGGTTTCATCAGCACGCCACCCAAGTGGGTCCGCAACAATGGCATTGCGACCAGGATGGGATACAGCGTTCCAGTCAGGCTGCCCAAGCGCCGGGCCAAGGGTGGTACCAGGGTCAACTTGCAGAGCCGGGGGCGGTATTCGGGAAACAATCGGGCCAGTTCGGGAGGCCGGAGTCCCCGGACGTTTGGATTGCCGGGATTGTTCACCCGCAAGTCGTACCAAATCACCGCGCCTCCGGGTTTTAGCACCCGGTCCATTTCTCCGGCAATGCGCCGGGCCGTGGCATCATCCAAAATGGAGGAAAAGACGGTAAACACCGCCACCAGATGAAAGCTCCCGGTCTCGAAAGGGAGTTGTTCGGCATTTGCGGTCTGGAAGTGGACGCCCGGACAGGCCGCCTGGGCTTCCCCAATCCGGTCCGGAATCAAATCCACTCCGTAACAATTCTCCGGACGTGCTCCGAGCCGCAGCAGGCTGCGCATGACCTTGCCGCTGCCACAGCCAATCTCCAACAGTCTCCGGCCGGCGAGCGGCGCGTATCCGGTTTCCACGAGCAAGCCTCCGATTCGGCGTTCGCGTTCCTGCAAGTTGCGGGCGTTCCCCGGATTGGTATCCGCCCACTTGGATTCCGCCCAGCCTTTCTGATCGTATCTATCATAGACCTGGCGGATGCGGTCCGCTTCAATGGGATCAGGAGCAGCCATGAATCATTAACGGGTTAATTGCTGAAACCCTGCCTGGGCGCGGCGTTTCAGTATCATGAAATTCACCAGGCCCCGCAGGAAACCGTAACCGTAGCCAAAATGATAACACGGAAACACCAGCGGCAAGGCCGGCAGCAGTTTCCATCGAGTGCGGGCTGCGGTGAGCCCCGAGGCCAGCAGCACCGCAAACCCGTAAGCTCCCAAGGCCAGCCCAAATGCCACCCAGAGCAACGGCCAGAAAAAACCGGCCACGCCGGTTAACAGCAGATACACGAGAAACAATCCCGGCACCAAATGCCGGATGGATGCGGGCAGCCGGTGCTTTTGAATCACCCGCACTTTCCAGTAGCCATATTGCATATATTGCCGGAACAGGCCGGATAGTGAGCCCCGGGGATGATAGCGGCTTTTGATCTTCGGGCTTTGCCAGATTTTCCCGCCTGCCCGGATCAGGCGCAAATTGTATTCATCGTCCTGATTGCGCACCAGTTCCTCATCAAAGTAACCAAAGCGGTCAAAGGCCGCTCGCTTCCAGCAGCCGAGATAGACCGTATCCACCGGCCCTTCGTAATCCGGGTCATGTCCCCGGGCGCCCCCCACGGCAAAGGGCGATTGAAACGCCGCGGCAATCGCTTCCGACAGCCACCCCTGCCCTTCGGCCACCCAGGGCCCGCCCACATTGTCGGCGGTCCCGGTTTGGATCAGCTCCGTGCATTGCCGCAGATAATCCGGTGCATATTCAGTGTGCGCATCCAAGCGGATGATGATTTCGCCCCGCGCCGCGCGGATGGCGGCATTCAAACCGGTCGGGACAATTCGCCCGGGGTTATCGATCATCCGGATCCGGAAATCGCGTTGCGCAAGCCCTTCAAGAATCTTCCGGGTGCCGTCGTCCGATTGGCCGTCGGCGACAATAATCTCCAGGCCACCCGCCGGAGGTTCCGCCGCCAGCACGGCAGCCAGACATTTCTCAATCCATGCCGCTTCATTGCGGCAGGGCATCACCACACTGACTTTGGGGGCTGGAGATTCCGTGGCTTCCATGTTTCCAATTAGCAGAGAACAGTCACAAGCAAAGATGCCTAACCGCCGGTGCGGCGAACCAGCCGCAAAAGTTTTTGGCCGCCTTCATACACGCGCAGGAATATGCCGGTCCAGAGCCAAAACCGGACGGATCCAAAAACCAGCGTACAGGCCCCAGCAGACGGCAGCTCCTGAGGCCGAAACTTCTTCTTGAAGGCGTACACCGGACCAGACCGCGCTCCCAGGTTGTACCAGCGGCAACCGAGTTGCCGATAGTCCCGCATGGCCTGCCAGTGCACCAGACAGGAAGGCGTGGACTGCTTGCCGAGGGCCGTGGCATCCAATGCGCCAAGGAAATAGTGAACCATGTTCTTCTCGCGGAGGAACACGGCTGCATAAACCGCCTGGCCCTGGTAATAAGCCGTGTACAGGCGGACCAGATCCGGACGGGGACTGAGCCGGAACATTCCCTCATACTCCTTCACTCCAGCCACGCGGATACCCTTGACCCGCGCCCGGTCCACAAAGATTGGCCAGATTTGGCGAAATGCTTCCGGATCGCTGCTCTGCTGCACCACACAGCCGGCCTCCCGGGCCCGCCGGATTTCCTGCCGGGCGATCTGTTGGAAGCCGGCGAGCAACCGGTCATCTTCGGCAGCCAGGTCCACCACCAGTTCCCCGCTATAACGGGGCACGAAAGGCAGCGGATTGCCCTCAATGGTGTGGTGCTGCCGGCCGACTCCTTCCAGGATGGATTGTTCCTTGTGACTGAACCGGACAAACACCAACCCCCGGCGCTGCAACCAGATTATCAGCGCGGGCAGGCTCGCTTCAAATTGCGCCCGCTCACCGCAGGCCACCGGACCATCAATCACCGCCCCACATTTGAATCCCGGCAGCCCAATTTCGATGATACACACGTAGGCCACCGGTTGGCCCGCCGCCTCGCACTTCAGATAAACGGGCCGGGCCAGGCGTTGCCGGAAATGCGCGTTGAATACCGGCGACTGCCGCATGGAAGCGTTTTCCATCTCGGCCAACCGCAAACTCCATTCGGCAAATTCCGCTTCCGGAATTTCATTCCAAGAAAAAAGAGTGCCCTGCTCCCTGGATGTTTTTGGATAAACTGCCTTGGCATTACCCATAGCTGTTTGGTTGGAACCGAATTGGGGAAATTAACCGGTCGGGCCGCCTGGGGTCGGTTTCAAATGCGAAACCACCATCCGGTATTTACCCGCCCAGGTGCGTTCGATTTCCGCCACCACCTCCACTTTGATCTCCGCCTCGCCCACCAGTTGCCGCAACGCTTCACACAGCGGCGCTTCATCAGCGGCGGTCCACTGGGTGCCAGGCACAATGCGGATGCGAAACTTTCCAACGGCGTCCTGCACAATCTGGGCTTCGCGGAGGTCGAAGCAAGGGTCAAAAATCCGGTCAATTTGCACGATATGCCGGCCGTCTTTGGTGACCACCGCATCATCGTTGCGGCCCAATAATTTCCGGAATCGCGGCAGATGCCGGCCACAGGCACACGGCTGGTCGTCCGGCTCCGCCTGCGCGAGATCCCGGGTATCGTATCGCACAAACGGCATGTCGGCGTTCAAAAAGCTCGTGGCCACAATGCGACCGGTTGCCCCCGGCGCCACCGGCTGGTCATTTTCATCCAGCAGCTCCACCAAACCTGCTTCCGGCCATTGATGCATGGCGCCGGCGGAACATTCGCTGCCCGCGCAGGCAATCTCCGCCATGCCGTACGTCTCCCGCGCCGGACAGCCAAACGCCTGCTCCATCACCCGCCGTTGATGCGCCAACAAGGGCTCGGAATCGGTGATGGCCACTTTTAAGGGTATTTTGATGCCCTGCTCCACTGCCGTCTGCGCCAGCATGGCCAGACTGCTGGCGTAGCCGAGCAGGTATTCCAGCCGGTACTCCTGAATGGCCTGCAGATAGGCCGGATTCGACTTCGGCCCCAGGTGCATGCAAGAAAGATACAACTGCCGCAACGGCGCATTCCACACCCAGAACGGCGGGTTCTGCTGGTCAAATGCCACCACCGGCTGACCGCCCACGTGGCCCCAGCGGGTTTCATGGGTCAGCCCGTTCCAATGCCGGACCCTCGCTTCATAGATGCCAAACCAGCGTTGCACTGTCTCCCGGCTCCACCACAACGCGAGCGGGGTGCCGGTGGTGCCGCTCGTATGCTCCAAATACATCCGGTTGCGGTCGCAATCCTCCGCCACAAACCGTTCGGCCTGGAGCCGCACCGTTTCCTTCTTCAGCACGGGCCAGTCCGCCAGATTTTCCGGGCTGCCCGGCTCGCCCCGGCGCCGGCGCTCCGCCCACATCTGCCGGTAATAAGGCACTTGGGTCGCCGCCCGGTGCAACACATATTGCAACCGTTCCTCCCGCCAGCGGCGCCATTCCTCGCGGCTCCAGCCATCCCGCACCAAGGCTTCCCGCGCGTATTCCTGGGTGGCCGGACTGTAACGCCATTTTTTGAGCGAGTAACCGTGCATGCTGGCCGCCCAATTTCTGGCAAACGGCGGCAGCTTATGAAATACTTTGAGCAGGAGCGGGTTCATTTCTTTTCAGCCAGCAATCGTTCCAACAAGTCTTCCCAGCGGGGTAAAATAATTTGCCAGTCGTACGCCGCCACCTGCCGTCGCCCGTTTTGGGCCAACCGGGCTGCCAAATCCGGCTTTGTCAGCACCCGCAACACCGCCTGGCTCATCAACGGCAGATCATTCGGCGGCACCAGCAGCGCCGTTTCGCCATCCTGGAGCAGATAGGGAATGCCACCCACGTTGGTGGTTACTACCGGCAGGCCGCAGGCCATGGCTTCCATCACACTCACCGGCGTATTATCGTAATTGGTGGTGTTCAGAAAAACGTCGCCCGCCGCCAGTTGCTGGGGCACGGCCGCCTTGTCCACCGGCCCGCGGAATTCCACCGCCGCCTGCAACCCCAGTTTCGCGGTCAGGGCCTGGGCCTGTTGCAACGTGCCATCGCCTTTGTCCGGCCCAATCATGACCAGGCGCACATCATCCCGCCCGGCTTTGCGCACCGCGTCCAGCACCTGCACCGCCAGTTGGGGATGATACACTTCATGGAACGCGCGCAACCACATCAACTGGCGCAGTGGTTGCGGCCGTTCGCCAAAATGGTACCGCTCCAACTCCAGTCCGTTGGGCAACAAAATCATGTTCTCCCGATACGGCTGCATTTCCGCCATCAAGTAAGGTGAGGGACACGTCACCACCGGTGCCGAACCGAGCAATTTTTTTACGCGGGCCGGATGTTGCCGGGCAAACTCCGGCAGCCCCCCGCCATGCAGGGTGAGCACATAGGGTTTGCCCAGGTAACGCAACAAAGCGCACGAAGCCTCCGCCCAGATGAAGGCCGGTCCGCTGAACACATCCACCGCCGCCACCGCATATTCCCGGCGGGTGCGCCAGATGGTGGCCAGCAGGTCGAGCAATCGCCCCAGACGGCTGGTGCGGCGCGAAGTCAAACCCACCTTCCAGCCGCGCGCTTCCAGTCGCAATGCCAGGTCGCCCGAGACATAGCGCTCCACCGCCGCTGACCGCGGGTACGCGCCCACAAAAAGTACCGTTTTCGCTCCGTTTTTCATGCCGCAGGCAGACTGCCGGCTTGGGGCGGGCGCAACGGCCCTGACGGATTATTTCTCACTGGCCGGGGCGGATTGGGCCGCATGCCCGGACGCATCACCCGGCGCATCTGCCGGGCGCGCCGTCGCAACCTGAGATTCAGAGGATTCTCCTCCTGAAACTGGGCGTGAATTAATCCCAGCAGAAAGCCGGGCGTCACCAACCGCATACCCGAGGCCACCATGAACAGGAAACAATACGCGGCCAGCGAAGCAACGACCGCCTTGGCCCACGGCCCTTTCGCCTTGAAAAAGGCCTGCCCGGTCATGCCCACCAACAGGATCAGGGCGGTTACCCCGAACAACCCATGATCCGCGAGCAACCGCGTGTATTCCGTGTGCGACGGCGGCACATCGCCCCCGGCCTGAATGCCGCGGAGGTAGGTGCTAACCCCCACCCCTTGGCCCAGAACCGGGCTTTCCAGCCATAGCTCGACTTCTTGGGCGGCAATTTGATCCCGGCCGGTCAGATCCTTTTCCTCGTAACGCGCCATGAGTTCTCCACCCGTAAATGCGTTCAAGACCGGAAAAGCCAGATAACCCACCGCGCCGAGCAAGAATAGAATCAGGATAAAACGCATGCCCTTGCCCCGCGCCTGCGCGAGAAAAATGGCGGCCGTGCAAAAACACGCGACGAACAGATACAGCCCGGTGCGGGAAAATGTCATCACCGCCTGCCCCAGCAGCCAAAACGCGACCGCCGCAAAAAAATAACGGAGCATTTTCGACCGTTTTTCCCCAAGAAAGAGGAAGACGCCCAGGAACGCCGCCAGCCCGAGCATGGCGGACACCTGGTTCGGACCGTAACCGCCGCTCGCGGCAAAGTTGGAGAAGGTGCCGAAGGCCACCGTACTGGTGGCCAGCTTGAACAAGACGAGGAAAGCGATGCCCGTCACCGGGGCGACGAGCATCAAGCTGATCCGCTGCAGCCCATTCGTGGTGACCGGCACCTCAAAAAACCGGACGGCGCAAACGGCCAGACAGAGCTGGGCCGCCAGATAAAAGGCGATCTGCTGCCGGGCCTCATCCAAGGACAACTTCATAAATGTGGGGCCAATGGCGGGCAACAGCAGGGCAAAATAGATGAGCGCGATCCCGTAGAACTTTTTGGGCCGGTTGCGCAACAGCGAGATCAGGCAGATGAGCCAGATGCCGTGTTTGGCAAATTCCCAGGGCAGCGGCGCCTTGCACATGCGCCACAGCACTTCCGCACCCGTCATGTACGCGCACCATTGCATGATGGCGAGGGGCTGGTTCTTCCGGAAACAAATCCACAACCCGGCCCCCAAAACCACCAGGCCATGCACCAGCGCTATTCCGCCCACATAACGCATCAGATATGCCAGGACGGGATGCACCAGCAGAAACAGATACACCCACTTGACCGGCCAGGGCCGCACTTCGGCCCCGGTTCCGGCAGCCGGTACCGCCCGTGCGGCGGCAGATCGGGCTGGAGGCATGCCGCGCGGCGGCCCCGGTCGAAACGCGGGGGGGCGGGGTTGCATCGGAATCTCAGGCATGGTTCAGTTCCTTTTCCGCAGGCAATTTAAGCAAATCCCGGACCGCCAGTAGATAATTATCGTAACTGAATCGCTCCGCAGCAACCAGTGCGCGTCGCGATTGTTGTTCCCATTCGGCCGGGTTCCGCAGATATTCCTGGATGACGGCAGCAAACGCCGCCGCCGACCGTTCGGTCAACGCCCGGCCCGTGCCAAATTCCTCCAGCAACTGGGGAATGCTGGAGATGGCGGTCGTTAGCGGCACCGCACCGTAAGCCATGGCTTCGCTCAGCACTTTCGGCCAGCCTTCGCTGCAATTGGTGGGCAGCACCAGAAAATGCGCCCGGCGGAAAAACTCCCGCAACGCCGGCCGGGGCAATCCGCCGTGAAACCGCACCCGCCCGGTCACCCCCAAATCGCGGGCCTGTTGTTCAAATTGTTGCCGGTCGGCGGGACTGCCTTCGCCGATCAAATCCAGGCTGGCTTCAATTCCAGCCGCCTGCAACTGCGTCACGATTTCCACCGCAATGCCCGCGCCCTTGGCAGCTTCCAACCGTCCCACAAACAACAGTTGCACCGGCGGCTGCAATCTTTTTTGCGCGCCAGTCGTAGCTCCTTCCTGCAGTTCTTCGGCTGTCAGGCAGGGATTCAGAAATGAATGCACGTGCGCCGGCTGGCCCGGCCACCGGCCATTGACCGTCACCTGTGCGCGGGCCAAGTTTCGCCCCAGCCAACGGCGCTGCAAGCGGTAGGAAAGCGGCTCGCCTGCGTACGCCTGCCAGTTGCCGGCATATTTGATCCAGCGCGTTGTCGGCCGAATGACGCGGGCGAGCAACAGGATTGCGAGCAGACTGATGTTGTCGGGACACCGCACATGCACCACATCGGCGTGGGGCAATTCTTTCAGCATCCGGAAAAGATAAGTCGGATATGCGGCCAGGATGCGCAACTTGTCGCGCAATCGCGGGCCACCTGCCGCGGGTACCGGCACGAATTTTATGTTCGACGCCGTATAAGGCAGTGCAATCTTCGGGCCCGGCCCGGGATGCAACGGGGCCACATGACGCACGCTCGCGAACAAGGTTGCCAGATGGTCAATCTCATTGGCCGTCGGCCCCCACCCCACCACCTGGCCGTCCCGCACATGATGGGGCATTCCAGAAATGATGAGCAGTCTCATGCCGTTGCCGCCCCCAACATGCGTTGATACACCTGCCGCCACTGCGGCCAGACGGTCTGGATGTCAAAAAATTCTCGGGCGATCACCTTGCCGCGTTCGCCCCGTTCCTGCCAGTCATTCGGAGCCAAGGCGAGCAACCGGGCCAATGCCTCCGCCAACGCCGGCACATCGCCGGGAGCCACAAACTCCGGGAGTGACCGCCGCGCCACCTGTCGGGAAATTTCACCCACCAATGTGGCAACAAAAGGCAAACCGCCGGCCATGAACTCAATCAAGACCAGGGGACCGGATTCCGACAGCGACGGCATCACCGCAAAATCCACGCCGCGGATCAGCCGGGGCACATCCGCCCGTTCGCCGGCAAAGACCACAATGTCCTTCAACCCCAAGGCATCTCTCCGGGCGCGACAGGCCCGGCCATATTCCTCATCCCGATTACCACCGGCCACTATCAGGCAAAAGGGCTGTTGCTTCCGGGCCTGCGCCGCTGCCTCCAGCAAAGGTTCGATGCCTTTCTCGGGGCGAATTCCGGCCACTACCAGCCCAACTTTCCCGGCTTCCGGCAGGCCAAGTTCTTTGCACAGATCACTTCCGGTGGCTTCCCGCACCCGGTTCAGGTTGATGGCATTACCAATCACCGCCACCTTTTCGGAGGCCACGCCTGCGGACCGCGCCCAATCTCCCAGCGCCGCACAAACCCCCACGTACTGACTAATGAGGTGACGTCCCCACCAGCGAAACCAGGCGGGCACCGACGCATCCATTTCTATTTTCCCGTAGTGATCGTGCAACAATATCGGCACGCGAATTTGCCTCAAAGTTTTCAGCAATGCCAGGTAGGCGAAGGTGGAACGGCCGTGCGCGTGCAATACATCGGGACGTTGTTCGTGGAGCAGTACGGCGAACTGGCGGTTGGCCCGCCGGTCAAACCGCTGCTGCCGGTCCAGGCAGGTTATCTGAATGTCGGCCGCCAGTTCGCCCGCCAGGTCCGCACCTTGCCGGGTAATCACCACCGAGGCACGCTCGCCCGCCGCCACAGTCTGATTGGCAATATCCACCAGCATGCGTTCCGCCCCGCCTTTGTGCAGGCTGTCAATGACGTGCATGATGTGCATGGTCTAGTTGGCCGCGTCTGGCCCGGGCGTGGAAGGCAAGGCTGGAATTTGCGGAAATTGGGTGCGCATTGCCCGCGCCGTTGCCACGCGCGCCCGCAAAGTTCGCAGCGTGGCCGGCAGCATCAGTCCACTCACCAGCACTTTGGCAATTTTCTTTGCCCAGCCGCCCCGGATGCTGAAGGTGCCCAAGGCGCTTTGCCACATCGTCTCCGTTTGATGGCTCTCCGGAAAATAGCGTCCCGCCAGATAGAGCTCGCTGGCGTGGGTCAGGGCCCGGCAGCCAATGTGGGTGCGGCTCATGGCGTAGGTGATCGTGCGCGCCTTGTGTTTGCGGAGACCACCGGCTGGCGCGTGGTGATGGAGCACGGAAATGCCGGGACTCAAAATCATCAGGGCCCCCGCCAGGTATAAGCGCATGCCGAGATCGCCATCAGCCCGGGGCATGCGGTTGTAAGCCAGATCAAACAACCCGGAGCGGCGCAGCACCTCGCGCCGGATGAGGGAGTTGTTCGTGGGGAAGACATCGCTCACGCGGCACAATTGGAACTCCGGCGGCAGCGCTCCCGCGCCTACCTCCTCCGCCACGCCACACGAAACTTCCGCCCCAAACCACGCCAAGGCCTGCAAATGCAATTCAATTAAGTTCGGCGTCACTTCGTCATCATCATCAATGAACAGCACGTAATCCCCCCGGGCCGCCAGCAGGCCGGCATTGCGCGAGGTGCATTGCCCGGGATCATCCTGCACCATCCACTTCAGGGGCAAATCCGCAAACTCGCTGGCCAGGGTGCGGTCACGTCGATCCGGCGCGGTCTGGTCCACAACTATGATTTCCAGCGGCGGCACCGTCTGCAGTCGCAGTTGTGCGAACAAGGTGCGGAGGTAGGAATACCGGTCCACGGTGGGAATCAGAATGGTCACCTGCGCCACGCGGTCAAATGGGGCGTCCGCCGGAACCTGATGCCCAAGCGGCCGGGGTTGCGCCGGCACTGGAAGCTTGAAAACCTTTTGCGCGACCAGGGCGGCTTCGCCTCGCGACACCCGGCCGGTCTGTTTGGCCCGCCACAACGCCCAGCGCGCCCACTTGCGGCCATGCCGGTAATACGCCAGCCGCAACTCATCCTCAAACAACAGCGCGGGCGGCGGAGCCGGTTGCACCGGGGCAAATCCGGGCACGTGTCGCAAAATGGCGCCGCGCGAGATCCAGCGGTGTCCCAGTTCCAGCGCCGCCCCGGCGAGAGTGATGAACCCTGCCTGCGGTCCGCCCAATTGTCGCAACACCGGCATCCGCACCAGGCAGGCCCGCAACGAAAGCCGCCAGGATGTTCCTTCCCGGTCGGCCGGCGGGTCCGCCGACAGCATCCAGGTGGGAGAAATAAAATCCAGTATGCCCGGTAAGCCGCCCATGCCCTGCAGCAAGCCGTTGTGCCAACAGTCGCCGGGACCGGACAATAACCGCTGCATGAGCGACGCATCGGGTGTTCCCAGCGCGGCATCCCAGAACAGCACGGCATCGGCCTTCGAATCGGCGCGCAACTGTTCCACCGCCCGGGCCAGCAACGCCGGCTCGGGGTGCGCCGTCACCAGCCAACCCAGGTCCCAGGTGAAGCCCGGTACACCTGTGGTCAGGCAAATGAGATCAATTTGTGCCATGCAAAAAATTCCGCAGCCCTCACGACAGGTCTGCCAGGGCTTCCTGATAGAACCGGTCAAAATTGCGAACCTGATCCGTCAATTGGAAATGCTTCAACACCCGTTCCCGTCCGGCGGCCCCCATCCGCCGGCGTTGCTCCGGGTCGCGGGCCAACAACGCCAGTTTTTCCGCCAGGGCGGCCGGATTCCGGCGTGGGACTACAAAACCGGTTTCGCCATCAATCACATTTTCCGGCAGGCCGTCGGCATCCGAACACACCACCGGCACCGCGGCAGACTGGGCTTCCAGCACCGCATTGCAAAATCCTTCCGACACGGCCGCGTGCAGGAAAATATCCGCCTCCTGCAAATGCTCCCGCACCTTGGCCGGCGGTAGCGCTCCCAGAAATTTTACCTCTTTTTCCAGCCCCAATTGGAACCGCTCGTAAGCCAGTGGTTCCAGATATTTTCCCGCGCCAATGATATGATACTCGCAGGAAACTCCGGCATCGCAAAGTACCCGGATGGCCAGCAGGGCATGTTCGTAGCCTTTTTTCCATTCCAGCCGCCCGACGCTCAAAATCCGGACAGGACGTGCCGGAGCGGATGACGCATCGGCAACAGCCGGCGGCGGTTCAAATTGTTGGGCATTGATGGCCGGGGGAATCAAGCTGTGGGGTTTGGTGGCCGGACAGCCTCGACGTTGGGCCCGCTGCCACAAATCATCACCCAGCAAATGCAAGGCGGCGGCATCCTGCCAGACCGCGTCAAAATATCCGGCTTTTTCGAGCCCGCTGAAATTGAGGTCGTATCCGCGAAAACTCACCGTCACCTGGCAGCCCAGCAACTCCTTCAAATGCATCCGCCCCACCGCGAGCGCGCCAAATTCAAAATGCACCAGATCCGGCTTCAGGGCGATTACCGCGGCATCGAGATAGAATTGCCGCCACACACCGACGCCAAACTTTCGACGGCCCCGCCGGAGGTAGCGGAGCAATCCCGCAGGATTGCGAACCAGGCAATTCAGCAGCGCCACCGGCAGCATGGCTGCAGCCCAAACCCGGGGGGAATGCGGCCAGTTCACTGTCACCCGCCGGGAGGCAGCGGGATGCTGCTCCAGTTCGGGAAAATGTCGCCACTCGCCCGGGGCTGATTCGTCGCAAACCATCTGGACATCCCAACCCTGGCCGAGCAGACCCAAAAACTTGCTCACGATGAAGCTTTCGGAAAGCTTCGGAAAATTGGGTACAATCAAAAGGATTCGGCGTTTCATGCCGTTTTCAAAATGTGCCAGGCCAGTCGCCGGTGAAAGCCGCCAAAGGTCAGGTCGCGCGCCCACAGTTCGCGCCCCTTTTGCTTTTGCGCGGCCAGCCCCGCCACACCGGCACGAGCGAAATGTTCGGCCACCCGGTCCGGCAGCGTTGCCAGTTCAGCCTGATCCACCCGCACAATGTAATCCCCCCAGGCCAGTTCTGGTTCAAACGGCAGCACACAGTCGGTATCCACCAGCAGAGGAATCCGTCCCATGGCCAGGGTTTCATACAGCCGCTTGGAAAAATTGCCGCCACCCCGCACACACAACGTGTAGTCCGTGCCGGCGAGGTTGGCATAAAATTCGCGCGTGGTTTTCTCCCGGGCCGCCGCATCAGATGCCCCGGCCCGGTATTTGGAGCGAATGACAAATTCAGGCTGCACGCGGGAGGATGCCCGCAACGTCTGGAGTGACCGCGCCCGCAACCGCGCGGGCGAGCCCAATGGTTGGGGTTCTTCAAGCCGCTGCCCCAGCCGGTACTGGCAGTTTCGCCAGAAGGTGCGGATCACATCCACCACCGGCTTCAGCATCCCCACGCTCGCCTGGCCACAAAAGCCCACGGTGGGCTTTGCTCCCGCCCCCTCCGGGCGTTCGTAAGTTTCATATTCCGGATACCGCCGCCATGGGTCGTCAAAAAAAACCGGCTGGGCCAACTGCCGCTTGCGTCGACGACTGCGATAACCACTCGCCCGCACCACAAAGATGTCATCAAATTCCGCCGGCACAGTCACGCCCTCATCCCCGCTGACACCACTGAGCACCGGGCGGCCTGCCCGCCGCGCCGCCGTGATAAATTTCTGTGCCGTTGCGATTTCCCGGCGCCCGAGATAATAATTCCAGGTCAGGGGCAGCACGGCCAAATCGGCCTGGGCCAGTTCTCCTACCAGGCAGAAATCATCCGGAGCCAGGCCGTACATTTCCTGACGTTGGATATCGGTAAACGGTTCTTCCTTCCAGTAAGGCCGGAGCAGTTCCGCCAGCTGGTTGCGGTGCGCGGCGTCATAGTGCGACCGGTCGGAAAACAGTTTAATCATGCGACGCGCTGGTTGACGAGTTGCTCGAACCAATCGGCCTGGCGCGGAATAACCTGCTGCTGGGCAAACGTGGAAAGAAATCTCGCCCGCGCGGCCCGCTCCATCTGCCGGCGCAATTCCACATTGGACAGCAGGAGCGCCAGTTTTTCCTCCAAGGCCGCATGGTTGTCGGGCGGGACCAAAAAACCCTCACATCCATCCCGAATGACTTCTGGTATTCCGCCCACGGCAGATGCGACCACGGGCGTACCCACGGACAATGATTCCACGCTGACGAGCCCGAACGCCTCGCTCCGGCTGGGGACTACTGTCACCGTGCTTTGCGCCATCTGGCGCAACACTTCCTCGTGATCCATGCCGCCCAAAAACTGGCAGCGCTCGGTCAACCCAAGGTTCGCCGCCAAGGCGCGCAACTCGGACTCCGCCGGCCCCCGGCCCACGAACACTATTTCGCAGGGCAAGCCTCGCCGCCCCAGACCGGCCGCCGCACGCAGGAGCACATCCTGCCCTTTGCTCGCGGCCAGCCGGCCCACGCAAAGCAGCCGGGTGTCACCCCGGGCGCCGGGCGCTGCCACTCCGTGCAACGGATGATCCGGCAGCGACAGATATTGCACATGACATTTTTGTTCCGGTACCGAGTAGGCCCGCTGGGCATCCACGGCGCTGGCTTGGGAATTGGCCACGATCTGGGTGACCAACCGGCTGACCAACGTTTTGCGCATGACCAGGTAACGGTGCCACAGGGGCGAATAACGGTGATCGAGCCGGAGCTGGTCGGTCAGCGTATGATACCAGCAGATGCGTACCGGCACCCGGCATCCGGCCCCCACCAGGGTCATTACGTTTTCCGCGCCGAAATTTGCAATGAGGCAATCCGGCCGGTGCTGCCGGATCAGGCGGTGCAAAAAGCGGGCATCCTGCCATTGTGTGGGCCGCGGTGAAGGCCAGCTCATAATGGCCGGGTTGCCTTCCGGATCCTCGTGCACCTGCCAGCGGGCCGGCCAGCTCAAAATCACCACCTTGTGGCCGCGCCGGGCGAGTTCCCGGGCCAACGCCAAAAAATGTTGTGCCACCGCTCCCAGGGAAAGTCCGACCCCGATGAAAAAACAACGGCGCTGGGCTCCGACCGGAACCGGCAATTCGCCGCTATTCCCGGAAGTACCCATTTGTGCGGCAACGGAAACCGGCGCGGCGTTCGCCCGAATGGGCCGTTCCCCCTCCAGAATGGAGCGGGATAAACGTACCCATTGATCAATCTGTTGGTTCAGGGAAAAATTTCGCACCACCCGTTCCCGCCCGGCGGCCCCCATGCGCTGCCGTAGGGCGGCATCGCCGGCCAGTTTGGCCAGGGCATCCGCCATGCCGGCGGCGTCGCGCTGGGCAACCACAAAACCTTCCACGCCGTCGGTCACGGCTTCCCGCATACCACCGCAGTCGGTGGTCACCACCGGAATACCACAGGCCATCGCCTCCAGCACAGCGTTGGAAATGCCTTCCCCCAGACTGGGCAACAAAAAGGCATCCGCCTGCCGCACCTGTTCCAAAATTTCATTGGGCGACTTCCGTCCCAGCCAGCGCACGTGTTTTTCCAGGCCCAAATCGGCGATGGTATACAGCACGCGCTGTCGTTCCGGCCCGTCTCCGATAATGTCGAACCGCACGGGAACGCCCCGGTCCGCCAGTTGCCGCACTGCCAGCAAACCCCACTCAAATCCTTTGCGCCAGATCAGGCTGCCCACAGTGATCACCACAAATTCTGCGCCATGAGAAGGCCGAACTGGTGCGGGGCAGAAATGTTCCGGGTCCACCGCCGGACGGATAATCCATGCTTTATTCGGATTCAATCCCATCCGGCTGGCATCTTTCCGGGTGGCCTCAGAAACACAATGCACCACCGCCGCCCGGGCAAACGTGGCCCGCAAACCTTCGCGCAATTCCTCACGTTCAGGATTGTGCGGCGCGACACTCACCTGCGAGCCGCGGCAACTCAATACGACGGGACAGCCCAGATCAAATACCGGCAGGCAAGCGATGGCTGCCGAGTTCCAGGGAAAATAAATCAAATCCCAGCGCCGCCCAGCATAAGGCAACAGCCGGTTCCACATTTCCAGCCGGCGGGCGAATCCTTCCCGCTTTTGAACATATGGTGCAAAAGTGCGGATGTCGCGGAAGCCGCCAAAACCGGCCCGCGCAACCAGGCCTGACAGCCGCAGCACGCGACGTAGCCGCCCGGCATTCCAGGCCGGTGTGGGCAGCCAATCCACCTTTCCCTGCAATTCCACTGGCGGCCGGTCGGTGCCGACAGTGACAGCTACGCCCGCCTGATTCAGCCCGTCAATCAGCCGGTACAAAAAAGTCTCCGGGGGCCACTGAATCCCGGCAATGAGCATCCGGAACTGGGTTTTAGCGGGCATGTCGTTCCAACCAGGCGGAGAACGTGAGCAGCATGGAAACGGTATAACCGCGCCCCTCGCCCAACGGGTCCCGCTGAAAATCGGTCAGCAGTCCCTGAAGTTTTTCCGGCGAGACAAATTCGTGCAGGCGCAATCCCGGCCGCACCAACCAGTGCTCAAGGCCAACCCGGCCGGCGGCGCCGCCAAACTGTACCTCCCAGTTGCGCTCGATGATTTTCCGACCGGTGGCCAACCGCCAGGCCTTGCGCACCGCCCGGCGCGGCAGACGCAGCGGATCAAATTTCTGGTAATCGTACAGGTTGGCATCCTGCGTCTGCCATTTCACCCGCGCCAGATCGGGGGCGAAGCGTTTCAAGAAATCCACCTGGAGCCGCCGCCCCTGCACAAAGGCCGAAGGTACGGTACTGAAAAAATCTGCGATGCGGATGTCATAAAAGGGCAGCCGCGGAAACGCTCCCGGCTGGAACATCCGCAAACTGGAAAGCGTCCAGCGGAACGACCAGTTGTCCGTCTTGAAGGCCTTGACCCGGAAATCCGGATCCTCGAGTTGGGCCAGCGGTTTCAATCCGTCTGCGATGTAACCTTGCAAAACATCATCCGGCGACTGTTGTGGCAGTTGCGGCGCACAGACGTTGGCCAGCAACCAGGCCCGGCCACGTTTCGCCATTTTCTTCAGCGTATGCGCGGCCACCTGTTCGGGACTTATCGTCCCGGCCGGATCATCCACCAAGCCCATGTCATCCAGCCAGACATCGCCCCAGTGCGCGGCGATGACATAATCCGCGCGCGCCGCCAGTTCATCGGCCACCAGCGCCTGCCGGCTTTGGGTCACATCCTGAAAACCTTCCACACTGGCCAGCACAAGATCGAGCCGGTCAAACAAATATGGCTGCATCGCCAACGCCTGAAACGGCAGTTGCCGGGCCGCGGCGACCTGGCGGGAAATACGGGTCTCCACGGAATCCGCGCCATACCCGTAGCTGTAAGACCAGAAGCGCGGCGCCATTTCGCTGCGAATGGCCGCCACGGTGCTGCGCGAATCGAGCCCGCCCGAGATGGGCACCGCCACTCTGCCGGCATGCAGCTGTTCCTGCATGATCGCTTCGAACAGTTCCCCGAAAGCCGCGACAGTGTCTTCATACGAGCGCTGCGGGTCGGGCTGGTGCGTCCATTCCACATATCGGCGGGTTTGTTGCAACTGCCCGTCAGCGGCAAAAATGTAATGGGTCGCCGGACGCAAAACGCGAACGTCATCAAAATACGTCCGGTCCTGGGGGAAAAAGCCGAATCCAAAGAAACCGGTCAACGCCGGCCAGTCCAGCTTACGGCGTGAAGCCAATTCCGCCACCGGGGTCAGGCAAGTGCCCAGGGCCCCCACTCCGTCGCGCCAGGCATGATAGGCGTGAATGGTGCCGAAGCGGTCGGTCCAGACATGCCACTCGCGCCGGCGTTCGTTCCAGGCCAACAGCAGCAGATGCCCGTTCAACTCAGCCGCCGGCCGGCAACCTTCCGCGATTTCCGCCAAAAAGGTCTCCAGCTTCGGCGCTCCGGCAGAATGACCGTACACTTCACCCAATAGCCATATCTGCCAGCCCGGCGGGGTGAAATGCGCCACCGGAAAACCCTTCCAGCCGGGACCGGGCGGCTGCCGCCACAATTGCCACGCGACGTCCGTCATCTCGCGCTGCCAGGAAGTGCTCCCCCGACCAGAGGTTGGCGTCGGCGTCTGAAAACCCACGAGCAAATCGCCCAGAAACTTTGCGGAATTGGAATCAGCCGGAGTCACAGTGAAGTTAATCGATACCCAGCAATTCGGAATACAATGCGGCATGCGCCGCGGCCTCGCGCTCCACGGTGAAGCGCTCCAACACCCGTTGCCGGGCCGCCTGGCCCAGTTGTGTGCGCAAGTCCGGCGCGGCCACCAGCTGGCGCAACGCCGCCGCGAGGGCGGCGTGGTCTTCCGGCGGCACCAACAAGCCGTTGCGGCCGGATTCTATGATGTCGCGGGAACCGGGAATGTCGGTCGCCACGCAGGCGCGGCCGCAGGACATGGCCTCAATCAAGGCCACGGGGCAACCTTCCATGCGCCACTTGGCCCACGTGGGCAGCACCACAATGTCGAGTTCGTTCAGCAGCGCGGGAATTTCGTTGATCGGCCCCAGGAAATGCACGCGTTCGTTGATGTGGAGTTCGGCGGCAAGCTGGCGCAACGAGGCCACATACTCGGCATCCAGCGGTTTGCCGGCGATGACCAGCCGCGCCTGTGGCACTTCCGCCACCGCCCGCAAAAGCGTGGGATGCCCTTTCACCGGTACGAGGTGCGCCACACAGCCCACCAGCACTTCATGGGGCTGGCAGCCTACCAATTCCCGGGTGCCCAGCGTGGCGGGAATTTCCGGACGGTATTGTTCGGCAGGAATGCCGTGGTGAATCACCCGCACTTTCTCCCGCAAACCGGGCCGGTCAAACATCACCTTCGGCATGTCGGTGTTGTCGGCCACAATTCGCGTGGCCAGCCGGCTGCGCACCTGCCAGGCACGCGAACCCCAACCCATGGCTTTCTTGGTGTACACCCAGTTTTTTGCCCCGGACAGCCGGGCAATCAGCGGCTCGGTATAATCATCCGCGTAATGAAACGAATGCCAGAGCTCAAATCCCTGAGAACGGAAGGTCTGCGCCGCGCGCCAGGTTCGCCACGGCAGGCTCCAGTAAGGCCGGGCCGGCACCGTGAACGGCGCTTCAATAAAGGGAATTCCCAAATCTTCCACCAACCGGTCGAGTGTCCCGCCTTTGCGGGCCACACACACCGTGGGGGAAAACTTTTTGCGATCCAGCCGTTCCACAATGTTCATCATGACGCGGCCGGAACCGGCGGTGATGAAATTGGGAATCGTGAACAGGATGCGTTTTGGCAAATTCATTGTTTAAGTTTTCGCTGTTCCCAGCATTTTCCCCAACCCGCGGCCGGCAAATTCTCCCAGCGTCTGCCAGGCCCGCCGGTGCGTGGGCTGACACACCAATGCCTGCAACACCCGGCCCACGCCCTTGACCCGGCTGTATGCCCGGCCTTCCAGCACCAGCTCCGTGGCCATCGCCTGACGGAACAGTTGGCGGTTGATGGGCGAACGCTCGTCTGCCCGGTACTGCTCGTACATCTTGCGCAGGCAACGCCGCGCTTCCCGGAATTGCAATTCCTTTTTCCCGGTCAGTGACTTGTGTCCGCCGCCCCGGCGCATCCGCACCAGCACTTCCGGCAACCCCAAAATTTGATGGCGATGCGCCACGTGGATGAAAAACTGCCAGTCAATGGACATCCGCGCTTCCGCATCAAAGGGCCCGGGAATTTCCGCCGCCACTTCCCGCCGGAACATGCAGGCGGCATTCACCACCTTGCACTGTTCCGTAAATAAAAAACGCACCATTTCAGCCCGGTCCGTCGGATACGCCTCGCCCCGGTGCAGCCGTCCGGGAAAGTGCGTCCACACCTTCCCCGCGTCATCCAGCCAGGCGGCGACGCCACTCACCAATCCCACTTCCGACCGGCTATCCAGCACCTGCACTTCGCGCTCCAGGCGGCTCGGCGCGGCGAAATCGTCCTGTTCCTGCACGGCAAGATATTGGCCCCGGGCCAAAGACACCAGCCGGTTCATTGTCCGCGCCAGTCCCAGGTTGGTTTCGTTTTGAAAGAACTTTATGCGCGCATCGGTGGCGGCCAGAGCCTGACATACTTTCGCCGATTCATCCTTGCTACCGTCGTCCACCACCAGCAGCTCCCAGTCGGCATACGTTTGCCCGCGAATGGAATCCACGGCATCCTTGACGAAGGCGGCGCCGTTGTACACCGGCAGCAAAACACTGACACGCGGCGATAAGGTTTCCATATTACCGGGAACCGGCCGGCTGCGGCAGGGTGGCAGCGGTGCTTGGGGTCTTTCCCCTGTTCCTCTCCAGCAGCTCACTGTAAATGGCGGCGTAGGCGGTCGCGCATTTTTCCATGGAAAACGGCTCGGCCAGCGCCCGGGCGGGCTGCCGCAACCGCTCGCGCACTTCCGGCGCCAGCAGGGTTTCCATGGCAGCGGCCAGCGCTTCAGGATTTTCTGCGTCCACCAAAATACCGGCGCTTTCGTCGAGAATCTCCGGAATGCCACCCACACGGGTGGCAATGCAGGGCAACCCGGCAGCCAGCGCTTCCACCAGCACCATGCCAAAACCTTCACGCCGCGACGGCAACACAAATACGTCCAGGTTGCCCAGAAATTCCGGGACCTGATCCGTGTCCCCAATCAAATGAAACGCGGACTGCAAATTCAATTCGGCGATAATTTTTTCCAGCGCGCCACGCTGTTTGCCATCGCCTGCGATGAGAAACCGCACCTCGGGAAACCGCGCGTGCAACTGCGCCGCCGCCCGGATAAACACGTCGTATGCCTTTTCCTCCACCAGCCGGCCCACCGAGCCAAACACCACGGCATCTGTCGGAATGCCATAGCGCTGCCGCAGTTCGCGCCGGGCCGGAGCCATGCGGCGAAACGGCTGCAAATCGGTGGCGGAGTGGCAGGTGCGGATGACGTTTTCCGGCCCCTGCACGCGCGCGCGGAAATCATCCGTTACCGCCTGGGAAACCCCGGTTACACAGCGCCGGCCCGCAGCGGGAATTTGCAAAGCCGTACGCCACTGCGCGAGCGCGTCCGGTTCCGGACGATACAGGCCATGCACGGTCCACACCCACGCTCGGCCTGCCCGTTGCAAAACTGCCCGCGCCTGCAAATCTACCCGGGACGATACATGCGTATGCACCAAGTCCGCCCCGATCTGCCGCAACAGCCGGGCAAATCGCCAGGAAAATGTGGGCGCCAGCGAATGCCGCAATGCCCGCACCACCCGATAGGGCAAAAATCCAAAATGCCGTGGCCAGGGTACCGGACATTCGTAAACCGTCATTCCCCGCTTTTGAAATGCCTCCGCGCAACTGCCCTGGGCGTCCACAATACACACCACGCTGTGCCGGTGCTGCGCCAGTGGCGGCGTGGCCGCCAAAGCCAGGATCAGCCGCTGCACCCCGCCGGAATTGAGGGTGCCAATGACATGAACAATGTGTGCCACTTCAGTTGACGCCAAATTCCCCCGCCAGTTCGGCCAGGGTCACCGACCGGGCCTGCCGGCGGTTGACCAGGTGTTCCAGCAACGCCTTCAGGTCCCGCACAAAAACATCCAGCCCCGCCGGTTCCAAAGTGTACGGGCTCGTGCCCACCCAGCATTCATTGCTGTGAAACATGATGTTAATCACCGCCGGACCAACCCCGGGCCAGTGGTCAATGATGTCATCCGCCCAGGTGGTGAGCTGCTCGGGGGTGCCGCGCAACGGGCGCACCCAATATTTTTTGGTGCTCAGTCCCGGCCAGCGCAGCCGGACCAACTGCGCCGCGGTCTGGTCGTTCAACCGGCGCAACACCCATTCGGGCCAGCGGCGAAAAGCCGGCGCCACCAGGCTTACGGGCACTTCCAGCAACGGCAGTTCGCCCGCGCGCCGGGGATCGCTCGCGGCGGGCCGATACGGGGACAAGGCCGCACCCCAGTAATTCGCCGTGGGGCCTTCCTGGTAAATGTTGGTCCGGAACGGCGTCACCGTGGTATCCACCTTGTAACCCAAATCCGCCAAATATCCGAGACTGCCGGGGCTCAACGAAAACCGGCCGCCGCGAAAACTCACCGGCGGGCGGCCAAAGGCGCGCCCAAACAGTTCGGTCAAATTCCGCAGTTTCGCCTGTTCCACTTCCGGACGGCAGGCAGCCTGCGGCAAATTGGTGGTCTCGGCTTCGGGCTGCGGCTCCGGGCCGATGAATTCCGCATGCAAATGCGTGCCCAGTTCGCAATCCGGCAATCCGGCCAGCAAGTCCACGCAGGGCTGATGGGCCATCACCTCCGGGCTGAGCAGATACGTCGGCCGCACGCCCAGCCGCGCAAACAACGGCGTGAGTGTTTGCGGGATGCCCTCCAGCACCGACCGGTAGGCCAGCGGGCGCAGGGTTTTCCACGCCGCGCCCTTGTCGCACTCGGTGTCAATGGTGACCGCGAGCAAAATTTTACGGCTGGCCGCCATGCTCACCGCGCCTCCTTGCCGGCTGTCTCCGGCGTCGCAGCAGGAGCCGATACTGCCGGCGCATTGTCTTTTTTGATCAGGCCTTCAAAATCGTAATTGCGGGGCCGTTTTTGCTCCACCGCCATATGGCGGAAGAAGTGCAGCTTGCGCACCAGCGACATTTCCCAGTCCGCGCAGCCTTCTTTCAGGAAGATGTTGCCGGGATGCAACAGGCGGTACCACGCCAACCGGGCTGCCGCCTCCCGGGTGCGGCCCGCCAGGTTTTCCACCGTCTCGTGACTCCAATGATGTCGCAGATAGGCATCGGAATGACCGCGCCGGCGGGCGGTATCCACAAAGCTCGCATGCAACAGCCGGTTGGGTTCAAAGTGATGTTCCACCGGCAGTCCCCATTGCTTGGCCAGTCGGAAGCCAGCCTTCTGAAATTGCTTGAAGAACAGGCTCTCTTCCTTGAACCCCAGCGCGCCCGCGCCGAGTTCCGGATCAAATCCCGGCACCCGCCGGATGACCGCCCGCGTGAAGGCCATGTTCGCGCCGATCAATTCATGCGGCGGCTGCTTCTCCCGCTCCTTGGTGCAGGCCAGGGCACTCCGGTGCATCGGCGTCATCCACGGCCGTTCCAGATGCGGCGCCAGCCGCACGCCGCCGGCCACGGCATCCGCGGCGCCGGATAACAACGGCGCAGTCAGGTTGGCAATCCAGTTTTCCGGCACGCGTACATCGTCATCCGTGAACAGGATGAGTTCGCCCGTGGTGTGAGCCAGGCCGCTGTTGCGACCGTTGGACAGGCCGCGCCGGGGTTCGAGCAGATATCGCACGGGCAGTTGCGGCAGTTGGGCGGCGCGGATGACCGCCGCGGTGTCGTCGGTGGAGGCATTGTCCACCACGAGCAGCTCGGCCGGCAGTTCGCGCGGCACCTGCAACCGCTGAAACGCCACGAGCGTCTCACGCAAATGCGCCGCGCGGTTGCGGGTGATGATGATGATGGAAACTTTGGGATTCACCGGGAAGAAACCTGACGCGGCAACAGACTCCGCACCCACGCTTTCAGCAGGGCCCGGGCAATCTTTCCCTGGCCGCGCTTGGGCCCATCGGACCACAGCGAGAGCCAGAGGTGCTTGGCCGCCGTGCGCGTGTAGCCGGCGTTGACCGCGCGTCGCGCCCAGTTCAAATGCTCCACCCGGCGTTCCGGGCGATGCTGTTCCTGGGCCACAATGGCCGCCACATCAATTTGCAAACGCCGCCGCACCGCCGCGTCCGTCAACGCCATGCGCTTGGCCTCGGCCCAATTGTTCCAGCGGGTGGCATTGACACTCTGCCGGTGCTGCCGCCAGTGCAGCAGGACCTCGGGAAGGTTGGCCAGCCGGCCCACCTCACCCAGGCGGAGGAACAAGTCCAAATCCTGACCGGTCACAAATTTTTCCTGGTAACCGCCCACCTGCCGCAACGCCGTGGTCCGGACCAGCACCGCCGGATGGGTCATGGCGCCGCCATCGCCGGCCAGCAGGCGGGCCTCAATTTCCGCGTGTCCGGGCGGCTGGTGCCGCGGACCGATGAGCCAGCCCTGTTCGTCCATCAACAACACTTCGCTGCCCACCGCCACCACTTCCGGATGTTCCCGGAGAAATTGCACCTGTTTTTCAAACCGCCGGGGCAAGGCCACATCATCCGCATCCATGCGGGCGATGAACTCCCCGCGGGCCCGCTGGCAGCCCACATTGAGCGACCGGGTCAACCCCTGGTTCTCATGGCTCACCACCACCACGCGGGAGTCTTGCGCGGCGAATTCCTGCAAGATGGCCGGCGAGCCATCCTGGGAGCCGTCGTCCACGACAATGAGTTCAAAATCGGCAAAGGTCTGCTGCAACAGGCTGGCCATGGCCGGGCGCAAATACTTCTCCCCGTTGTGAACGGACATGACCACCGAGATTGACAATGCAGCGCTCGAGCTCATCACCGGATCATCCGATCAGCTGCGCAACAAATTTCGAGCCCGCGAAGCGGCTTTGCGGAGCAACACGGGAGTTCGTTTCACATTCTGCCAGCACTGGCGGCGCTGCCACACCCGGGCAAAGGGCGCCTCCGCTTTCCGGTCGGCCCGGGTGAGTTGCGGCTTCCCGCCCGCCCACGGCCGGTGCCACCCCATGCTGAGATTGTTGGTGAAGCGGAACGGATGCTGTAACTCCGGCTCATCGGTCAAAATTTCCGCCATCAAGGCCAGGGTATGAATCCGGAACCACGTGGCAAAGGTAGTGGACTCATTGGGGGCCGCCGCCGTGCCGGGAATGCCCATGTGGATCTGGCCTTTGTTCCGGTTGTAGGGAAACCCGCCATCGGCATTCTGGGTGTCCAAGATGTGGCGCAGACACCGGCGCAAGGCAACCCGAATTTCTGCCCGGCGATAATCCAACTGCTTGTACAGATTCACCAGGATGTCCACGGAATCCACATCCTCACAGGCGCCGCCGTTGCCCCGGGGATGAAAACCGCCGTCCAGGTGCTGCAGCCCCAGGACCGTATCCACCAGGCCTTGGGGATTCCGCACCGGATGGTTCTCATAGTAATAAACCAGCAGTTGGTGATAGCCGCCATACACCGCGTCTGTGGCCGCACAATAGCCATTGGTGCCCCACAGACTGGTTTGGGGATCGGCGTGTTCATCCAGCCAGCGGAACCATAAATCCAGGGCCGCCGCCGCCGGGTGCCGCTCCACATCGCGCAAATAAACAAGCAACTGGCCAATGAACAAAATATTGTTTCCTTCCAACCAGGCCCGCTTGAGGTCGCGCCGGTCCAGCCACGCCTGCAAATGGGCGGGCTCGCAGAAACAATGGGCTGCCCGTATCGGATGCGAAAGTTTGACGCCAAAATGCAAGCATGCCGGGATGGCGGCACAGGTCAGATGCCAGATCAGATGCTCCCGGTCATGCACAGCCCCGGGAGCCGCGGTAAACTGCTTCAGCTCCGGACCAATCATCAGCCCGGTTTGCGGGTCCTGGCATTCTGCCATGAACCGGAGGGTTTGATCCGTCACCGGAGCATCGTCACCGAGGTAATATCTGCCCAAACTGGCATAGCAGGTGCCGTACAGGGTGACCGGGCCGGACGGAGTGGAACGAAATCCTCCACTCCCGGCATCCGACAGACCCCTTAGAAATCCTACTGCGCTACTTGTCCAATCCCTGTTCACAGCTTGCGGCAGCACAAATAGAGCACCGTCATTATATGCACGTCACGGGTTGCCACGTCCTCAATGGCAAACCATTCCGAAACCACCTGGCGAATTTCGTCGGGGGAATATTCATGAATATGAAAAGGATTGCCGCTATGCGGCTTGGTGCGGCAGTAGGGCGAGGATAAAAGCAAGCGCCCGCCCGGTCGGAGCACCCGCTGGCTTTCCATTAAAAAATTCCGCCCCACTTCGATCGGTATATGTTCAATGCCCTCCAGACACACCACGACATCAAAACTGGCATCAGGAAAACCGAGGTTTCCCATGTCTCCTTTCCGGAATTCAGCCAATTTGCCGTAACGGCGCCCCGCTTCGGCCACGGCTTCCGAACTAAGATCCACACCCGTCAAAGACTTGGCCCCCTTGATCAATGAAGTGCCCCAACCCATTCCACATGGCACGTCCAACACATCCTTGTTGCCGCAGTACTTGCTGGCCCAGCGATATCGCCAGTGGAACGCCGCCTTGTAGGGATTTTTCTTGAAGCTCAGCCAGGGGACAATTCCCCGCCGCAGCCGGAAACTCCATTCGTCTTGAAAACAGGGATCGTCTGGATGAGCGCGTTCAGCCATTGCGAGTTACCCTTTCAAGATTATTTCTTTCTCCCATAACAGAAATTATCTCCGGAAGTCTCAAATGCCACAACTGCCCCAGCGCAAGTTAAGCTGCGATGATACGGATCAACTCGAAATCGTATTAGTCCACTGCAGTCCTAAGGCAATTCTCCCGGTGTTCCTCGGGTCGTGGTCAACTTTCAACCGGATATGCCGCTTCCAGTCGTACACTTCGGCATTTTTTTGGCTGAGCACCACCACAAAAAATTGAATCTCCGTCCCGTTAGCCGGCATGCCGTCGAAAGTGACGCTAAATTGTCCGGCCTTCGCCAGGCGGCCAAAATTCACCCCGTAGCTCCGACTGGTTGCCTGCAACAAAACCCCCTCCCGGTCCCGAATTAAAACATCGAGCATCGCATCGTCAATATCCGCTCCCGGGCATTCGTAATCAATCAGCAGCTTGAACGTATCACCGGATTTGAGGACGTTGATGCTCTCCCCGGCTTCATTGGCAAACGCTGCCCGTTTTAGGATTACTTTGCCACTGCCATACACGCGACCCCAGTCTGTCTGTTCACCCTTGACTCCCGACCCTACGGCATCCATGTCGCGCGTGAAATGCTCAACCCCGGTTTCTGTTTCGCCCAAATAGGCCACCTGCCCGCGTTTCATGTACAACACCCGGTTGGAATACCGGCTGATGTGGTGCATGTTGTGTGACACCAGGATGAAGGCCACTCCTTGTTCCCGGAACTCGGCCAGCTTGTTGAAGCACTTGGCCTGAAACGCCATGTCACCCACCGCCAGCACCTCGTCCAGCAGCAGAATGTCCGGCTGGCAGTGCACGGCCACGGCGAAGCCCAGCCGCACGGCCATGCCGGAGCTGTAGCTTTGCACCGGCGCGTCAATGAACTCCCGGATCTCCGAGAAATCAATG
>DATJIU010000243.1:0-9106 GCA_035492855.1 Dongiaceae bacterium | reverse complement strand
GCCCGGAACCAAGCCAGAATACGGCAGGCTGAACGGGCAGGCTGACAGAATGCGGAATTGGGATTGCGTTGCGCGGTCCGCAGTTTGCCCGCCAGCGCTTGGAAATGAGCCACCCCCGCCTCGGGCCGCAGGCTCGACGCTGCACGCGGCCCGGAGGCCGGCTCTGGTTGCGTTTGTCGCATACCGGAGAGGATTCTAGCACCCGCCCAAGAAGCATGTGGTTTAATGGTGAACCAAATTTTTGGAGGCAAAAAACGGGGCGGCGGAAGTTTGAACAAATTCCGGGCCAGCGGGTTGCAAATTTGGAAATTGGAAAACCCGCAAAATCATTGTTAAAACAAAATGCAGGGCAAACCACAAAAGAAACAAGAAACCAAGGCGGGGAGGAAACCATCACGCAAAGGACGTGGGGGACGCAAAGGCAAAATGATTTTCAGACGTCGGTAGGTTGCACAGGGGCGGCGGAACGCAGGCGCTATTCTGAAGCCGGCGCGGAATTCATATTATCGGAGGGTGGAGCGCCGCGGCCCCCGGTCTTACTCGGGCGGGGTGATGTCGGAATAAGAGTTTTTGTCGGTTTTCCCGCCCGGGCGGCGACTATATAATAAAGAATGTCATGGAAGATCGCGAACTGTTGCAGGAATACGTCGAGCGCCGTTCCGAAACCGCCTTTGCGGAACTGGTCCGGCGGTACGTCGATCTGGTTTATGCCACGGCGTTGCGCCACCTTGGAGAAGCGCAGGCGGCGCAGGATGTCGCCCAGTCGGTCTTCATTCTGCTGGCCCGGAAGGCCAAATTTATCCGGGAAGGCAATGCCCTGCCCGGCTGGCTTTATCGCGCCACGTGTCTGACCGCCATTAACACCCGGCGTGCGGAAAGACGCCGGGGCCAACGCGAAGAGGAAGCCATGAACCAGGCGGAAATAGCGGCGGAGTCCAGTCCTGACTGGGAAGCCATCGCCCCGCTGCTGGATGAAGCCATGCGCCGCCTCTCGCAAACCGAACAGGACGCCATCGTATTGCGCTTTTTCCAGGACCGGAGCTGGCGGGAGGTCAGTGCCGCCCTGAAGGTGAAGGAAGATGCCGCGCAAAAACGCGTCAGCCGGGCGCTGGACAAACTCCGGGCCCATTTGGTTCAGCGGGGCGTGGTGGCTTCCACCACAATGATCGCCGCAGCCATTGCCGGCCATGCCGCCCCCGCGGCCCCGGTTGGTTTGGCGGCCACTTTCACCACCATTTCCCTGGCTACGGCCGCGCCCGGAACACCGGGTCTGATTTCCCTCATCATGGAAACCATCCTTATGAAGAAAACCACCTGCGGTCTCTTGGTGGCGGCACTGGCCGCCGCCTTCACCATTCCCATCATAACCGCCCAGGCCGGCCCGCCGGCAACAGACACGCCTGTGACTGCGGACAATCTGCGCCAGGGTTTGGTTCTGCATTTTGCCTTTGACCGGGCCGAACCGGGGGGCAAGGTCACGGACCGCAGCGGCGCGGGAAATGACGGCCAGGTGGTCGGCGCCAAATGGGTCGCTGGCGGCAAACAGGGCGGCGCCTTCCAATTTGCCCCGCCCAACCAATACATTCAGGTACCCAACCAGCCATCGCTGAATCCCTCCAATATCACCCTCGCCGCCTGGATCAGAACCAGCAACCGGGGCGACACCTGGCGGCGGGTTTTTGACAAGAGCTATACGAACGGTTATGCGTTGAGCATCGGCGGCGGCTGGACCCCGGGCAACGCCTTCCAAAGCAAAGCCGAGGTGGAAATTGGCATGCAAGTTAACAATTACCGGGGCATTGTCGGCAGCGACAAGATTGTGGCGGATGGCAAGTGGCATCACGTGGTGACGACCTACAACGGCTTGTTCCAATTCCTGTATGTGGACGGCGTGCGCCAACGGGAAGTGGGGCGCTGGCGGGGCACAGTGCCCACCAATGCGTTCGACCTGACCATCGGCATCAACCGGGTGGATCCCAATCCCGAGTATGGCGAAGTGGGCGCCTCATTCGACGGGCTGATTGACGAGCCGATGATCTGGAATCGGGCGCTCTCAGAAGCGGAAGTGGTATTTCTGTACCAATCGCAAAAATAACTGGCCGACCGCAGTCCCCCAGAAACCCCGGCAGAAATGTACCGGGGGTTGCCGCCGTGCTCGGGGACCGCCCTTCCTCCGCAATAATTCTCGCCGTGCCGGCCCTTCTGAAGCGCCGGCACTTGGCTTTTACCGGGGGCGCTGCGTTCGACCCCGGGCAAACTATTTTGCGCTGCTGGGGCAAGTTTCCGTCCGGCAGCGACCCCAAAACCCGGCGACCCCGGTCCTGTTGGGGATTTGCCGCGACGCGAAGTAGGGGAATGGTGGGGCTGAAGAACCAAACCTGCGGCGCGCGCACGCACTGCTCGAAAGCGGCAAGGCCCGGGCAAAATCGTCCTGGAAGGATTTTGATGGCGAAATCTAAGGAGCGGGCGGGGGCGAATTTTCAGACCATTCCGGCAGCCGTACGCTGAAGGTGGCGCCGGCGCCCAACTGGCTTTCACACCGCACCGAGCCCTGCATGGCTTCGGCCAGCTTTTTTACAATGGAAAGCCCCAGCCCGTTGGAAGATTCACCGCCGGTGGGCTTGGCGCTCAGGCGCACGAATTTGCCGAACAGCTTTTTCTGATCTTCCGCGCTGAGGCCCGGGCCCTGGTCGGCGACCGCCACGCCGCATTGGCCGGCCTCGCGCAGGCCGCGGATCCGCACGACCGTCTGGGGCGGGGAATATTTGACGGCGTTGGAAACCAGGTTGTCGAGAATCTGCACTACGGCCTTGCGATCCGCCCGCACGGGCAGTTCGCCCGGCAGTTCCAGGAGCAGTTCAATTTGTTTGCGGTCCGCGGCGGCCCGATTGTGCGCCGCACCCTCCGCCGCCAGGGCGGCGAGGTCGCAGCGCTCCATCTGGGAGATGTAGCGGCCTTCCTCGATGGCATTGGCATCCAGCAATTGCGTGATGAGGTCGCGCATGCGGGTGCCGGCAGAAATGATGCCCCGGATGGCGGACTCGTGGTGCGGTGCCGGGCCGGTGGCCTGCATCACGTCTGCGCCGAGAATGATGGTGGTGAGCGGATTTTTCAGATCGTGCGCGGCGATGCCGAGAAATTCGTTCTTCTCGTTGTTGAGGTGGACCAGTTGCTGGTTGGAAGCTTCGAGCTGGGCCAGCGCCTCGCGCATTTTGGCCTGGGCCTGTTCCCGGCTGGTTTCAAAAATCAGCCCCAGAATGCACATGAATACGATCAGGCCGAGATAGCCCACGGCGGAAACGACCGGTTCCCACGCCGGGTCGTAGGTGACCGGCAATTTGACCCCGGTGAGCGCCAGGGTCACCACGCTGCCGCTCGAGAGAAAACATAGGCCCAACCAGATTTTGGCGGCCTGTTTGCCGATAAGCAGCAAGGCGCACAGGGGCACGCTGGCCAGCCAGGCCAGCGCGTGGCCCGAGAGGCCGCCCTCCACACAACAGAGCGCCAAAAACCCGGCGAGCATCACCCCCACCAGCAGGTGTCCGGCCAGGCGCAATTCCTGCCGGGCCCGCATGACAAACGGGGCCGCCGCAAACGCCAGGCTGCACACCACAACGATGCCCGCACCCCAAAAATGGCGGATCCCAAAATAGAACGCGGCGTAGCCCAGGCCGAAGCAAAAACCCAGAAACCCGAAGCCAATGATCAGCCGGGCCTGCCGGCCCAGCTCGGGATCCTGCCGGCTCGCGGCAAACAGGAACCGGCCGGTCCAGCGCGCCAGCCCAGGCGGCCAGACGGTTAAAGGGGACTTCCCCGCCGGGATTTGAGACTCGGATGGTGGCGTGGGACCGGACATCTCCCCGGAAATTAAGGTTTTCCGCAGAGTTACGCAGCCTTTTTCTTTGCATCAGTCCGACTGTTGCGGCGGAATTGTCCGCGAGGCGACGTCATTGGAGCAACTTCGCCAGCTCGTCCAGCTCGGCTTCGTTCAAATCGGAAACCAGGCAGAGATGCTGGTCGTGGGCATTGCGGAGGAGGATGCAATATCCGCGCCGCGTTTTGGTCTGTTCCGGGATCGTCGTTTCCGCCGGCCAGATAAAAACGTTGATCAGATGTTTGTTGCGACGGTACACGAGCGCGGCCACGGGACGCCGGTCCAGGTAATCTAGCCGGCCGCCCACGAGCGGGAAGCCCTGGGCTGCGAAATCTTTCACCTCGGGGGCAAAGTCCAGCCGGCCATCGAACCACGGCTTGACGGTGTGCTGGTCGGTGGAGGCAACATCGGTGAGATGCCCCGCCTGCAACGAACGGATGTGGCTGGCCAGCACTTCATCAAGCAGCGCGTCCGAAGCGGCAGGCCCTCCGGGCCGCAGGCAAATGACAAATAACGCCAGGGCGGTGGCGCCGAGGGCCAGGAATTTCCAGAGCCAAATCACCGGGCCGGCAGTGGGGCGGGCTTTGCCGGGATTCATTTCCCGCACAAACTGCCGCACGTCCTGGCGCAAAGCGGGCGGCGCGGAAAAATGCAGGTCGCCGGTTTGCAATACGGCCCGGAGTTCCCGCCATGATTTTACCTGCGCGGCGCATGCGGGGCAGGATTCCAAATGTTTTTCGACTTCCAGGGCGCGGACCAGATCCAATTCGCCATCCACGTAGGCGTGCAGCAGTTCGCGGGATTCAGTGCAGTTCATGATGCGCCTCCTTTCCGGGCGAAATGGAGTTGCAGTTGCCGCCGGGCGCGCGCCAGGCGCGACATGACCGTGCCGACGGGCACTTCCGTAATATCGGCAATCTCCTTGTAGGCCAGGCCTTCCAGTTCGCGCAGTACGAGGGCCTCGCGGAATTCCAGCGGCAGCGCATCGAGCGCCGCCCGCAAGGCAGCCGCATCGGCCTGCAAAAACGTGCCGGGGATGCCGCCCGGGTCTTCAATTTCCCCGAGCGCCTCGGGGGACAGCGTCACCACCGCGCGCGGGCGGTTCTTCTTCAGCCAGGAAACCGCCGTGTTGCGCACAATGGCCAGCAGCCAGGCGCGGCCATCGCCGCCGCGGTGCCCGCCAATGAAGCGGAAGGCCCGCACGCAGGCGTCCTGGGCAATGTCCGCGGCATCGTGGTCGTTGCCAGCCAGCCAGCGCGCCAGGTTGTAGGCCGCGTCCAGATGCGGCCCCACCACCTGCTCAAATTGTTCTGCGGCATCGCGGCTCACAAATTTTCAGTTCCGATCCACCGGAATTGAGACTGCATGACCGGCGATTTTATTCCCGGCGGAATAATATTTTTTTGCGGCAGTCTGGAACGGCGTCAATGCAATCACAATTCAACGATTAAAGACATGAAAACCAAAGAGAAATTCATTGCCCATGACCATCATCACGACGGCCTCGACCGGCGCGGCTTCCTGGAATGCATGGCCTGGGCGGGCACGGGAATGCTGTGGACGGTCAGCGGCGGGCTGCTGGGTTCGGCGTTGCTGCCGGCCCGCGCCGGCGCCGCGGAAACCGCGGGCGGCAGCTTCAGTTTTGTGCAGATCAGCGATTCCCACATCGGCTTCAACAAGGAAGGGGTCAATACCGACGTGGTGGGCACGCTCAAAGCGGCCATCGCCCGCATTAACGCCCTGCCGGTGCCGCCGGACTTCGTCCTGCATACGGGCGACTTGAGCCATCTGGCTGCGGCGGAGGAATTTGATACGCTGGAGCAACTGCTGAAAAACGTCAAAACCCAGCAAATATTCTATGTGCCCGGCGAACACGATGTCACTGGCGACAACGGAAAACTCTATCGCGAACGGTTTGGGCGGCAAACCATCGGCGGCGGCTGGTACAGTTTTGACCACAAGGGGGTGCATTTCATCGGCCTGGTCAACGTGCTGGACATCCAGCAAAACGGCCTCGGCGCCTTGGGCCAGGATCAGTTGGCCTGGCTGGAGAACGACCTGAAAGGCCGCTCGGCGGAAACGCCGCTCGTCGTGTTTGCGCACATCCCGTTGTGGGAGGCGTATCCGCAATGGGGTTGGGGCACGGATGATGGGGCGCAGGCGTTGCGGTTGCTGAAGCGGTTCGGGTCGGTGACCGTGCTGAACGGCCACGTGCATCAAACCATGCGCAAAGTGGAAGGGAGTGTGACATTTCATACCGCCATGTCCACCGCGTTTCCCCAACCAGAACCCGGCAAGGCGCCCAAACCGGGCCCCATGAAAATTGAAGGCGGCAAGCTGCGGGAGCATCTCGGCCTCACCGAGGTGAATTATCTCGCCGTAAAAAAATCGCTGGCCATCGTGGACACCACCCTCATCTGACCCGGCCGCATGAGCAACCGAATTTATTTGGGCCTGGCCTGCCTCCTGTTGGTGGCCGCCTCCTGCGCCTACCCCGCCGCCCGTTCCCATCCGGCCGCCCCGGCAACAGCCACAGCCGCGAATCCAGCAACTACAGCCGCCGGCCGGACATTGTTTCTGAAAAATTGCGCGCACTGTCACGGCGCCGACGCGCATGGCGACGAAGGCCCGGACCTCTACCGGCTGGACTGGACGGATAAACAAATTACCGCGCGCATCCGCAACGGCAAAAAAGGCCAGATGACCGCGTTCGCCGGCAAACTCAGTGATGACGAGATCGGCAGCGTGGTGGCCTATCTGCGAACCCTGAAATGAATTCGAGGCTCAAGGCGCGGCGATGCGCCAGAATTGAACCGGCAGGAGTCCGATGTCGTTGGTGAGAGTGATTGCGGACCGCGGACTCAGGCTTTTGGCGGCGCGGAATTCAGCCAGGGTTTAAACCAACGAGTCAGCCGGGGCATCACCACCCAGGTCAGGCAGGTGACGATGAGGGTGGCGCTGATGAACAGGTTCAGCTCCAGCGGCAATTTGCGCAGTTGGGGCGAGAGGGTGAGGCCAATCAGCAGGCTGATGGGATAAACTCCGAGCAGGGTTACCAGGGCCATCTTCCAGCGCGGCGGCGGATTGCCGGGAGCGCGAAACCAAGCTTCCAGTCCGTGTAACGGGCGATGGGACCACCCGCCGTCCGTGAGCGGCTCGCAACGCTTTTCCCAGGCCTTAAAAAGCGGCGAGGCGTAGAAGGCCGCGCGCTCCGCTTCGTCGGTGAAGGTGCGCAGGATGCCAAACTCGCGGGAGTTGGAGCCGGGCGGCGGCACAATCATGGTGGCTCCCAGCACGCCGGCCTGGGCAAACGAGGCCTGGAAGAACTCGCGAAGTGCCTGTTGAAACTCCGCTTCACAGCCCGGCCGCACGAGGCGGGTAATGGCAATGTGCAGGGGCATGTTATTCCTTTGGCGGCCATTTTGCCCCGGCCAGTTCCGGCGGCAGTTGCGTGGGGTCGGTGGGGTAGATGAGCGACAGGTCCATCTGGGACTTGGAACCCTGGAGAAATTCCAGTTCCTCCGGCGCGCCGAGGATGAGCCAGAGCACCTCGGCGTCCGTGTCGTTGAACACCTGGCGCAACTGGTCCGGGCCGACCATGACGCCGCCATATTTGGGCACGGTGAGGGTGGTTTCGCCCACCCGCATGCGGCCCGTGCCTTCGAGCACAAAATAAAATTCCTCGGCGCGGATGTGTTTGTGCAGCGTGTTGGCGCTCTGCGGCGGCAACCGCCAGAGCCGTGCGCCCAGGCATTCGCTCCCGGTGCGCTCCAAATAGTCTGCGTTTGGGATCTTCATCAGGTTGGAGGGCCGCCAGTGGAGGTCTTCGGGTTTGATGAGCGTATAACCGGAGATGGGTTTCATAAATATTGGCACCTCACTTGGAGCGAGGCGGGGCGCCGCAGCCGCCGTCCATCTGGCGATAGCCCGGGTGCACGGCAGGGGTGATTTGCTGTTGCTCGACCATGCGGGTCAGCAAATCAAACATTACGGCCCGTTCCTTGGCGCTTAGCGTGGCGCACAAATCCTCCTGCACTTCCTGCGCGGCCTGGCCCAACCGTTGCAGCATTTCCTGGCCGGCTTTGGTGAGGTGCAGCGCATAGGTCCGCCGGTCCTCGGGACGTTCCCGCCGTTCCACCAGTTTCATGCGCTGGAGTTCATCCAGCACGCCCACCAGCCGGCTCGGGAACATGCCCAGCAGGTCGCACAGGGCCTGTTGGGTGAGGCCCGAGCCTTCCGCCAGGATGCGCAGAATGCCGGAGTGATACGGTTTGAGTTTGAGCGGCGCGATCCGTTCCGCGTACCGCGCCGCGGCGTGCGCACCCACCTGGGAAAGCAAAAAGGGGATGCCGGGTTGCAGGGGTTTCATGGCTGGCGGGAGCAGGTTATTCGTTAATAAAATAAATCGTTATTGACATTAATTATTATTCCTCTAGATTACGGCAAACGGTGCGACGGTGAAATCAAAATCAACCAAGGTCTGCAAAATGAAACAATTCGTGCAAATTTTCCGGCAGTGCGGTCCGGCCCTTTCCCCGGAACAACAAACCCAACGGGCCGGCGAAGTCCGGGCCTGGGCGGCGGCGCAAAATGCCGCGGGCCGAAAGCTGGACCCGCGGCTGCTCGACGGGGCGGCCTGCCAGATTCCGCCCCTGGTGGAGTCCGGCATGGCGGGGGTGGGGGCGGGCGCGCCCATAGTGGCGATCACTTTTTTGGAGGCCGCCAGCCTAGGCGAGGCGCTGGAGTCGGTTCGGACCCATCCCGGCCCGCGGTATGGCGTGAGCATTGAAGTTCGCGAGTGGACCGTGCCGCAACCGCTGGCTGCCGCTGTCACTCCGGGTTGATGGTGCCGGATTTAACGCCGTCAAACATTCACCCTATTCGGATTGCCTTATGAGAATTTTCATTCTGGGCGCCACTGGCGGAATTGGCCGGCATTTGTGCCAGACGGCGCTGGAACGGGGACATCACGTAACGGCCTATGTTCGCGCGCCGCAAAAATTTGAATCCCCGCAAGAACGGCTCACGGTGGTTTCGGGAAACGTCTTTGCCGCGGACCAAATGGCGGACGCCCTGGCCGGTCACGACGTGGTGCTCTCGGCCTTTGGCCCGGCCAGCCTCCGGGCCTCAACGCTGCGCCGCCAGTTTGGCCGGACGCTGGCCGCGGCCATGCACCGCAGCCGGGTGCACCGGCTGCAACTGGTGTCCGCCGCCTTCTTGTTTGACCGGCTG
>DATJIU010000242.1:0-5895 GCA_035492855.1 Dongiaceae bacterium | reverse complement strand
TGATTGTCCTGCGCGAAGTTGGCCAGGCCGCGGACGAACTGATCCTGCCAGGTGCTGTCGCCCCGGCCGGCATTGGAAAGAATCGCGTTATTGGTCATCACGTGACGGGCCGCCAGCAGTGCATCCGCATAATAGTTGGTGGCACCGGTCAGGTGGTGCAGGGCGTTGGCCGCGTTGATAAACGCTCCGCTGTTGTACACGTTATCCGAGACAATCGCAGTGCCGTTGGAGCGAATGCCTTCGTAAACTTGGCCGTTGGCGGGATTGAAAATATTGTTGCGCACCCAGGCATAAATATTCTCGCATTTGGTCAGGTAGGCGGACTGACCGGTCGCCTGATACAGCGCCGCTCCGGCGATGATCATGGGGTCTGTACTCAGGGCGCATTTGGCATCTTTGGCATTCATTTCTTCCCAGATACCCCCGCCCAATGCAGTGTCCCAGCCCCGATTGTAAGCCATATTCCACGCATTGGTCGCTTGGGTGAGGAGGGCGGGGTTTCCGGTGATTTGATAACCGCGGATGCAGGCAATGGTCATCCAGGCAATGTCATCGTTCCAGGTATCCAGCGCCCAGTTGTAATTTTCCTTGGCCAAAAAAGTGGTGGTCAAATCAGCGACCAGTTGCAGGTCGTTCAGGCTGTGCGTGCGCTCATAGGCGTCTTCGGCGAGTTGAATTTCCAGAGCCTGCACCCAGGTGCCGGCGTAGGAAATATCGCTCAGGCTCCGCTTGTAATAGGTTTGACCATTGGTGCGGATCAGAAACGCGGCATTATACGCCTCAAAGGCGAGTTGCGCCGAGTTCGGTTGGTCGGTCACGGCTACCGTAATGCCGGAGCCAATGTTGCCACTCGCGGAATAAACCGCATTGCTGGTCACAATTTCCACATGGACCGGCGCGGTGGTCACTGGATGGCTGCCTTGCTGGCTTGCCAGTTGCACCGTTACGGAATCACCGGACTTCTGCGCGGTGAAAGTTTGCAGGCAGTAATCCCCGGACTGATAACCCCAGCCATCGCCGGCATCGCGATAGAGCGTTCCGGTGGCATAACCGTTGGTGTCCAGGCAAACAATCAGCATTAGCGGGGCAAAGGAGTCTTGTGTGGTATTTTGGATGACTGCCCCGACCGGGAGGATCGCCCCGCCGCGAATTTGCAGGCGGGCTTGGTATGTTCCCTGGTCTCCGGTGACCAATGACAATGGCTGCCAGATCCCTTTTGGCAGTGCGGGTTTTTTGGCCCAGGAAGGAATCACCAGCAGATCGGCGCCCAGCAGGAAAGCCTGCTGTTCTGCTCGCAACGAAAGGTCTGCCGGATCGGCAAAGAATACCGGTTGCATGACTGGAATGCCGGTTTGTGAACAATTATGGAAGAGCGTGTACAGATAAGGCAGCAAGCGATAGCGGCGTTGCAGCGCAATCCGGGCGGCGTTTTCCACCGTGGCCCCAAAGGCCCAAGGTTCTTTTTGATTGGTGCCGATGGTGGAGTGTCCGCGGCAGAAAGGCAGGAAGGCTCCGAACCCTACCCAGTTGCCCCACAAATCCGGAGTGGCGTCCGCAATGAATCCCCCCAAATCCGGACCGCTGAAGGGCTGGCCAGATAACCCCAGCGTCAATGACATGGGTACGGATACCAGCATGTCATCGGTGGACGAGACGTTGTCGCCGGTCCAGGTGGCGGCATAGCGTTGCCCGCCAATAAAATTTGCGCGGGTCAGTACAAAGGGGCGTCGGTCCGGATGGGCCGCCAGTTCTCCCTGATAAGTGGCCAACGACTCCAGCAAACCATACGCATTGTGATATTGGAGATGTGATCCGGCAGGAAGTCCATTGCCACCCCGATGCCAATTATCGTAGGGCATGGTGTTCAGGGCGGTGAGCGCGTTGTTGGCCGAAGGCTCATCCATGTCAATCCACAAGCCGTCCATGCCGTTGGTCATGAAATTTTGGCAAAGGTTAGCCCACCAGGTGCGCGCCGTTGGCAGCGTGAAATCGGGCCAGACGGAATTGCCGGGAGTGGAATCGGCCTGGTATGGTTGGCCGCCGGCAGTTTGTACCCAGAGAGCGTTGGCCGTTCCGGATTGATAAACAAAGTAATTCGGATCCACGGCGATGGCCGGGTCCAAAATGGTCACCGCGTGAAAGCCATTCGTATGTAACCAACCGGTCAATGCGGGCATGCTGGGAAAGCCAGAAGAATCAATGGTGAAATCCCGGTTGTACTTCATGTAACCAATGTCCATCCAGAGCGCGTCGCAGGGAATTTGCCGCGTGCGGAAACCGCTGGCGATGCTTTGCACTTGCGATGCCGGGTAATAGCTGAAGCGACATTGATGATAACCCAACGCCCACTCCGGTGGCAGGGGGATGGTGCCGGTCAACTCTGCCAATCCCTCAAGCACGGCTTGAGGTGAGGCCCGATCAATGATGAACGTCCGGAAAATCGGCCCCAACGTTTCAAACACAATGCGCCGGTTGCCCGTATGAAGCGAAGCTTTGTAGGTACTGTCGAACAGCACTCCAAAGGCTGTGCCGTCGGGACGCACACCAAGCACCCACGGATGCGCCTGGTACATACGCCGCAGGTTGTCGGTGGACCAACCGGCGGTGTCGGTGTTCCAAATTTCGATGGTTTGGCCGTTGCGGAGCAATGGGCCGGCCACTTCACCGCCGCCATACAGGCTGGTACTCTCCGGAACGTCTAGGGAAGCGCAGGCGTTGCTGTTTACCAGGGTGAATTGGGGGATGAGTGTCCAATTGGAGGAGAGCATCCCGGTGGTTACCGGTTCGGAAACCAAGGAAAGCGATGGGGTCGCTTGGACATCAAATCCTTCCGGCACAAACTGCGCCATGCCTAGGCCGATCATGGAAGCGTTGGTAATGGCCACGGACTGGACGCTACCTGTCGCGGCGGTGGCCCGGCCAATGACATTGGTCCACGCCGTGCCAAGGCGAATTTCATCAATGGCCACATAATTTCCCCAGGCCCCTACGCAGAGACGGTCAAAAGACAGATTGCCCGCGCCCAAACGTGTCAGGGTAGGGGTGACTGGTTCCGCCAGGGAAGTCGGGTTGCGATAAATACGGACGTCGTCATTGCCGCCATGGAAATCAATGCGCACGACATAAAAGTTTACCGCGGTATCACCCGCGCCCAGACTGGAGAAAGTTCCGTTGGGCATCCGGAAATAAGTGTCGGTGCCGGAAGTGTCATTGCCGATGCCGGCAATTCTGCCGGGATCACCGTAGTCACCGCGATGGAGTTCAAATTCGTAAAATTTGGAAGTCACCGCCGGCTGCTCCAAAAAGCTCAAGTAAAGCGTTTTACCGGAGGCGCCGATGACGCCATTGCCGTTAAGATATCTCTGTTGGGCAAAGAACCCGTTCGTGGAGCAGTCCAGCAACCGGCCCACTCGACTGCCGCCATAACCGCAGAGATAATTGCCCTGAGAATGCGCGTCAAACTCTGCCGGAGCGTCTGCCTCGCCCAACAGATTGCCCTGGTTAAAATACATGGCGTTGCCCGCCACATTCGTCCAGTTGCCCCCCCAGCCGAAACCGCCGTTTTGACTGGCCACCGCTCCCGGCGGATATTCAAAACCCTCGTAAGCCAGGCTGGACTCATCCACTGGTTGACCGGGCGCGGTAATCGTGAGCGTGTTGAATTTAAAATCCTGGCCGTTGCTGGGGGTGGCATCCCCGTTCGCGCGAAAAAAGACTGCCTGCGCAATGCCAGTGCCGGCGATGGTGCCGTCAAAGTGAGCTCCGGTCGAAAGGTCGGTAAAGCTGTAATTCGTTGGGGTGGCAAGTGTGAAAGCAAAAGCGTCGAGCTGTTGATAATCATAGGCGAACCCGGTGGCAGTGCCGCCACTCGTCACGGCATCCGCAAAATGGCCGTCGGCATTATCCCCACCCTGATGCCAGTAGCGGAACAAGGTGTTTCCCGCCGCATCCTGCAAGGCAAAGCCGTTGGTGTTGCCGGCCGTATCCAGTGTGTTCATCTGCAACTGCACGGAAAAGGTCTGGCCAGCCGCGAGCGTGGCATTAAATGGTCTTGCCGCTGTGGCGGCTGCATTGGCCGTGCTGTTCCAGAGACCAAAGTTCCGGGGCGTTTCATTGCTGATGTATTTGCCTCCGCCGGGTGTATTGATGGTCCACGCACCAAAACCAAATCCTTGGTTGCCGATGAAACTGCTGTAATTGGATGCTGAGTCCGCCGCGATGGTGGTTTCCTGAGCGGTGCCGGAATTGGCAGTCAGCAGACCGGTTGCCAGCAAGACTATGCCGATATAATTTAGTTGGCGGTTGTTGGTGATAGCCGAAAAATATTTCTTGATGGAGAAACTCATGGGCAATAAGGCTGTGGGTGCGGGCGGGCAAATCCTGGCTGCGGATTACCAATCTTTTCCAGCCGGGGTAGTGGAGATTCGCACCAAGTATTGCAGATCGGCGAGGCTGACGGGGTCCATCAGCGTCAATCCTCCGGCGGCAGCCTTGACGGCTTTGGCGGAGTTCAATCCACGCCAGCGATGCAATTCGGCATGGGTGTCGGCAAATGAAATTCCGGAAGCACCGGCATGATACGTGGCCGGGGAGTCGTTCAAGACCTTGACATTGCTGAGCACCGGCGTGGCCACATTGGCGAAGTAGCCGTCGTTGATGGTTTTGTCATCCTCATCAATCGTCAGCATCAGCGTGGCGGCATGCCGGATTTGTGATTCTTTCAAAAAGGTGCTGAAGGTCGCGCCGGACTGGCTGCCGCGGCTTGAGGAATTCCAACCGACATAGCAATTCATGGAGATGCCTCTCACCATGGGCCGCTCATTTCCCGGGCATTTATACAATCCCATGGATTTGACGTACGGATAAAGCAGTTCCTTCTGGATTTTGGCGGAGTTGTTGGCATCAGCGGCGGATTGCATGTTTCCCGCTACCCAGGCATCGGGTGAATTGGGCGGCACGGGCCAGATAGGGGTGGCGCCGTCTCCCGGATTGGGCACCAACAAGCCACTATTATCGTCAGTATACATCACCCAGGCCAGGGCAAATTGTTTGCTGTTATTCATGCACTGAATTCCCCGTGCCTTGGCCTTGGCCCGGGATAAGGCCGGCAACAGCAACGCCGCCAGAATGGCAATGATGGCGATGACGACCAGCAGTTCGATCAGGGTAAAGGCAGAAATGGGAACGGCCGGTCGGCGGCCGGGAACGTACTTAATGTTCATGTCGGTTATTTATTGGTCCGTTCAAGCAGACGACACGGCGCCACCATGGCAGCGGTTGCAGTTGACCAGAGTTACGCCGCAACGTATCGGCCGTGCTGGCGGCCAGCAATAGTCCGACGGGACTAAAAAGAAGGATGAGGGGGCCGGAGGATTCGGAATAGTCCTCACGGACTATTGAGGGTTGGTCCGGCGACATTAAGATGAAATTGATTTAGCCCTGTACCCTTACAACCAACCCCAATACCCATACCCATGAACTATCCCTTCAACTGCAAAAATGTCCTGCAAGCTGCGGCCGGAACCGCGGTCGTGTTGCTGGTTACCGGAACGGCTTCCGGCCAGATAGCCACCAATGCCTACGATGTGGCTTCAAGTTATTCCGGCAGTGGTTTTACCGGTAATCAAGGTTTCGGGTTCGGCGCGTGGACGCTCAGTACTCCTGGTGGCGGCAGCTATATCAGTGGCGATGCGACGCCGAACTTTGGCATTTGGAACGGCACCGGCAACTCGGCCTCAAGCGCCATCCGGCCATTCAATTCGAGCCTGACCGTGGGCCAAACCTTTTCCGTGCAACTTCAATTGAACAATCTGGACTCTTCGGCCAACCATAACGCCTTGCAGTTTCTGGACGGGTCGGGAACCGTCCTGTTCAGCTACTGGCATCAGGGCGGGG
>DATJIU010000241.1:0-8614 GCA_035492855.1 Dongiaceae bacterium | reverse complement strand
CGAAAGCTTTGCCCGCATCTTCTTCCGCAACTGCGTGGCCACCGGTGAACTCTATCCCTGCGAAATCACCACCCGCCTCTGCGATGTACTCAAGACCGGCGACGTCGTGACCGTGGACCTCGACAAAATGACCGTCACCGTGCCGGCTACTGGCAAAGTCTATTCCTTCAAACCGCTGGGCGACGTCCGCCCCGTGGTGGACGCCGGCGGCATTTTCAACTACGCCCGCCAGACCGGGATGATTTCGAAGTAAAGCGGCGAAGCCATTCGTCAACAAAATATCCGGCCGGCCCTCCAAGTAGCCGGTTGGTTCGGGCCGGGCTCAAGGCTTCGCCAGCCGGAAGAAGTGCAGTCCCGACGCCGGGCTGAGCACCACCGTTCTGTTGAGCCCATCTTCAGAAAGAAGCGAAGGCACCTCAGTCCATCCGGGCGGAGCCAAACTCACACTGCCTTGTAGCACAAATCCCGCAGCCGCCGCTGGCCAGGAAAGCACAACGGTACCGGCCAGGGTGCTTTGAATCGCCAGCACCGGGGCGCTGGCGGCAGGGCGGCTGGCGGTGAACGCCCAGAACCCTCCTTGAACCGTGTAGGTTCCGCCGGCAAGAAGAGCGGTGGCCGGTTGGCCCACCGTACCGCTCACCGCATAGGGGGACTGGGTAACCGTGCCGCCACCACCAGAAATCTGGTGCCAGTCCACGGAAACATTCCCGGCCATTCCCAAACTCGCTAGAGCGGCGGGCCATAAAATCAAAGTAGTCCAAATCTTCAGCCCGGCGGAGGAGGTCACCGGACCGGGCTGGGCGGCTGTTCCCGTCGCGCGGGGAGGGGAGAGTTTCATGGGCTGGGGTTGGCTTAATGAGTTACCAAAATTCCTTCATGGTTCACTGGAAGAAACCGGCCGTTGCCCACATATTCGAGTTCCACCGCCGCATAGGCGCCGCCGCTCAGAAATCCGGAAGTTCCAGTGGCGGTGGAGGTGTGTAAGGCATAAGTCCCGTTTTGACTGGTGGTGGCGATGAAATTGCCGGTGGCCGAGGCCGCCACGCCGCGCCATGGCAGGACCGGGGCCTGGCTCGGCTGCCAACTGCGCCCGCCATCCGTGGAGATTTGGATCAAATCGTTTTCCGCGGCGGCAAGCCGCAACCCATCCGCGGAAACCGCGAGCGCAAAAACCATCCCGCCGCCGATGGGGACGGGCTGCCAGTTCAACCCCGCATCGGTGGAAAGCCAGGCATTGGTTGAATTGTCCAGGGCAACCCGACGCGTGCCATCGGCCGAGCCAGCCAGCAGGGCCCAGGAGTTCGTTGCCGGGGCGGCGGTGAGCTGCCACGCGGCGCCGAAGTTGGTGGAAACATATATGCCGCCCGAAATTGCCGCCGCCGTGAGCTGGGCCCCGTCGGCCGAGGCGGCGAGGGCCGCCCAGGAATTGATTGGCGCCGGGGACGGCGTCCAGGTGACGCCATGATCGCTGGACACATAAATTCCGCCACCATTCACGCTCGCGGCAAGATGAGCGCCGTCGGCGGAAATCGTGACCCCGCTGTAGTTCGTGACCGCTGAATTGGTGACCCCGACCCAATTGGTTCCAAAGTCGGCGGACACATAGATCTGCCGGCCCGGTGCCACCGCCACCGCGTACGGGCCCTCCGCCGCAATCGCCAGATGAAATCCCGTACCCAACGGCTGATTGGGCGGGAGGGACCACGTGAGTCCCGCGTCTCCCGAAATTTCGAAATAGCCGGCATAGCTTGCGATCAAATGAAGGCCGTCCGCGGAACTGACAATTTCCTGCCCCTGGCCGGCAGGAGCATTGGTCAGCCGGGTCCAGGACGTCAGCGGGTTTGCGAGATTGTCCCCCAAAACGGACTGCCCGGGATTCTGCGCGAGGGTCCAGCCGGCGGCACTGCTGGCGGCAATGCGAATGACATCGCCGACCAGCGGCGCGACTGGCAGTGTCACTGTCACCGGCTGCAAAGCGGTCAGCAGATACGAAGTGTTTGGCTGCGCCTGGGCGGCATTGCCGGACACCAGTTGTGGTCGCAGCGTGCCGGCGACGTTGACCAGCCCCGAGCCATCGCCCGCGAAGGAACTGGCCGGGTTGGTGAAATTCACCACTCCGCCATAGGTGCCGCCCAGGCTGGAGCCGGGAACCGTGCCGCTCACAGTGAGCGCGGTGCCCGCGGTGGCCGCGAATATCGCGGTAGGCGCGGGAGTGAGCAATTGCCTGGGATCGAGCGGCGTAAATGTGTCGGCGCCGTTGGTGCGGGCTGCGATTTCCAGCCAGCGGGCATTGCCGTCAAATACTTCCGCCCCAAAGTCCAGGGTGGTGGCAAAAAGGCCGTTGCTCACCCCCGGAATCGAGTTGGTCAATGTTGCGGAAACTGCCGTCCCGTCGCTGGCAGCATCGTAAAGGGTGAAGCGCAGGTCATAGCTGCCGTTGGCCGGGACGCCATTGTCCGTCAGGCGGCCCTGGTAGGTGAATGCGGTGGTCTGGGCCGGCAGCCGTCCGGGCATGCTCAGCAGCGATCCGCCGACCAGGAGTGCCAGCAGGCCGCGGAGCGAACGCCGCATTTTTATTGATATGGGATGATTCATTTTAACGGCAATGAGTCGCCCCAACACGCCAAACCTTACATTGGCGGGAAGCCATTCATCTGCCCCTTTGCTACCCATGGGCGTGGGGAGCATCCCGGGTGGGCGGGGATTCAAAGGAAAAACCCGGGATTGAAAACCGCTGCGGACTTCGTCAACTTCAACGGGTGAATTTGCTTCCCATGCCCCGCCAGTTGAAACGGCAGCCGGGAACTTTTCTTCTGCCGCAACAGCAATCCCTGGCGGCAATGAAGCGGGTTCGTTCGGATGCCGCCCCCAACCATCCCGAAGGTTACGCGCTCACCATTTCCAAAAGCGGAATCGAAATCGCCTATCGTGAAGCGGCTGGCTTGCGTGCGGCGGAAGCCACCTTGCGGCAGTTGCTCCGCCAATACGGCCGCCGGTTGCCGTGTCTGAAAATCCGCGACTGGCCGGATTTTGCGCGACGCGGGGTGATGCTGGATGTCTCGCGTGGGCGCGTGCCCAAACTGGAAACGTTGCTGGACCTGGTTGAAAAACTGGCGGATTTCAAAATCAACGAACTGCAGCTCTATACCGAGCACACGTTTGCGTACCGGAAATATCGGCCCGTCTGGAAAGCCTGGGGCGCGCTGAAGGCGGCCGAAATCCGCAAGCTGGATGCACGTTGTCGCGAATTGGGCATTGACCTCGTGCCCAATCAAAATTCGTTCGGCCATCTCCGGGAATTCCTGGCATACCCGCCGTTGCAGAAACTCGCCGAGGTGGCGGCGCCCTATCCCAGCGACGCCAGAGATTTCCTACGGCGGCCCACCACATTGGCGCCGCAGCATCCTGGCACACTGCCATTCTTGCGCGGGCTTTACGATGAGTTATTGCCTAACTTTTCCAGCCCCTATTTCAATGTGGGCTGCGACGAAACCTGGGATTTGGGGCGGGGTCAAAGTCGGCAGCGTTGCGCCCGCGTGGGTAAGGGCCGGGTATATTTGGATTTTCTAAAAAAAATTCATGGCGAAGTATCCCGGCGCGGCCGACGCATGATGTTCTGGGGTGACATCATTCTGAAATATCCGGAACTCATCCGGGAATTGCCCCGGGAGGTCATTGCATTGAATTGGGGCTATGAGGCGGATCATCCGTTTGAAAAAGAGGCGGCGCAGTTCGCCCGATCAAAGATTCCTTTTTACGTCTGCCCCGGCACGTCCACCTGGATGACCCTCATCGGCCGGCACGACAATGCTTTTGCCAATCTCATTGCCGCCGCCCGGGCGGGACATCGCCACGGAGCGCAGGGCTACCTCATCTGTGACTGGGGCGATGGCGGTCATCCGCAACCGCTGGCCGTTAGCTGGCTGCCCTATCTCTATGGCGCCAATGCTGCGTGGGCCGGCAAACCGGTCAGCGAGAAAACGCTGCTCGCGGTGCTGAGTCGCGACGTGTTTCAGGATGCCACCGGAGTGCTGGCAAAATCAGCCTCAGCGCTCGGTCGGGCGCATCTGAAACTGGATTGTCGCGAGACCAACCAGACCCCGCTGGGCACGGTCATTGCCGCGCCGGTGCCGGAAGCGCAGGAGCTGTTTTGCCGGCAAGGGTTGAAATGGTACGCGCGCATTCCCGCAAAAAAAATTCGCGCCGCGCTCGGGGAAATCAACCCGCAGATTGCGCGATTGCAGAAAATGGGACGTCAGCGGACCGCCGCCGCTGCGACCAAAATTCTGGCGCGGGAATTGGAACTTGCGGCCCGCATGGCGGCGGAGTCCTGTCACTACATGCTGTGGCAGCAGGCGCTGGCCGTGGGCAAAACCGCCGTGGCTGGTCGGCTGGCGCGTGCGGGCATCAATCGGTTGCGGAAACTGGACCACGAATTCACGGCTCTTTGGCCCCGGCGCAACAAAGGCACACCCCGACATTGTTCCCCATTCCTAGGCTGGCGGCTGGCCGATTACCGGCAGGGAAAATTGCACTTCAATCCGGCGGCGGCAGGAAAGTTTGTTAAACATTTTTACGCCGCTGAATGAGCTTTTGGGGGATTTTCAGTTTTGCAATCGCTTTTCCGTAAGTTATTTGCAGTTTTCATTTCTTCCAAAATTTCGGCCTGACGATTTGGTTAATGGTTAAACCACAGGCTTTCTGCAGCCATGATAAAATGGTGGCCGGAATGCGTAATAGCGCAACCAGAGCCGGCCCCAGGGCCGAGGAGAACGCCTTGCCAACCCGTTTGCTGCAAGGCGACCAGTGCGGTGTCCCGGAAATCGGTGGGGCGAGCGTCCTCGCGAGCCGTTCCCGACTTTCAAGGAATACCGGCTGTCAGGTGAAAGGTCAGGGACTCGCGACGGTCTTGGCGAGCGAGTCCTCCGCACTCCGGAATTCCGGCAAAATCCGGCGAAATCCGACCCAATCAAACCGGTTCAAAACACTTTTATGCAGTTCTCGCACCCCGACCGGTATATTCCGCAATCCGAATTCCGCAATCATCGCCGAAGAATTGGTTCGCCCCGGCTGGGGCTTGGAGGGTTGGTTGGCCCAACCCACGGCTGGCGCCGTGGGCTACTATCTGCCGCTGCTCCGCAGCTTTACGGGACGCGTGGTCGAGCCAGCCGCGCTGCGGAAAAACCTACGAAATCCGGCCGACTCAAACCAGATCAAACCACTTTTATGTGCATTGATTGTCGGAGTCTACCTTTACTGGGTAGGGCGGCGTTGCGCGCCGCCCTGACTGCTTTCACCCGCATGAATACCGCCAATCCCTATGGGACTGCGGCTCGCGTTGAGAAAATTAGTCAGGGCAAAGCCGCAGCTTTTGCCCTACCAGATTTATATGAAATCCAAGCCAATCAAACCGGATCAAACTACTTTTATGGCTACCAAGGCTCAACCAACCGCAGGCCTATTCCGCATTCCGAACTCCGCATTCCGAAATGGAGAATTACCAAACGAACCCAAGTTTTATGGAGCGACAATGTGTTGTATTGCATTAAATGAAAGACGTTTGCGACAATTTATTAGGCCGAAAAAAATTGGGTTCGTTTGGCTTCGTTCGGGGGTTTGTTTTGCCGCGTTGCGCGACCCGTTGCGGTCAGGACCGGGGGGCCGGGGCATCCAGATGCCGGGCCTGGCGGCGGGGGATGGCTGGAGCGTTTCGGACGGCGGCCAAAGGTTCGGCGGTGGTCAGATACTCGCAGAGGAAGGAAGGTTTGTCGCGCCGGCCGCCGCGCTGGTAATCGCGCCACAGCGCCTCGGCCACGGGCTGCGGCGCGAGCTTCAGTTCACCGGTCAAAAACTCAAACAGCAGTTCCATGAGCCGGACCAGCGCAATGCTGTCGGTGCGTTGCAGCCGCGCGTACAGCCAGTCGCTCCAGCGCAAAAATCCGGCGAAGGGCGAGCCAGAGTTGGACCACAGCAACGGGGTGGTGGCCACAAAATTGCCGCTGTTGCCCACGAGGTCCCAGTAGCGCGCGAAACGGCGCAAGCGTTGCATGGTGGCAAAGTCGAGCAGCCGGTTTTGCAACAGTTCGTAGGGCGCATGCGGATGGTACCGCATTTGCCATTCGGTATCGTGGCGCACAATTGGCGTGCCGCGCAGGCGCTTCAGCATGCCCACCTGGATTTCCTGCGGTTGCAGGGCCACCAGCCGGTCGAACCCGGCGGCAAAACTCTCCAGGGTTTCGCCGGGCAAGCCCACAATCAAATCCGCATGGACATGCACCCCGGTTTCGGCGTGCAGGAAGCGCAGGTTTTCCTCCAGCCGCTCGTAGTTTTGACGGCGGCTGATGAGTTGGCCGACTTCGGGATTGAACGTCTGCACGCCCACCTCGAACTGCAGGCTGCCGGGCGGGAAACGCACAATGACCTCGCGCAGCGCGGCGGGCAGGCGGTCGGGCACGAGTTCAAAATGATAAAAATTTCCCGGCTGGTGATGCTCCAGGAAAAATTCCAGGATGGCCCGGCTCACGGCGAGGTTCAAATTGAAGGTGCGGTCCACGAACTTGAACTGCCGCACGCCGCGGTCGAGCAACTGTTTCATGGCGGCCAGGAATTCCGGCAGCGGCACCGCGCGCACTGGTACGTCCAGCGAAGACAGGCAAAACTCGCAGGTGAAGGGACAGCCCCGCGAGGCTTCCACGTAAATGATGCGGTGCGCGATGTCGGCGGCGTCGTAGTACGCGTAGGGCAGGGCAAGCTGGGAGAAATCCGGCAGCGGCGCGGGAATAATTCGGGTTGCCGGCGGTTGCCCCGCGAGCACCTGCGCGCAGACTTCGGCGAACTTCAAATCAGCCTCGCCGGTGATGACGAAATCGGCGAGTTGGACAATGGACTGGCTTTCTGTTTCGTAACTCACTTCCGGTCCGCCGAGAATGATTGTGACTTCGGGCCGGATGCGTTTCAGCGCGGCGACCAGTTCCGTCGCCGGCGTGACATTCCAGATATACACGCCGAGGCCGATGATGCGCGGATTTTCCGCGAGCAACCGCTCCGCCACATCCAGCGGCCGCTGATTGATGTCGAACTCCAGAATCCGCGCGCGCGGTTGCAAATCGCCGAGGTTGGCGAAGAGATAGCGCAAGCCGAATGCGGCATGGCTGTAGCGCGCGTTGAGCGTGGTGAGGAGAATGTCCGCCATCGGCCACACCATAACTGGCGCCGCGGTTTTGGGCGAGCCGTTTTGACCTCGCACCCAACCGATTTCCGCCGCTTTGAATTGACGGGAAAGCAGGCAGTTGTTACAACCTGCGGCATGCCGCGTTTATCCGCAAAGCCTTTGAAGAAGTTAAATCAGCCCAAGTATCGCAGAATCCTTTTAAAGCTTAGTGGAGAAGGGCTTGGAGATGAAAAGGGCGGCGGCATTTACGCTCCCGCCTTGCGCAGTATCGCGCAGGAAATCCGGGCCGTGCGCGACTTGGGCGTGCAGGTGGTGATTGTCGTCGGCGGGGGCAATATTTTTCGCGGGTTGCAGGGCAGCAAGGAAGGCATCGAGCGCGCCACGGGCGATTACATGGGCATGCTCGGCACCATCATCAACGCGCTGGCCTTGCAGGATGCGCTGGAGAAAATCGGTGTGCCCACCCGCGTGCAGAGCGCCATCTCCATGGCCCAAGTAGCCGAGCCATTTATCCGCCGGCGCGCGGTGCGGCACCTGGAAAAAGGCCGCGTGGTCATCTTCGGCGGCGGCACGGGCAATCCCTATTTTTCCACCGACACGGCAGCGGCATTGCGCGCCAACGAAATCGGCGCGGACGTGATCCTCAAGGCCACCAAGGTGGACGGCATTTACGATTGCGATCCGAAGACCAACCCGAAGGCCAAGCGCTTTAGTGAGATTACGTATATCGAAGCGTTGCAACGCCAGCTCAAGGTGATGGATTCCACGGCGTTTTCGTTGTGCATGGACAACAAGATGCCGATCATCGTTTACGATTCTTTCAAGCCCAACAACCTCCGCCGCGTGGTGCTGGGGGAAAAGGTGGGCACCCTCGTGACGGGTTGCTGAGTTGCCATGCCGGAACTGCCCGAAGTGGAAGTGTTGGTGCGCCATCTGGCGCCGCTGCTGCAAAACCGGACCATCCGGGAAGTCCACGTGCATCGGCCCAAGGTGTTGCTGCCAACTTCGCCCCGCGAACTTCAAGAGCGTCTCAGCGGCGCCCGGTTCCTCGGGCTGACCCGCCGCGGAAAATACCTGCTGTTCGCGTTGCGTGGCAAAGGCCGCAACAACGACTTCTCCCTCGTAGGACATCTGGGTATGACGGGCCGCATGTATTTGCAACCCGCCAAGCAGTCCCTGCCCAAGCATGCGGCGGTGGTGTTGCGGCTGGGCCGGGAAAACTTCATCTACGAAGATCAGCGCTATTTCGGCCGGCTGACCCTGGCGGTGGAGGCGGTGGCGGCGCTCGGTCCCGAGCCCTTTGAGGCGGAATTCACCCCAACTGCTCTGGCGCAGGCCCTGCAACGCTCCACCCGTCCGGTGAAGGTGAAACTTCTCGACCAGGAACTCGTGGCCGGGGTGGGGAACATTTACGCGAGCGAAGCTTTGTTTCGTGCTGGCATT
>DATJIU010000240.1:0-7488 GCA_035492855.1 Dongiaceae bacterium | reverse complement strand
CTTGCGCGATTTTAAACGCTGGCTGGACGTCCATGACTGCTACGTTTTCACCATTAACGGCTTTCCCTACGGTGAATTTCACGGCACACGGGTGAAGGAGCAGGTGTACCGGCCCGACTGGACCACGCCCGAACGGCTGGACTACACGCTGCAAATGTTTGAACTCCTCGCCGCATTGTTGCCCGCGGATGTGGCCGAGGGCAGCGTCAGCACTTTGCCGGGATCATTCAAGGAATTCGTCACCAGCCCCGCGATGGAACGGCAGATGCGGGATCAGTTCTGGCGTTGTGTGGAAGCGGTGGCGCAACTTTCCGAGCGCACCGGCAAACGGTTTCATCTCGGCGTCGAACCGGAGCCGCTGGGCTGGTTTGAGGATGGCGCGGAGACGGTGAAATTTTTCGAGCAGATGCGCGCGGAACATCCCAAGGATGAAAGGTTGGAGCGGCATCTCGGCGTAACCTACGACACCTGTCATTTTGCGCTCCAATATGAATCGCCTGCGAAAGCCGTGGCGGATTTTCAGGAGCACGGCATCTTCCTCAGCAAAATTCATTTCAGCAACGCGTTGAAGTTACATACCACACCGGACCTCCTCTCGCAGCTCGCTGATTTTGCCGACGACGTGTATTTGCATCAGGTTATCGTGCGCCATCCCGACGGCAGCCTGGACCGCTTTCGCGATTTGCCGCCGGCCTTGCGGCATGGCGACCCGTTCACGGATACCGAATGGCGGGTGCATTTCCATGTGCCGCTGCACTGGACCGGCCACGAAGGCTTGGAAACCACTTCCGATCACGTGCTGGATTTGCTTGGGGTCTTAAAAAACCAACCCAAGCTTTGTTCCCATGCGGAAATGGAAACCTACACGTGGGCGGTGCTGCCGGAGCCGTTGCGGACCCGCACCGTGGCCGAACAACTCGTGGCTGAATACGACTGGATGCTGAAGCGGTTCCGGGCGCAAAATCTGGCCTGACCTTCTGACTCCGCGGACAATTTTCTCCAATTCGATACTTATCCGATGATTGCTATGGCGCTGCCTGGACGCGATAGAAACGACTGGGATAGTTCGTCCATTGGGGATCGCTAAAGGAGAAAGTGCCGGCGGTGAGCGGATTGGTTTGCAGGGGCTGCCAGTTGGCTTCGGTCAGATTCGTGCAAGCTTCCACCACCACGGAACTATTGGTGGCCCAGGAAACCGTGAAACCAAATCCATTCGTAGTTATGCCGCCGCCAAGGCCCAGCCCCAAGATCCTCGGGGTGGGGAGATACCACGGAGCGGTCGGCAATCCGCCGTTGGTTGTATCCCAGCCAGTCGTGCCCGGCAGATAATAAACCGTGCCAGTATCACCGTAAAAGCTGTTGTTTTCAGTGGGAGCGTTGCCGAAGAAATAGATGGCGGTCAGGCTGGCGCTGTCGCGGAATGCTTCCAAATTGATGTTGGTTACAGTATCGGGAATTATTACGGCGCTCAGCTTGCAGCGAGAGCAGGCATTAAAGCCAATGCTGCTGATACCGGAGGGAATGGCATAGCTGCCCCCCCGGCCCCCGGGGTATTGGAGCAGGGTGGTCATGGCCTTGTCGAACAGCACGCCGTCAACGCTGGCGAAATTCGGATTGGACGCGGCCACCGTGATGTTGGTCAGGCTGGAACACCCTTGGAATACAATAAGTCCGAGCACCGCAACACTTCCTGGAAGGGTGATGCTGGACAACGCGGAACACATTTGAAACGCGCCAGTTCCAATGTTCGTAACACTGGTACCCAGGGAAATGCCGGCCAGCTGAGTGCAATTTGCAAAAGCATTGTCACTTATGTTTAGGACAGTGTCCGGGAGAATGACGCTGGGCAAGGCCCCACAGCCCCCAAACGCCCAACTGCCAATGCCCAGCAATTGTTGACCCAACACGATATTGGTCAGGCTGGTACAGCCTTCAAACGCGCCGTATCCAATGTTCGTGACATTATCGGGCAGGGTGATTCGCGTCAGTTTCGGGCAAAAGGCAAAGGCTGAATCTCCGATAGTGGTCACGTTGCTGCCAATGGTGACATCCGTGAGTTTGGCGAGATGATCGAATGCCGAAGCCCCGATGGATTGGACTTGGTCCCCCAGGGTCACGGCTTTCAGGTTGGGCAAATCGCCAAAATCGGTCCCCACTGCCCCCAGATCCAACGTTGCGCTGGTTATGTTGGTGCACCCGGCAAACGCATTGCCCCCGAGGTTGGTGACGCTGTTGGGCACGGTGATGTCCACCAGTTTGGAGCAGTCGCCAAACGCTCCAAACCCGATGACCTGGACCCCGTCGGGAATGGTCAGGCTGGTCAGCCGGCTGCAAGTGATAAACGCTGCCAGGCCAATGCTGATCACGCCATGGCCCAGCGTCAGATTGGTCAGGCTGACGCAGGTATCAAACGCGCTCTGGCCAATCGTGAGAACACTGTCGGGAATCGTCACACTGGGCAGATTGTAGGAATTCTGAAAGGCAAAATTCCCAATGTTGGTTACGCTGCTACCCAAGGTGAGCTGGGTCAGGCTGCCGCAATTTTGAAAGGCATAGTCGCTCAGGTTGAGCACCCCATCGCCAATGAGGGCATTGGTGAGCCGGGTACAGCCCGAGAAGGCCATGAGGCCGACATTGCGGACGCCCGCCGGCAGAGTGATGCTGGCCAGATTGGAGCAGCCATAGAAGGCGAAACCGCCAATGTCCACCATCCCCGCACCCAGTGTCACGCCGGTCATTTTGGAACAGGAACGGAAAGCCGAGGTGCCGAGGTTGGTGACGCTGTCGGGAATCGTGATGTTGCTCAGATTGGTGCAAAATATAAATTCGTTAGTTCCAATGCTGGTGATGTTGGAACTGAGCGTGACATTGGTCAGGTGTCCGCAACGATAGAAGACGTCGTTGCCCAAACTGACCACACTGTCAGGAAACGACACGAGGGTGATCAAATTCTGATTGGAAAACGACCCGGAAGCAATGGTGGTAACTGGAAAACCATTGGTGCTGTCAGGAATGGTTACGGCGCCACCAGGACCAGTGTAACCGGTAATGGTGATAGTGCCGCTGTTCGTAGTGAAAGTAAATTGAGCTTGCACCGCAGCCGGCACCGCCAGCAGCAACAAGAAGATTAAAAGCCGCCAGAACCAAGTTGTTTTCATTTCTAATGGTATTGTTAAGAAGTTTCGCTTCCAAGGCAATGGCATCTTGCCGCACAAGCTGGTTTTGCAAATTGCATGCTCCGGCTGTCTTTGAGCCGACGGGTCAAACTGGCTCATCTCAAAGTCATTAGTGGGCTTTGCCGTCGCTCAGTGTCTCGGTTACACTGCCTTTCAGGTTCGCTGGATGAGGAAGTTAACGCGCGGGGCAAAACTAAAAAATGGCAGTTCCGTTAATAAAAAAACTGCGGGCATTGCTGGTGCTGGGGCGGATTTCCAATCTGCCCACGGTATGGTCCAACTGTCTCGCGGTATGGCTGCTGCAAGGGAGCCCTGTCGGGGATGATTTTTTTCGCATCATCACGGCAGCTTCAGCGTGCTACATCGGCGGCATGTACCTGAATGATGCCTGCGATGTGGACTTCGACCGACAATATCGCCCCGAGCGGCCCATCCCGGCGGGCCACATCACGCTGCGAAGCGTTTGGATTTGGGCCGGCCTCTGGTTGCTGCTGGGGTTGTTGCTGATCCTGCCGTCCGGAATCAAAGCGACCGGGCTGGGGCTGGGGTTGGTTGCCGCCGTCGTGGTTTATGATGCCTTTCACAAAGGCTTCCGGCTGGCCCCGTGGCTCATGGCATCGTGCCGGCTGTTGCTCTGTCTGGTGGCCGCAGCTGCCGCGCAACCCGTCATCAGTCCTGCCGTATGGGTGCATGGGCTGGTGCTGCTGGCTTATGTGGCGGGCCTGAGTTTTCTGGCGCGGGGCGAAAGCGGCGGCGTCAAATCGCGGCGCTGGCCGCTGCTTCTGCTAATCGTGCCGCTCGTAGTCTGCCTGATCCAGTCCGCCGGACGCAGTGCTCTGGCCTGGGTCGCAGTGGCGCTGCAGGTGGGTTGGACCGTGTGGGCGTTGCGACCACTAAGGCAGCAACAGGCTGGCGGGATTGGCCGAACGGTGGGAGCGCTGCTGGCGGGCATCGTCCTCGTGGACTGGGCCGCCCTGCCGGCACCGTTGAATGAAACCAGTCTGGCCTTCGTCGGGTTGTTCTTGCTTGCGCGGTTCTGGCAACGCACAGTGCCCGCAACCTGACGGGTTTATGGATTTGATCGAACGTAAAATTCAAGTGACCTGGCAGCACCGGGTTTGGTTCACGGAACACGTTTTTGCTCCGGAGAATCTCCTGTTACGCGAGGTGATATCGGAAGGAGAGAATGCTCCCGCCAGCAAGGTGCTGGTGGTGCTGGATGCGGCCCTGGCCGCCGCGTGGCCCGGCCTGGCCGGACAGGTGGAACGCTACTTCGCCACCCATTCGTCCTGGGGGCAGAAACTGGCGGCCCCGCCCCTGATCTGCCCCGGGGGCGAAGTGGTGAAAGCGTCATGGGACACCGTGGCCGCCCTTCACGCCGCCATTGACCGCCATCATATTGACCGGCACTCCTATGTCATTGCCGTGGGCGGCGGGGCATTGTTGGATGCCGTGGGGCTGGCGGCGGCCACGGCACATCGCGGGGTGCGCCACATCCGGCTGCCCACCACCACGCTGAGCCAGTGCGACTCCGGCGTGGGCGTGAAAAACGGCATCAATGCCTTTGGCAAAAAGAATTTCATCGGCACCTTCGCCCCGCCGTTCGCCGTCATCAACGATTTTGCCTGGCTGGCCACATTGGCGCCGCGCGAAGTGCGGTCCGGTTTTGTGGAAGCGGTGAAGGTGGCGTGCATCCGCGACCGGGACTTTTTTGATACACTGGAACGCAATGCCGCCGCCCTCATCGAAGGGGACCCCGCGGCACTGCGGCACTTGATCCGCCGGAGCGCGGAGTTGCACGTGAACCACATCGCCGCCGGGGGCGACCCGTTTGAAACTGGCTCGGCCCGGCCTTTGGATTTCGGCCATTGGGCGGCGCACAAACTTGAACAGCTTTCCGGGTTCACCTGCCGGCATGGCGAGGCGGTGGCCACCGGCATGGCGCTGGACATCATCTATTCGCGTCGCGCGGGATTTCTGGAAGCCGCGGCGGCGGAGCGGGTGCTGCGCCTGTTGGAACGGCTGGGCTTTGAACTGTTCGCGCCCGATTTGCTGCTGGAGGCGGCGCCCGGAAAACTGGCGGTGCTGGCCGGCCTGGAAGAATTCCGCGAACACCTCGGCGGTCGGCTGGCCATCACCTTGTTGCGCGACATTGGGGTGGGTTTTGAAGTCCACGAATTGGATCCCGCGTTGGTGCGGGAAGCCATCTTGGATTTGCAGGCCCGCAAACAGGTCTGCGCCAGTTGCCGGTCATGAAACGCACGGCGGTCATCAACGTGGTGGGGCTGTCCGAGTCGCTGCTGGGACCGCACACGCCGCGACTGGAGGCGTTCCGCGCCCGCGGGGCGTTGCGGCGCATCCGGCCCGCCTTTCCGGCGGTGACCTGCACGGCGCAATCCAATTATCTCACAGGTAAGCCGCCGGCGGGGCATGGCATTGTGGGCAACGGCTGGTACCATCGCGAACTGGCGGAGGTGCAATTTTGGAAGCAATCGAACCACCTGGTGGCGGGCCCCAAACTCTGGGAAGTCTTGCAGGCCGCGGACCCGCAGTTCACCTGCGCGAAGCTGTTTTGGTGGTACAACATGTATTCCCGCGCCGACTGGTCCATCACCCCGCGGCCCATGTATCCCGCCGATGGCCGCAAGTTTTTCGACATCTACGCCTGGCCCTATCAAGTGCGGGAAGACATCAAGCGCGAGTTGGGTGAGTTCCCGTTCCCGGCGTTTTGGGGGCCGGCGGCGGGCGTGGATTCCCCGCAATTTGCCGCCGATGCCGTGTCGCGTTGGATTGCCCGCGCCGCCCAATGGATTGAAACGCGCCACGCTCCGACGCTAAATCTCATTTACCTGCCGCATCTCGATTACAACCTCCAGCGGCTCGGCCCCGCGCATCCTCAGATCGCCACCGACCTCCAACGCATTGACGCCATCGTGGGTGACCTGATTGATTTTCTGGAGCAACGGGCCGTGCAGGTGGTGGTGCTTTCCGAATACGGCATCAGCGCCGTGGATACGCCGGTGCATTTGAACCGCCGTTTCCGGCAACAGGGCTGGCTGACGGTGAAGGAAGAACTCGGCCGGGAATTGCTGGATGCCGGTGCCAGCCGGGTGTTTGCTGTGGCGGACCACCAGGTGGCGCATGTGTATCTGAACGACCCTACGCTGGAATCTGCCGTGCGCGCCTTGCTGGAAAAAGAGCCCGGCGTCGCGGAAGTCTGGGGCCGGGCCGAGAAACAGGCGCATGGCTTGGACCACGAACGGGCAGGGGACTTGATTGCCGTGGCGGCGGAGCGAGCGTGGTTCACGTACTATTATTGGGGGGATGACGCGCGCGCCCCGGATTTTGCGCGGACGGTGGATATTCATCGCAAGCCGGGTTACGACCCGGTGGAACTGTTTCTGGACCCGGCGTTGAAATTTCCCAAGCTGAAAATTGCAAAGCGGCTGCTGCAAAAAAAGCTGGGCTTTCGCATGTTAATGGATGTGATTCCGCTGGACGCCACGCTGGTGAAAGGCTCCCACGGCCGGCTACCGGGCGACGTGCGGGAATGGCCGGTGCTGCTGAGTTCCCGGCCCGAGCTGCTGTCCGCTGGACCGCTGGAATCTACTGCCGTCTTTGATGTTTTGCGGCGACATATTTGCGGTGCGTAATTTTCGGGCGGCCGCAACGACCGCAATCTTTAAATTCCTTATTCGGAGGGCCGAGCGCCGCGACGCCCTGAGATGGTGGGGCGGGGGGCCTCCCGAGCCGGGGTGGGACGCGAATTTCGCGAATGATCGCGAATTCAACCCGAGCGTGACGGGCCCCATCTCATTATTCGGAGAGCGGAGCGCTGCGACGCTCTGACTAAATCCTCGGCAACGCGATTAGCGAGAATGGCGTCAGGCCGCAGCTTCACGCCGCAGAATCCCAATGCGGTGGAGCGGCTGCCTTTTTCGGGCGTTGGCACAGGATCGCAGGACAACGCTCCGGCGCGTGAGGCGCCGCCCTCCGGCGCTTGGATCAGGGTGTCGCGGCGCTCCACCCTCCGAATAATCGGGAACCCGCGCCGCTGGTTTTCGCACCTTGGTTTCCTGGTTGCTTGGTGGTTCACCCTGCATTTTTGTTTAACAATGATTTTGCGGTTTTTCGATTTTCCACTTTTGCAATCCCTTCTCCCGCAGCCGGTTTAAACTTTAAAACCCCCGTTTTTGGCCTCAAAAAATAGGGTTCACCATTAAACCACAGGGTTTCCGCGACCCTGCTACAATGCCCGGTGGTATGAACGCCTTGGCGCTCATCGCAGGGGCCGCCAGCCCGGAACCGTTCG
>DATJIU010000239.1:0-9074 GCA_035492855.1 Dongiaceae bacterium | reverse complement strand
CCGGTGGGCCAGCCGTTTGCCGAATACCTCGGCCGTAGCGGCGGCGATGTCGTTTATGATCTCGAAGTCACGCCCAACCGGCCGGACCTGAACAGCGTCATTGGAATCGCCCGCGAAATTGCGGCCATCACCGGCAACCCTCTGAAGCTGCCGGAAATCAAATCCGCCGCCGGTGGCCCCGCGAGCCGCGATCTGGTTGCGGTGCGGATCGAAGACGCCACCCTGTGTCCGCGCTACACCGCGCGGGTCATCCAGGGCGTCAAGGTCGGCCCCAGCCCGGAATGGCTGCGTGCCACGCTGGAAAAGGTGGGCATCCGCAGCATCAGCAACGTGGTGGATGTGACCAATTACGTGATGCTGGAAATCGGCCAGCCGCTGCATGCTTTCGATTATCACCTCATCGCCAAGGCTGGAGATGGCAAGCCCACGATCGTGGTCCGGCGGGCCGCTGCCGGCGAAAAATTCAAAACCCTCGACGGCCAGGAACGCACGCTCACCGCGGAAATGCTGCTCATTGCCGACGAGCAAAAAGGCATTGCGTTGGCCGGCGTCATGGGCGGAGCGAACACGGAAATCAACGACCAGACCGTGGATGTGCTCATCGAAAGCGCGTACTTTGCGCCCACCAACATCCGCCGCACCAGCAAGGCCCTGGGGCTGCGCAGCGAATCCAGCTACCGGTTCGAGCGTGGCGCGGATGTGGGCATTTGCGACTGGGCCAGCCGCCGCGCGGCGCAGTTGATTTTGGAAACCGCCGGCGGCCAGTTGGCCGAAGGCGTGGTGGATGTGCAGCCCCAACCGGCGGCGACCAAGCAATTGTCGTTGCGCTTTGCCAAAACCGACGCGTTGTTGGGCCTCGCCATCCCGGCGGAACAGCAGGTGAAATTTTTGGAAAGCCTGGGCTTGCAAAAAGTCCCGGCTGGAGAGGCGGAGGAAGCGGCGCAGTTCAGCATTCCCACCTGGCGCGTGGATTTGAAACGCGAGGCCGATCTGATTGAGGAAGTGGGCCGGCTCTATGGTGTGGACCGCATCCCCAGCACGCCGCCGCGCGGGGCGCTGGGCGCGAATGCCTTTGACACTGTGTACGACCAGCTTGCCGAAGCACGGCGCATTCTGTCCGGGCTCGGACTGAGTGAGGCACAGGGCCAGACACTGATTTCCAAGGCCGAATGCCGGGGCAACCCGGATGAATTGGTGGCGCTCGCCAATCCGTTGAGCGCCGACATGGACGTGTTGCGGCCCAGCCTGCTGCCGGGCTTGCTGCATTCGTTGCGTCACAACCTGACGCGCAAGAATTCCGATGTGGCGTTGTTCGAAATCGGCCGGGTGTTTCTCCATGCCAGCGGCCAGGCCAGGGAGGAACGGCGCGTCGCCGTGGCCCTCACCGGCCAGCGGGCGCTGGCGTTCTGGAGCGGCGCTGACCGCGACGCCAAATTTGACCTGTACGATTTGAAAGGGCTGGTGGAGGAATTCCTGGAGCAGTTCGGCCTGCGCGGCGTGGTCTATGCCCGGCGCGCGGAAAGCACGGCGCTGTTCCTGGAATCCGGCACGGTGACGCTCGGCGGCAAGCTGCCGCTCGGCGAACTCGGCCAGTTGCTCCCGCCGTTGGCCAAACGCTATGATCTGCGTGATGCTGTGTTCCTCGCGGAATTCAACCTCGACCTGCTCCTGGCGCGGCGCAACGCGGCCAAGTCCTTCAAGGCGCTCCCGCAATTTCCGTCCAGCCGGCGCGATGTGGCCCTGCTGGTGCCGGAAGCCACCACCCACGAAGCTGTGTTGCAGGTGGTCAGGCAGGCCAAGGCGGCCAACCTGGAAACCGCGGAACTCTTCGACGTATTTCGCGGCAAGAATGTGCCTGAGGGCCAGAAGAGCGTGGCGTACGCTTTCACCTACCGCGCGGCGGACAAGACCCTGACCGACGCCGAGGTGAACGCCGCCCATGCGAAAATTGTGGAGGCGCTGAAAGCCAAATTGCAGGCGACGGTCCGGTAACCCGTCCGAAACTCCGGCCGGAAAAAAACATGAAAAAACGAGTCGTGTTGTTTCTGGCCGGAATGCTGATTCTGGCCGCATCGGCGCGGGCGCAACTGCCCGTGGATGGCATCCATTATCCCGTCGGTTTGGCGGGCATCAAGGGTGGCACGCTGCCCGGGCCGGGATTTTATTTCCAGGATGACAATCTGTTTTACACCGGCTCAGATAATTTGGGCGGGCAAAATAACTATAAAACCTTCATTTACCTGCAAGCGCCGCATCTGTTGTGGGTGACGGATTGGAAAGTACTGGGAGCCGATTATGGCTTGGGGGTCCGAGTGCCCTTTGGATACAAAGAGGTGAGCTATTATACCCCTATTCGGTCAGCTGGCGGACGGATTGTTAATGTGGTAACGGATGCAAATCGGTTCGGCTTGGGGGATGTGGAGGTTGAGCCGGTGCTGCTCTCATGGCATCTGGAGCAGTTTGATTTTTTGGTCGGTTATGGTCTATGGCTGCCGACGGGCGAGTTTGACGCTAACAGCTCCGTAAACCTGGGCAATGACCGCTGGGCGCACCAATTGACCTGCGGGGGCGTTTGGTATCCCGACCAGGACAGAGCCTGGGCGATTTCCGTATTGAACCATCTGGAATTCAATTCTCAAACATTGCGCTCCTTTAGCACGCTTCTTCCCAACGGAACGACAACATCGAGCCCGGTATTCGCTTCCTGTTCCGTCTATTCTCTGGAATGGGGCCTCAGCCGTACCGTCTCGAAGAACACCGACTTGGGCCTCGTGGGTTATTTTCAGAAACAATTTGTGGAAGCTGGATATACCCCCGAAGGCGCCAGCGTGGCCGGCGTGGGCCCGGAACTGCGCACGGAAATTCCCCGCTGGGATCTGACGGCCTCCCTGCGCTGTATCTGTGAATTCCTGGCCGACAACCGTCCCCAAGGCTACACCGTCGCCCTCACGCTCACGAAGCGGTTTTGACCGGGAAACCGTGATGGGATAAACCACGGACGACGCGAGCCCCAGGGAAACCCGGCGAGGCGTCAACCCGCGCTGACAATAGCCCCATACGCCGGGTGCCCCCACCCGGCGGGGTGTCGCGGCGCTCCCCACGCCAACCGCAAGTTGCACCCGCCTATCCGGGTTCTGACCCAATCCAGGCCAAATCAGACTCCGGGCCGGGTAATTCTCCCCAAAGGCGAGTTCTGGTTATACCTGATGGCGGGGCGCCACCCAGCGGCCTAACCTGTGTCCAGCGTTAGCAAACAACACGAAGACATTTAAAATGAATACAACCAAACATCCGGGAATTATTGGGACGGCCAAAGCCGACGGCATTGCCGTGGTCGCAGGCACGGGCAAAGTCATTGAGGCCACTGTGAACACCGCCGAGAAGGTGGTTGCCACCACCGTCAAAGATGTCGCCAAGGTTGGCGTTGGCGTGGAACACGCGGCCGTTGCCGTTGGCGGCGGGGTAATCAAGGGCACTGAAAAACTGGCGGTGGGGACCGAACACGCCGTGGGGGAAATCGCCGGTGGGGCCGTTAAGGCGGTCGGTAACGCGAGCGCAACAGTCGTGGATGCCGCACGCCACACCGTGCATGGCAACCCGGGTGAAACCAAGAAACCCGAAACAGCCAAAGCCTGATCATCGCGCCGACCTGTCAGACCGGGACTCCGTTGCCCCGGTCTGCCCTGGCCGCCAATCCAAACCAGTTATGTTATATACCATTGCGCTCGTGCTCATCATTTTGTGGCTGCTGGGTCTTGTCACCGGCAGCACGATGGGTGGCTTTGTCCACGTCCTGCTCGTCATTGCCATTGTTGTGATTTTGCTCCGGGTCATTTCGGGCCGCAAAGCCTTGTGACGAAATCCCCCCGCCATTTTAATTGTTTATGAAATTCTTATTAGCCGTCGCTCTCATTACATTGGGCATTGTCGTGCTGGCCTATTCCGGGCTGAGCTTCTCGACCCCGGGACAGCCCATCAACTTTCTGGGGCTGCACATTGCCACCTCGAAAAATCATTTCATTCCGCCGGCCATGGGTGCGCTCATGCTCGTTGGGGGGATCGTGTTATTGATCGTGAAACCCAAACGGATTTCATGAGCCCAAGGGAGCCATGGGGCGCCGCCGTTGTCCTAATTGCTTCGGCGGCTGAAGTGGAAAGCGCCGGTCCACCCCGGGGATTTTGATCAAGGGCTGGCCGGAGGCGTGTGTTCTGGTTTTTGAGCGGGTGGCCTCAGGCCGCTGTGCGTTTGAATTTCTGGCCGCCCACCGCCTGCAAGGCTACCCCATGCCCTCACGCTGACGCAGCGATTTTGCTCCGGGCCGGTAGGGGAGGGTAATCATCCCGCCCGGACAAGTTCTGCGCAAAGTTTGACAGAACCGGACTAGTCCCGGGGTGGGAAAAGGTTGATGCTGCGTTAAATCGAGCATGCATCTATGAGTCAGCCCACGCGTTTCATTCTGCCGCAGACGGACATCCCCAAGCATTGGTACAATCTTAACGCGGATTTCCCCACGCCGTTGCCGCCGCCGTTGCATCCCGGCACCAAGCAGCCGCTCACGGCAGATGCGTTGGCCCCCATCTTTCCGAACAATCTCATTGAGCAGGAGATGACGGCGGAGCGTTGGGTGGAGATTCCGCAGGAGGTGCGCGATATCTACGCGCTCTGGCGGCCTTCGCCGTTGATGCGCGCCACGCGGTTGGAGCAGGCGCTGCAAACGCCGGCGCATATCTATTACAAGTACGAGGGAGGCAGCCCTGCCGGCAGCCATAAGGTGAACACGTCGGTGGCGCAGGCATTCTTTAACAAGGTGGCGGGCACGAAGCGGTTGGCCACGGAGACGGGCGCGGGCCAGTGGGGCGCTTCGCTGGCGATGGCGTGCAAGCTGTTCGGCCTGGAGTGCAATATTTACATGGTGAAGGTGAGTTATCAGCACAAGCCGTATCGCCGCATGTTGATGCATACCTGGGGCGGCACGGTGCATCCGAGTCCGAGCGATTTGACGGAGTACGGGCGCAAGTTGCTGGCGGAGGACCCGAATTGCCCGGGCAGCCTGGGCATCGCCATCAGCGAGGCGATTGAAGACACGGTGACGCATCCGGACACCAAATACGCCCTCGGCAGCGTGCTCAACCACGTGATGTTGCACCAGTCGGTGATCGGGTTGGAGGCGCTCAAGCAGATGGAGCTGGCGGGCGAGGCGCCGGATGTCATCTTTGGGTGCGTGGGCGGCGGGAGCAATTTTGCCGGGCTGGTGTTTCCGTTCATCCACCAGAAGATCACCAGGCAGAAGAAGTATCGCATCGTGGCGGTGGAGCCGACGGCCTGTCCGTCCATGACGAAGGGCGAGTTGCGCTATGATTTTGGCGACACGGCCGAGATGACGCCGCTGGTGATGATGCACACGCTGGGGCATAAGTTCATGCCGCCTTCCATTCATGCGGGGGGCTTGCGGTATCACGGCATGGCGCCGATGGTCAGCCACGCGCACAAGTTGGGACTCATCGAGGCGGAAGCGCATCCGCAAACGGCGGTGTTTGAAAGCGCGATGCTCTTCGCCCGCAATGAGGCGGTGGTGCCCGCGCCGGAATCGGCGCATGCGGTCCATGCCGCCGTGTGCGAGGCCATCAAGGCCCGCGAGGCTGGCCAAAAACGCGTGATCCTCTTCAACCTTTCCGGCCACGGGTTGCTGGACCTCAGTTCCTACGAGAGCTACCTCACCGGCAAGCTGCAGGACGTTTAAGACTTTATAACCTTTTCATGAAAAATCCGCTGAACCTGTGGTCGCTGGCCGGCGTGGTGCTGGCGTTGCCTGCGGGGCTGTGCGCCCAATCCTTCACCGGCCATTACGTTCCGGGAGTGGAAGGTCTCAAGGCCGCCACCTTGCCGCCACCGGGCTTTTATCTGCGCGACTACAATGCCTTTTACACCGCCGGTCAGGTGAACCTGCCCAACGGTGACCGGGCCCCGGTGGACTTTGACGCCTTCGTTTACGCCAATGTCATCCGCGGCATTTGGATCAGCGACTGGCAGGTGCTCGGCGGCAACTTCGGCATGGATGCGTTGGTGCCGTTGCAATACACCAGCCTTAAGGTGGGTGGCTTCAAGGACCATTGCTTTGGCGTCGGCGATGTCTATTTCGAGCCGGCGGTCATTGGCTGGCATGGGCAGCGCTGGGATGCGGCGCTGGGCTATTCTTTCTGGGCGCCCACAGGCGATTCGCAACCGGGCACGGCCAAACCGGGCAAGGGCTTTTGGGGACACATGATCACCGCAGGCGGCACGGTGTATCTGGATGAGCAAAAGACCTGGGCGGTCTCGACTTTGAACCGCTACGAAATCAACCACGAGGAAAAGGACACCCACATCACCCCGGGCAACCAGTGGACGTTGGAGTGGGGCATCAGCAAGAGCGTGCGTCCCACGGTGGATATTGGCCTGGCCGGGTATTATCAACTCCAGACCACGCAGGACTGTGGTGCGGGTGCATCCAGCGACCGCGACGAGGTCGTGGCGCTCGGCCCGGAGCTCAACGCGTTTTGGCCCCAGCTGAAGTTGTTCACCTCGCTGCGTTACAACTATGAAGTCCTGGCCCAAGACCGGCCGCAAGGGCACACCATCGCCCTGACCCTGACCAAGATGTTTTAGGGCGCGGCGAATTAATCCACGTTCCGATTGCCCTGAGTCGCAAGGCTCAGGGCGTTCTTTCGTAACTTCAACGTGAGACCGCCAGAACCGTGGGCTTTATAATTATAACCTCGGGCGCACCTCCGCTCACCGCCGCCACACTGCTCTTAGGGAAACTCCGGGGAAGTCAGCAGCAGCATAAATAATTGTCAAAATAAGACAGTTGAGGCAAAGTCAGCGGCAGTCACCACGTTGAGTTTGGCGGACAAGGGGATGGTATAAAAACCAATCGCAAGGAGTCATATGAGAATGTTTTTTCGCATGGTCGCCTTTTTTGTGGTCACCTGTTTTCCGGCGGTGCCCGGAGCAGTGGCAATTACCTTCACCAATCTCTATGTGTTCAGTGCCGACACGTTCCAAGGCTCCCAGTCGGTCAATGGCGATGGGGTGGGGCCGGTGTCGCTGGTCCTCTCAGGCAAGACCCTGTACGGTACGGCTCTGGCCGGGGGCACATATGGGTACGGCACCATCTTTCGGATCGACACGGACGGCACCCACTTTACCAATCTGTTTAATTTCAACCTGGGAACTTATGACCCCGGGACCAGTACCTATCCGGACAGCACCGGGGACACTCCCAATCCGGGGTTATTGCTGGTCAGCAACACGCTTTATGGCACGACATTTTATGGCGGGGTGCATGACGCCGGCAGCGTTTTTAAGATCAACACCGACGGATCGGGCTTTGCCACTCTGTTCTCGTTCGCCTTTACCAACGGGCAGCAACCGGCGAGCGGGTTGACCCTGTATAATAATACGCTGTATGGCACCACAGCCGGGGGCGGCACCAACCAGAGTGGTACATTATTTTCTCTGAGCCTTCCCGGATACGGGTTCACCGACTTGCATGACTTTACGAACAACGAAGAGCCTTATGGCGGCGTTGTCGTGTCCAGCAACCTGGTTTATGGCTTTTGCCGTTACGGTGGGCCTTCGCTCAATGGCCTGGTCTATCGCGTTGGCACTGGCGGCGACGGCTTTGTGCATTTGCTCGATTTTGATGGGGTCAACGGATGGGGTTCCTATGGCACCCCCGTGCTATCCGGGAACACCTTGTTTGGCGTGACCTATCAGGGCGGCACGAACGGCTCTGGCAATGTCTTCCGGCTGGATACCGACGGTTCGCATTATACCAACCTCTTTACTTTTCAGGCGCAGGGCGGCGCCAATATCACCGGAGCCTACCCCTACGACATGAGCGGCCTAGTGCTGTCCGGGGACAACCTGTATGGGACGGCCTCGGTCGGTGGGACCGGCGGTCAGGGCACGGTCTTCGCGTTGAAAACCGACGGCACCGGCTTCAACGTGTTTCATTCATTTCAATATTCGGATGGCTCCCAGCCGCATCCCCTGGTGCTAGCCGCCGGCACGCTTTATGGCGCTACGACCTATGGTTTCCGGGGCAGTTCGCTGGGGGTGGGGGGCATCTTCGCGCTGGTTTTGCAACCCACGCTCAATCTGGCTTGGAACAACAATCACGCCGTGCTGTCCTGGAATGATCCGTCCTTTTTCCTCTATCACGCGGCTTCCGTTGCCGGCAATTTCACCAAAATAGTCGGCGCTACCACCCCCTACACCAACCCGGTTGCCAGCAGCCCGGAATTTTTCCGCCTGCAATCGAATTAACCTGCTCCAAGAAGGTGAATCCAGGAATGGCGCCCACCCTAATACCCCTCAGCCATAAGGCTCAGGGCCATCTTGTTCGCCGCGGTTCCAAGTGGGCGGATGAGGCGGAAGCTGGGGTGGCGTTGGAATCGGCCGGTTTAATGCGGAAAAAGGCGGCGGGGTCAGAGGACCAAGAGTAATTCGGCGTGATCAAAGGTGCAGGCCCAAACATAATATCATTCCAGTCCACCAGGTTGGAGGAGGATTGTAGCACAAGGAAGTCAACATCAGGTGGGCCGGTGACGGCTACGCAGTAGGTGTCCGGGGCGGTGGGAATCCAGGCGATTCTCGGGGCTTCGGGATCGCTTTGCGGCAGCAGCCGGACAATGTTGGTGGAGTAGAGTCCGTCAAAGCCTGCAAATCTCCCCCCCACCAAGATTTTGCCATCTGGCTGTAGTGCCAGGGCAAACACTCCCGGGTCTTGCCAGGATGCAACCATTCCATCCCCCACGCCCAATCCCGACGCAAAGCGGCTGTCCACCTTGCCGGACAAATCCAGGCGGGCAATGCCGCTGCAGACGTGGCTGCCTACATAATCAAAAGACCCGCCGAAAACTATTTTGCCATCCGGTTGTACGAGGATGGATCGGACAAAAGATTCAAAATTCAAATAGTCGGTAATGAAATTGGTGTTCCATTCCAGCGCCGGAGTTAACTCGGCCAGCCACATTGGCCGATTGGTGAAAGCGGGTTGTAAACGGCCACCCAGGAGGAGGCTGCCATC
>DATJIU010000238.1:0-10835 GCA_035492855.1 Dongiaceae bacterium | reverse complement strand
CGCCGGCCTGTTGGCCTCCTTCTTCGTGCCCGCGCTCCACCAGGTGCATTCGCTCAATGTCTCCTTGAAGGAAGGCATCATCGGCGCGGCAGTGGGTGGCGGGGTTATTTACGCCGTGCTGCGAGTCGGCAAGCTGGTGTTCGGCCGGCAAAAGCTCAAGCTGCCGGCAGCTTCCAAAATCATTTTCACTGAAACCGCCGTGATTCTCCCCGATGGGGAAATATCCTACGAGGAACTGTTCTACCGCAAATCCGACACCGTCTCGCTCCACGCCCAGATCGTGGAACTGGTGGACCGCGGCTATCGTGATGTAACCGTGAAGCTGTCCCCCAAAAAATTGCTTATCGACGCCGATGAGTTCGATCCCGAACAGGTGCGGCACCTGGAGGCGGTCAGCGACGCCATTGTGCTGCCGCGCGAGGCCATGGGTTTTGGCGACGTCAAATTCATGGCCGCCATCGGCGCGTTCCTCGGCTGGCAATCCGTGTTGTTCTCGCTGATGGTCAGTTCCATTATCGGTTCCATGGTGGGCACCCTGCTGATAGTGTGCGGCAAAAAGGAATGGTCCAGCCGTCTGCCGTACGGGCCTTATATTGCCCTGGCCGCCGTCATTTGGATTTTTGGCGGGCGCGCCTGGATAGAATGGATGTTCGCCCAGTAAGCCGCCAAAACAGAATAATATTTACAAACCACTAAAAACGAAATACTTGCAAATTTATCAGCTTGTCCCCAGTTCTGGTGACTGGTTGCCAAATGAGAATCGGTTAGTCTAAGGCTGTGTTGGCGGACTAAGTTCTCATTGTGTGTGTTGTAAGGCCGGATCTCTGATCCGGCCTTTTTCATTTCTCCCCCAACGAAACAGCCAAACCTCAGCCACACTGGGCCCGCTGGCGCAAGGCGTGATCCACCAGCACCAGCGCGGTCATGGCTTCCACCATCACCACCGCGCGCGGCAAGACACACGGGTCGTGCCGGCCCCGCCCCTTCAAGGTGGTGTTCTTGAATTTCGCGGAAACAGTATCCTGCTCGTGCATGACGGTAGCGGTGGGCTTGAAGGCCACCCGGAAGAAAACGGTTTCGCCGTTGCTGATGCCGCCCTGGATCCCGCCGCTGCGGTTGGACACCGTCCGCACCTTGCCGCCTTGCATGCGGAACAAATCATTGTGCTCCCGGCCGGTCAGCAAAATGCCGCCAAACCCGGAACCAACCTCGAATGCCTTGGTGGCGGGCAGGCTCAACATGGCTTTGGCCAGATCGGCTTCCAGCCGGTCAAACACCGGTTCGCCCCAGCCCGGCGGCACCCCCCGCGCCACGCCTTCAATGATGCCGCCCACGCTGTCGCCGGAGCGGCGCATTTTTTCGATGAGGCGAATCATCTTCACCGCGGCAGTTTGATCCGGGCAGCGCACGATGTTGGCTTCCACGTCGCGCAGCCGCACGGCTTCGGCATCCACCTGACCCACGATGCGCTGGACCTGTTTGACGTAGGCCAGCACTTCCACGCCGAATTGCTCGCGCAAAATTTTCTTGGCCACCGCCCCGGCCGCCACGCGGCCAATGGTTTCGCGGGCGCTGCTGCGGCCGCCCCCCGGCCAGGCACGAATGCCATATTTGGCCTGGTAAGTGTAATCCGCATGGGAGGGCCGGAATTTTTCAGCCATCTCATTGTACGCTTCCGGCCGGTGATCCTCATTTTTCACCCACATGGAAATGGGCGTGCCGAGCGTCTTGCCATCGAAGGTGCCGGACAAAATTTGCACTGTGTCAGATTCCTTGCGCGGGGTGACGATGGCCGATTGGCCGGGCCGGCGGCGGTCGAGATCCGGCTGGATGTCGGCCTCCGTCAGTTCCAGGCACGGCGGACAGCCATCCACCACCACGCCAACGCCGCCGCCGTGGGATTCGCCCCAGGTGGTGATGCGAAAGAGATGTCCGAAAGAATTCGCCATGCCACCAGCATGCGGGAAAAAGGACGTGGGGTCAAACCCGGCGTAAGTTTGACTCATCCGTCCTCGTCATCGTTCTCGTCCTCGTCCTCGCTGATTTTTTCCGAGGAGGAGGACGAGGACGATAGCGGCTTATATGGAATTCTGACTCCCGAGATGCAGCGCCACCCCCCAACTAAAGATGATGATGGCGCCCACGACAATTCCCGCCGCCAGATTGGTCCTGGGGTTTTGCCAGCGGGCGGGCAACAGGCCTAGCAAGGCGCCCAAAATGACGCCGGCCCCAAATCCACCCACGTGCGCCACCATGTCCGAATGCGGTGAGAAGCCAAACAGCGCGAGCAGCATCACCCCGGCGGCCAGCGCGGCAAATATCTGGCGGGACGGAATCACCCGGCGCCGCAACAAGGCCACCGATTGCGCGGCCAGCAATCCCAAAGCGCCCATCACCATGCCGGACGCGCCCAGGCTGGCGTGCGGGTCCGGATAAAAAAACAGCCCGGCCACATTCCCCGCAGCGCCTGCCAGGAAGGCCGCCAGGGAACCGATGCCGGGACCGAAACGGCCCATCACCAGTCCCAATAACACAAAGCCGATGGCCAGGTTCGCGCTGAGATGCCCGAGGTCGGCATGCAACTGCATGGCGGTGAAAATCCGCCACCATTCCCCGGCCCGCACCGCCTGGTTGTCCATGACACCGGCGGTTTTCCAAAACGTGCCCGATAACGCCGCCAGCCAATAAAACGCTGCCAGCAACACGACCCAAAGCAAACTGGTCCAGTCAAATGCCAGCCCCGGCCAGGGCAGCGGTTGCCGCCAGCGCCACCGGCGATTCTCACTGCGGTAGAGTTGCAAGGCCCGCTCCGCGGCTACGACATCGCCCGGTTCCACGAGCAAGTTCCACCCGGCGTCGGGATCCCGTTCCGGCGTGGCGGAGATGCCCTGGCTCAATAGCACGAGTCCCCAATCCATGGCTTCCCGCCGGGAACGGGCGGGAATGCGGTGCTGGGACGGCGGTTCCATGACGCAGAAATATCACGAAAACGGCGAAACGGAAGCGCACATTTCCATTGGGCTTGCGTTCACCGTGTCGCGCCCTAGACTCCGCGCCCGATGTTGAATTTGAATTCGCTCAATCCGGAACAACGCCAGGCTGTGGAAACCATCCGCGGTCCGGTGTTGATCCTGGCCGGGGCGGGCACGGGCAAGACGCGGGTGATCACTTTCCGCATCGCTCACATGATTGAGCGCGGCGTGGCGCCGGGTCACATCCTGGGCGTCACCTTCACCAACAAGGCTGCGCGGGAAATGCAGGAACGGGTCAACAAACTGACTCCCCGCCCCAAAAAAACCGGGGCCAATGCCGCCGACCTGCGACCCACCATCTGCACCTTTCATTCGCTCTGCGTGCGCATCCTGCGGCAGCACATTGAAAAACTGGGCTACAAGCGCAATTTCGTAATTTACGACGAGTCGGAGCAACTCGGCGCCGTCAAGAAAATCCTGGCCCAAATTTCCGCCAAGGGCGAGAAGACCGATCCGCACGCCATTCTCGCGTTGCTGAGCCGTTACAAAAACGGCGGCGAACGTGCGGCGGTGTTTGCCGATGCCAGCGTGAAGGCCATGGCCGAGCACATCCGCAAACGCTACGAATCGGCGCTGCACGCCTGCAACGCAGTGGATTTTGATGATTTGATTTTGCTGACGCTGCGGCTGTTCCACGAGCATCCCGACGCCCTGGAAGCCTGCCGCGCCAAATACCGTTACGTGATGGTGGACGAATACCAGGACACCAACGCCGCGCAGTTTGACCTGGTGCACCTCCTGACCCGGGAACATCGCAACCTGTGTGTGGTCGGCGATGACGACCAGAGCATTTACGGCTGGCGCGGCGCGGAAATCGCCAACCTGCTCGACTTGGAAAAACATTTTCCCGAGGTCAAAATCGTCAAGCTGGAGCAAAACTACCGGTCCACCACCACCATTTTGACCGCCGCCAACGCGGTGATCAAAAACAACGCGCGACGCCGAGCCAAATCCCTCTGGTCTCAAAAAGGGCACGGCGCCAAGATTGCGATGTGTACTTACGAGACCGACGAAGAGGAAGCGCGCGGCGTAGTGGAAAAAATTGAATTCGCGCGCATGGCGCAGCGCGTGTCCTGGGGTCAGCAAGCCATCTTGTTCCGCACCAATCAGCAGTCGCGTCCCCTGGAAACGGCGTTGCGCACTGGCGGCGTGCGGTATCACCTCATCGGCGGGCAGAGCTTTTTTGACCGGCGCGAAATCAAGGATTTCCTGGCGTACCTCAAGACCTTCATCAATCCGCATGACGACGTGAGCCTGTTGCGAATTGCGAATACGCCCGCCCGCGGGTTGAGCGATGTGACGATGGAGCGATTGCTGGCCGCGAGCCACGAGCGCAAAGGTTCGGTGTATGCCGCCATGCAAAACCCGGCGGTGACCACCACCTTCCAGGCACGCACGCGGGAAAGCATCGAGGCCTTTGTGGAATTCGTGGAACGCACGCGCGCGCTGCTGCACGCCCCCGGCAATACCCCGCAGGCATTTCAAGCCTGGGCGGACCGTTTCCTTGACGAGATCGGGTACTACGAGGATTTGCGGCGCTCCGAAAAAAATGTGGAAGCCGGCGACAACCGGGTGCGCGGCCTCAAGGAAATGGTGGGCACGCTGGATCAGTACGGCACCGCCACCGCGCCGTTGGGCGAACGGTTGGAAACCTTCCTGGAAGATGTGACGCTGGATTCCGAGCGGGAGGAAGAAAAGGAATCTGCCGGGGACGCGGTGACGCTCATCACCATGCACAGTTGCAAGGGACTGGAATACCCGCATGTGTACATCGTGGGCCTGGAGGACGGGCTGTTGCCGCATTCGCGCTCCAAGGTGGAAGGCACCATGGACGAGGAACGCCGGTTGTTTTATGTAGCCGTAACCCGCGCCATGCTGACCCTGACCATCAGCCACTGCGTGAGCCGCAAAAAATACGGTCAGGCCATGCCGTGCCATCCTTCGCCGTTTCTCAAGGAACTGCCGCCGGAACTGCTCGAAGATGATTCCACCAAGGGCAAGCAACCGGTGGACGTGGCCAAGGGCAAGGACTGGTTTGCCGCCATGCGCGCGGCGATTGAATAGGATGAAGCAACGCAATGGGGCCTATCACGGCCTTTGCTTAGTCGGGTGATGGAATCTGAAAATTCACTTCCGGAGTCGGGCTTTGCAGGCAAAAAACGGGCAAAATCCGGGTGGACTGACAACGGGAATAGTGGGTAAATGTAAGGATGAATTCCCAAGGCACATGGCAGCGATCCTGGCTATTGGCGTTGTGGCTCTGCTTCCTGGCAGGCGGAGTACGGGCGCTGGATTTCACCTATACCACTGCCAACAGCAATGTCACCATCACGGGCTACACCGGCTCCGGCGGCGACGTCACTGTTCCTGAAACCATTGCGAGCCTGCCGGTCACCGCCATCGGAGATTTCGCTTTTTCTCAAAGCACGGAAGTCACAAGCCTCCACCTCCCCGACAGCATCACCACCATTGGCAACTGGGCATTTGACTACTGCATCGGGCTGACCAATTTTATTATTCCCCCCAATGTCAGCGCCATCGGAGATTTCGCGTTTATTTCTTGTCCCGGGCTGCCCCAACTTACCCTCCCCGCCAGTGTAACCGCCATCGGTCGCGGCGCTTTCACGGGCTGCACCGCGCTGACAAATATCGCCGCAGATGCCGCCAACCCGGCCTATGGTGACAGTGATGGAGTGCTCTTTGACAAGAACAGCTCCACCCTCATTGCCTTTCCCGGCGGCAGAGCCGGGAGCTACACCATTCCCGCCCATGTCACCGCCATTGGAGATCTGGCATTCTCGTACTGCACCGGACTCACGAACCTTGAGCTCCCTTCCGGGGTCATCACCATTGGAGCAAGCGCGTTTGATTCTTGCTCCGGACTCACTAATCTCGTCATTCCTGCCAGCGTCACTACCATTGGGAAGCAGGCGTTCGTCTCCTGTACCGGCCTGGTGAGTCTCGCCATTCCTACCGGTGTCACCGTTATTGGCGCCGGCACTTTCGGCGGATGTAACAACCTGACGAATATCACCGTCCCGGCGGGTATTACCAACATCGGGCCTAACGCGTTTGGCGGTTGCCCCAAGCTGACGGGCCTCATTATTCCTTCCAGCGTCACCGCCATTGGCGACCATGCCTTCACCGCCTGCGCCGGCCTAAAAAATCTTACCCTCCCTTCCGGCATCACTACCATCGGGGATTATACGTTCGCCAATTGTACAGGACTCACCAATCTGGTCCTTCCCGCCGGGCTCACCTCCATTGGGACGAACTCATTTGCCTTTTGTTCGGGACTCACAAAAGTCACCCTCCCGCCCCTCGTCACTACCATCGGAGGCTATGCGTTTTACTCCTGCACCGGCCTGAAAAACCTCGTCATTCCGGCCCGGGTCGCGACGATTGGAGACAATGCATTTGCCCTCTGCTCCGGGCTCACAAACCTCAGCCTTTCCCCCGGTGTGATGGGCATCGGACACGCAGCGTTTTCCGGCTGCACCAGGCTGACCAGCCTCGCCCTGCCCGCCAGCATCACCAACATCCAGGACGCGGCATTCTTCGGTTGTAGCCAGCTCGCCAAAGTTTATTTCTACGGAGACGCTCCCGCCGGCAATGGCACCACGACTGCCTTTCAAAACACGGTGGCCACCATTTATTATCTTGCCGATACAACAGGCTGGCAGGCGCATTATGGCGGGCGGTCTACCGCTTTGTGGGTGTTGCCCGGCTCCACCACTCCCGGCAGCCCGGGCATTGCCGGCAATCAATTCGGGTTTTCCCTCACCGGCAGCACCAATCAGGGCGTCACGGTGGAAGCCTGCTCCAGCCTGGCCCAAGCAGACTGGACCCCCGTCCAGTCCTTTATCCTGACCAATGGCACGGCCTATTTCAGGGATTCTGACTGGACCAATCATCTCAGCCGGTTTTACCGCGTCCGCTCCGCCCCCTGAGGGTGCCGGCAGCCGCAGTCCCCAGCCTCAGAGCGCGTTCAAGCTGGCCTCAAATCCATGCGGTTCCGGCACAATTCTTGAATTTGCTTTTCGCGGCAAAACTTTTACGCTCCCGCGCATGAAAGGCATCATTTTGGCAGGAGGTGCAGGGTCGCGGCTGTTTCCGCTCACCCTGGTGGCCAGCAAGCAGCTCCAGCCGGTGTATGACAAGCCGATGGTATATTATCCGCTCACGACATTGATCGAGGGCGGCATCCGGGAGCTGTGCCTGATTTCCACGCCGCAGGACCTGCCCCGCTTCCGGCAACTCCTGGGCGATGGCAGCCGTTTTGGCCTCACCATTGATTACCGCGAGCAGGAACGCCCGGCGGGCATTGCCCAGGCCTTTCTCATCGCCGATTCCTTCATCGGCCGCGATCCGGTGACGCTGATTTTGGGCGACAACATTTTCTACGGCGGCGACACCTTTCAGCGCGCGTTTGCCGAATTCAAGACTGGCGCCACCATCTTTGGATATCACGTCCACGATCCGGAACGGTATGGCGTGGTGGAATTTGACGCGAACGGCAAGGCGGTGTCCATCGAGGAAAAGCCAAAGCAGCCCAAGAGCAACTACGCCGTGCCCGGGCTGTACATCTACGACAACGACGTGGTGGGCATTGCGCGGTCGTTGCAACCCTCGGCGCGCGGCGAACTGGAAATCACCGCCGTGAACGTGGCGTACCTGCAACGCGGCGACCTGCGGGTGCACCGGCTGCCGCGCGGCTTCGCGTGGCTGGACGCCGGCACCAGCAGCAGCCTGCACGAGGCCAGTGCCTACGTGCAAACCATCGAAAAGCGCGCCGGCGTCAAGATCGGCTGCCCGGAGGAAGCGGCATTTCATGCCGGTTTTCTGGCGCTCGATCAGTTGGAACAACTGACCGCAAAGATGCCCCACTGTGAATATCGTGATTACCTCGTCAACGAGGTGGTCGGCGAAGCCAAACGTCTGCACAACGAAAAATGATTCTACTACTCGGCGGTACCGGATACATCGGCCAGGCCTTCGCCCGCGAACTCAAACAGCGCGGCCGGCCGTTTCGCCTGCTGTCCCGGAGCGAACTGGATTACACGCGGTTTGACCGGCTGTTCCCCTTCCTGCGGGAGCAACGCCCGGAGTTTCTTATCAATGCCGCGGGTTACACCGGCAAGCCCAACGTGGACGCCTGCGAACTGGACAAGGCCGGCACCCTGGCCGGCAACACGCTTCTGCCCCAAACCATTGCCCATGCCTGCGCGGCCTTGGACATTTCCTGGGGACACGTCTCTTCCGGCTGCATTTATTCCGGCGCCAAAGTCACCGCCAACGGCCAGACCCACACCGAAAAGGATTTGTCCCGCCCGAACCTGCGGGCGCTGGTGGAGCAATCGCCGGAGGCCATTCACGGCTTCACCGAGACCGACACGCCGAATTTTTCGTTTCGCGACGGCCCCTGTAGTTTTTACAGCGGCACCAAGGCGCTGGGTGAGGAAGCTATTGCCGGCATTGGGCAGAGTTACATTTGGCGGCTGCGCATTCCCTTTGATGAAGTGGACAACAGCCGGAACTATCTCAGCAAGGTGCAGCGCTATTCCAAGGTGTATGACAACGTCAATTCCATCTCCCACCGCGCCGATTACGTGCGCGCCTGCCTGGATTTATGGGAGCTCCGGGCGCCATTCGGCGCCTACAACGTGACCAACCCCGGCTTTGTAACCACGCGGCAGGTCATTGAATTGCTCGAGCGCATCTTGAAACCGGCGCGCAAATTTGAATTCTGGGCCGACGACGCGGAATTTTACAAAGTGGCCGCCAAAACGCCGCGCTCCAATTGCGTCATGGATGTCACCAAGCTTTTGGGTGTAGGAGTGAAAATCCGCCCGGTGCTGGATGCCTTGGAGGATTCGCTCACGCGTTGGAAACCGGAGAAATAAAAAATGAACCACCAAGGAACCAAGGAACCAAGTATTGGCCAGAAACTTCCTGAATGGAAACGAGTTCAGGTTCCTGCTGTCGTTGATCAATTGGCCAAGGCCGTGGTCGATGCCGCTTTTGCGGTCCATACTGAGCTGGGACCGGGATTGCTGGAAAATGCATACGAAGCCTGTTTGAGCCGGGAATTGCAACTGCGCGGGATAAATCATCAGAGGCAAATTCCCGTGCCACTGGACTACAAAGGCATTCGGGTCGAAATCGGTTACCGCGCGGATGTGATTGTGGAAGAGAAATTGTTGATCGAATTAAAAGCGGTAGATGAATTGCTACCCGTGCATACCGCTCAAGTCATCACTTACCTGCGACTAAAAAAATTTCCGTTCGGCTTGCTCATCAATTTCAATGAAGTCCTGATAAAAAATGGCATCCACCGGGTGCTAAATGTGCCGCGTTCTCCGGAAGAAGCCTCTACTTAGTTCCTTGGTTGCTTGGTTGTTAAATTATGAATCTACTCATCACGGGCGGTGCAGGTTTTATTGGCTCCAATCTCATCCAGCAGGTCATTGACCAGCCGGGGGTCGCGCGCCTGGTCAACCTGGATTGCCTGACCTACGCCGGGCATCCGGCCAATTTGACCCCGGTGGCCCGGCATCCCAAATATGTCTTCGAGCAGGTGGACCTGCGTGACAAGGCCGCCGTGCTGCGCGTGGTGGAACAACACGCCATCACCCACGTCATGCACCTGGCGGCTGAATCGCACGTGGATCGTTCCATCACCGGCCCCGGTGATTTCATTCACACCAACATCGTCGGCACCTTCCATTTGCTGGAAGCCTGCCGGGCGTGCTGGTTGAATTCCCCGGCCGCCAGCCAAAATCCGCAGGCATCCCACCGCTTTCACCATGTCTCCACCGATGAAGTGTACGGTTCGCTGGGGGCCACCGGTTTTTTCACCGAGGCGACTCCCTACGCGCCCAACTCCCCCTACTCCGCCAGCAAAGCCTCCAGCGATTTGCTCGTGCGGGCGTACCATCATACGTACGGGCTGCCGACGGTCATCACGAATTGCTCGAACAATTACGGGCCGTTTCAATTTCCCGAAAAGCTGATCCCGGTGGTCATCCAGAGCGTGCTCGCCCGCAAGCCAATTCCCGTGTACGGCGACGGCCTGAATGTGCGCGACTGGCTCTACGTGCGCGACCACGCTGTCGCCCTTTGGACCGTGCTCACGCGCGGCAATCTCGGCGAAACCTACAACATTGGCGGGCATAACGAATGGGCCAACCTGCACATCGTGCAGCTCATTTGCGATTTGATTGACGAACTCGCGCCGGAGGTGGGGGGCAATTCCCGCCAGTTGATCACGTTTGTGACGGACCGCCCCGGCCATGACCGGCGCTATGCCATTGACGCCTCAAAAATCCAGCGCGAGCTGGGCTGGACGCCCGCGCACACCTTTGAGACCGGGATCCGCGAAACAGTGCAGTGGTATCTCAACAATCAGGACTGGGTGAAAACGGTTTTGAAAAAATAATTCCGCGAGCGTTTTCGCCATCCCTTTCGACTGCCTGCGCCCTCGAAAGCCGGGAGATTTCAATGAAGTCCCCTCACCTCGGTCCTCTCCCCGTTTGGCGGGGCGAGGAAGACCAGCGATATGTTGGCTGGTGATGCCATGCTCCGTTGATCGCGACGCCGCCTGGCACGGACGCGAGGAAATTTGAAGAACGCCGATATTTGCTCCCTCTCCTCACCAAATGAGGAGAGGGCCGGGGTGGGCATGAGGCCAGGACATGGGTGGCACCGAAGGCCAATACATAGGTTACACTTTTGGTTTTTTGGCGCCCTTGTGGAACCGGCCGCTGTGATAAACCGCCGGTCTCAAACCGCAGCGATCGAGCG